>JBKPRX010000036.1:0-5357 GCA_046734795.1 Actinomycetota bacterium
CGCGTGCGCGAGGAGGCGGGTTGGCTCCGCGCGAATGGACTCGAGCCGAGGCTCTTCTGCGGCGGCGGGTGGTACATGGACGAAGCCGTCGCGGAAACGCTCGCGGAGCTCGGCTACACCGACTGCACCGCACGTGTGGCAACGGTGACCGAGGTGCGACTCGATTCAGGCGCGACGTTGCAGGAGCTGCCGACGACGCATTCCGTCGGCGGGCTCGCGCGCGCAGTGCTTGCACGACGCTTGCCGCCGTACGTGCACGCGTACTGTCACGACTACGACCTCCTCGACACGCGGCGCCGCCTTGCGTTCACGCAAGCGCTGCGCATCCTTCGTCGCCGCGGCGGCAGGCACGAGGCGAGCCGCGAAGGCGCGGCAGTCTCGTTCAGCGAGGCTTTCGCGCGCTGAAGACGATCAAGTTGCCGAAGAGCCGCGGCGACACGCGCAGGAAGCGACTCGCGACGAACCGAAGCTCGACGTCGTCGTAAGCGGCAAGCAACCGCTCGACGTCGCGCGGCGCGAAGATCCGCAGATGCGTCGGATCGTGATCGAGCGGCCGGCCCGCAAGCATCGACAAGCGGTTGCGCAGCCGAAAGAAGTTCGGAACCGAGCCGACGAAGGTGCCGCCGCCGCGCAGCACGCGCCCGATCTCCGCGACCAGCCGTTCCGGCTCGCGCAGGTGCTCGATCAGCTCGCCCGCGACGACGACGTCGAAGCTCGCGTCGGGGAAAGGCAGCGACTCCTCCGCGTCCGCCCAGTGCGTCTCGATCCCGAGCTCGGCGGCTCGAGCGAGCGCGTCGCGATCGACGTCGATGCCGACGACGTCGTTTCCCTCGAGATAGGCGCGCGTCAGCGCGCCGTACCGGCAGCCGATGTCGAGCACGCGCCTGCCCGGACCGCCGACGAGCCGCGCGAAGAGCTGCGCACGCTCGTCGCCGCCGAAGACGAAGCCCGCGCGGTCGCCTCGCTCGTGGTGAGCGCGGTAGGCCTCGTCGAGCCGCTCGAGCTTCGTCACTCGACGACCGGGCCTCGGTGCCACAACGGCCGCCGCTCCCACAACCAGACGACGCAGGCGCCTGCGCAGAGCGCGAGCAAGAAGTCCCACGGCACGCGGTAGCGCGTCTCGCCGACGAAGAGCATCGCCGTCAACGTCTGATACGCGAGCAGCGACACGGCGACGATTGCGACGATGCGCGGGACGAGGAACACGCCGACGATCGCGAGAGCGTAGAGAACGATCATGTAGGCGGGCTCGGCGGAACGGCGCAGCGTGTCGAGCCAGCCGCCCGCACCCGGCCGGCCTCGAGTCTCGACGACCGACGGTTGCCACAGCCACGTCGCGTCGAACAACGCGAGCCGAGCCTTCTCGCCCGGATGATCGCGCCAGAAGTCGAGCACCTTGTGTTGATACATGCTCATCTGCGCGCACTCGTCGTACGGAACGACGACACCGGTTCGCTGCCAGTGCTCGTACGCGTCCTGCGGTGTCGGCGGGAAGCTACGCGGCTGCGGCACGTGGTCGATCCACCCGCCGCCGCGGAGCGTTTCGAGCGTGCGAACGTTGTTCGCCTTCCAGAGCGCCTTCGAATCGGTCGTGACGGTCCAGCAGCCGACTGACGCAGCGTTCCGTCCGACCCAGGGCATCACGACGAGCGCGGCGGCGGCGAGCATGACGGCGAGCGGAACGAGCGCGCGCCGGCGGTGCTTCCAGAGCAAGACCGCGCCGACGAGGAGCGGAATCGCCTCGAGCCGCACGTTGCCGAGGATCGCGAGCCCGATCACGAGCCCGAGCGCAACCGCAATCCAGAGGCCGAAATAGCGCACGGCGAGCAGCGTCAGGAGCACGAGCAGCGCGGCGAGGAAGTGGTCGAGAATCTCGCGGTTCATGTGCACGTCGTGCCAGACGAGGTACGGATGCAACGCGACGGCGCCGCCGGCGACGAGGCCGGCCACTGGCGAGATGAATCGGCGGCCGATCTCGTAGACGACGACCGTCGTTCCGACGGCGACGACGATCTGCGCGAGCCCGACGACGAACCAATGGCGCCCGAAGATCCAGTAGAGCGGCACGAGGAACCACGCATAGAGCGGCTGCGTATACGCCGACGGATGGCCGGGGATGAGGCCGAAGGTTCCGGAGTCGACGAAGGTGCGCGCGAAGTCGTCGCTCTTGTCGGTGAACGCGGTCAGGATCCGGCCGCGCTCGTACACGAGCACCGCGAGGCGCGGCAGCGCCGTGACCGCGGCGAGCAGCGGGATCGCGAGCCGCGGACGCACCGCGCCAGGGTAACCGCCGCCGCGGCGCGCGAGGGCCCGGCCCGAGCCGGTCAATACACTCCTCCCGTGGCGACGAAGCAGCTGGAGACGCGCCAGGCCGCCGACATCCGCTCCGCTCGGCCGGCGGTCTTCAAGCCGTGGCATCTCCGCGCGGTGCTGCGCCGATTCGCGAGCATCCTCGTGCTCGTCTTGCTCGACATGGCCGGCCTTGCACTCGGCCTGTACATCGCGCTGATCCTCCGCGCGGTCTACCGCGGCGACCACCCGATCCTCTGGGGGCTGCCGTGGAAGGCGGAAGAGAAATGGCTGCCGTTCTTGCTCGTCGTGACCGTGCTCGTCTTCTGGCGCGCGGGCCTCTATGCATCGCGCGAGCAGCGCGCCGGAGTCGGTCGCGTCGTGGCGTCGCTTCTGCTCGTGCTCGTGATCACGCTTGCCTTCGCAGTCGGCACCGATTACCAGCACGGCACGTACGGGCTCTATCCCACGGCGTTCCTGATGACGACGATCTGCATCGTCGTCTTCCGCGCGAGCTACGACGTCGTCACGCGCGACGTGCTGCGCGTGCTCGGCGCACGGCGGCGCGCCGTGCTCGTCGGCGAAGGCGAGCATCTGCTCGACCTGAGGCGCACGCTCGGTTTCGGTCGCGGCGGGATCGACTACGAGTTCGTCGGCGTCGTGACCTCATCGCCGGACGGCGTGCCGCACGACGTTCTCGGAGATCTGTCGGAGCTGCCGCGCGTCCTCGAGGAGCGTGCGATCGACGAGCTGATCGTCACGGGGTCGGACTACGAGGAATCGCAGCTCCTCGACATGGTCGAGCACGCCCACCGGCGCGGCGTCCAGGTTCGCATCGCGCCGACGACGACGGAGCTCCTGGTGCAGCGCGCCGAATACGTACCGGGCCAAGGCGTGCCGCTTTTCGAGCTGCGCCCGCCCGCGTTCGCCGGGATGGACTGGCTCGTGAAGCGCTCGTTCGACCTCGTCGTCAGCACGCTCATCTTGTTGCTGGGCCTGCCGCTCTGGCTCGTGATCGCCGTCGCGATCAAGCTCGACTCACGCGGGCCCGTCCTCTATCGCGATCGGCGCGTCGGCCTCGGAGAGCAGGAGTTCGCGATGCTGAAGTTCCGCTCGATGCTCGACGACGCGGCGGAGCGGCAGCCGGCGCTCGAGGAAGAGAACGAAGCCTCGGGTGCGCTGTTCAAGATCCGCGACGATCCCCGTGTCACGCGAGTGGGTCGCCTGTTGCGACGGGTCTCGCTGGACGAGATGCCGCAAGTGCTGAATGTCCTGCGCGGCGACATGAGCCTCGTCGGTCCGCGCCCGCTGCCGGTGCGCGACTTCTTGAAGCTCGAGGACTGGCATCGCAAGCGCTATCTCGTGCTGCCGGGCATGACGGGTCTCTGGCAGGTGTCGGGCCGGATCGCGCTCTCGTTCGACGACCTCGTCCGGCTGGACTTCTACTACCTCGAGAACTGGTCGGTGTGGCTCGACATCTCGATCCTCGCGAAGACGGTTCCTGCGGTCCTCGGCGGCAAGGGCGCGTACTAGCGCGCTAACAGAGCCGACACACCCGCCAGCCATACTTTCGACCGTGAAGGCGCCGAAGATCCTGGCGGTTGCGTCTGCGGTCGATCTCGACTTTCGCTACGGCTGCACGCCCGCCTGGTGGCAGCTTTGGAAGGGGCTCGCGGAGGCCGGCGTCGATCTGATCGTGACGCCGTACCGCGGGCGCGCGATCGAGTCGCCGTGGTGGCGGACCGCGCCGAATCCGCTCTATCGCGAGGCGGAGGCGTACGCGGCGCTTCGTGCCGGCGCGGCACGGCTGAAGGGCGACCGTTACCTGCGCCGCGACGAGGACACGCCGCCGGAGACCCGCAGCGACAAGTTCGTCCGCGAGGTGATCTGGCGTACCGTGACGCCGCGCTGGCAGCGGCACGTCGAGTCGCTGCTCGAACGCGAGGGCGACGTCGATGCCGTGCTCGTCTTCACGGTTCCGATGAGCCACCTGCGAGGAGTGCCGACGCGGTTGCGGGACCGGTTCGACATCCCGATCGTCTTCTACGACGGTGACGTGCCGATGAGCTTGCCGGAATTCGGCGGCATGGACACGGGGTTCAACTACTACCACGGCGCCGATCCGTCCGAGTACGACGTCGTCGTGTCGAACTCGGAGGGCGGCGTTCCGCGCCTCCTCGAGCTCGGGGCTCGCCGAGTCGAGCCGCTCTTCTGGGCGGCGGACCCGAGCGTCTTCCAGCCGCTCCCGGTCGAGAAGGACGCGGATGTCTTCTTCTATGGATACGGCGACAAGTTTCGACGCGAGTGGATGCGCGAGCTCGTCGGCGAGCCGAGCCGCGTGCTCGCCGACGTCGACTTCGCGCTCGGCGGACGCGACTTTCGCGGTGACATCGGACGCGCGCGCCTGCTCGGCGACGTGCCGTTCAACACGTTCAACCGCACGATCTCGGGAGCGCACGTCAATTTGAACATCACCCGGCGCTCGCACGCGACCTTGTCCGCGTCGTCGTCGGCGCGGCCGTTCGAGCTCGCGATGGCCGGCGCCGCGATCGTCTCGAACCCCGTTGCCGGACTCGAGCGCTGGTTCGAGCCGGGTCGCGAGCTGCTCGTTGCCGAAGACGCGGAGCAAGCCGTCGCCGCGTATCGCGAGCTGCTCGGCGATCCGGCCGCAGCGGAGGAGCTCGGCCGTCGCGCTCGCGAGCGCGCGCTCGACGAGCACACGTACCTCCACCGCGCACGGCAGCTGCTCGAGGTCCTCGGCCTCGCGACGCGGGAGCGCGTGGCGACGTGACGAGTCTCGAGTCCGCGCCCGAGGCATCCGCGCGGCCGCGAGCTGAACGCGGTCGGTTGCGCTGCGTCGCGATCGTCCCCGCGTACAACGAGGAAGCGAGCGTCGGCCGCGTCGTCGCCGAGCTTCGCGAAGTCGATCGCGACCTCGACGTCGTCGTCGTGGACGACGGCTCGCGGGACGGCACGGCAGCGGCCGCCGCGGCCGCAGGCGCCGCCGTCGTCAGCCTTCCGTTCAACCTCGGGATCGGCGGCGCGATGCAGACCGGCTTTCGGTACGC
>JBKPRX010000037.1:0-12662 GCA_046734795.1 Actinomycetota bacterium
CGGTGACCTCGTCGATCAGCCGCTGCACCATCGGCCGGCCTTCGATCGGATGGTTCGTCTGCTGGGGGAACGCGTTGGCGTCGAGGCCGGGCGCCGCGCGACCGAGCGCCGCACGGAGCGACGTCTCCTGCGCGTCGGTCAGCGTGATACCCGCTTCGCGGTGGACGAGGTCCGCGAGCTCTGCGAAGCCGCTGTTCAAAGTCTCACCGCGAGCGGGGCGTACTTGAGCGCCTTCAGCGCCTCCGCGATCTCTTCCGGTGTCAGCACGATGTCGACGCCAGCCTCCACTGCAGCTTTCGGCATGCCGTAGATGACGCATGAGGCCTCGTCCTGGGCAATTGCGATCCCGCCGGCTGCTTTGACTGCCGCAGCGCCGTTTGCACCGTCGCGGCCCATCCCGGTGAGGACGATCGCGGCGGACGAGGCTCCGATCGCGCGCGCGACGCTGCTCAGCAACACGTCGCCCGACGGACGATGCGGGCCCGGAAACTCCCGATCGTCGAGCGAGATGCGCGAGCCTTCGACTGTCAGGTGCGAGCCTTCGGACGCGATCGTCACGCCCGGCTCGAGCGGCGCGCCGTCCTCGGACGTCCGCACCGGCAGCTGGATCGCGCGATCGAGCCAGAGCGCGAGGCTGTCGGTGAACCCGGCGGCCATGTGCTGGACGACGAGGATCGGAATCGGGTAGTCGCCCGGCAAGCTCTCGAGCAGCCGCTTCAACATGGGCGGCCCGCCGGTCGACGAGACGATTGCGACAAGCGAAACGGGCCGCAACCGATCGTGTCGGTCGCGGCGGCGCGGTGGCTCCGGGCGCGCAAGCCGAACGACGCGCGCGCGGCTCAAGATCTTGATGCGGCGCCGGAAGGCCGCGCCTTCGGCGCCGTCCGGCGAGCGGAGCGCGACGTCTTCCTTCGCGATCGCGTCGATCGCGCCGACGGCGAGCGCCGCTGCGGTGTCGGTGCTTCGACGGCCGACGTGCGAGGAGAGGACGAGCGTCGGCGTGGGGCAGAGGCTCATGATCCGCTCGACCGCCTGAAGGCCCTTCATGCCCGGCAGCTCGATGTCCATCGTGACGAGGTCGGGCTTCAGCCGGTGAAGCTCGGCAATCGCCTGCTCGGCCGTCGCACAAACGCCGACGACAGCGATGTCGCTGTCGTGTTCGAGCACCCGTCGCAGCGCGAGGGCGAAAAGCGGCGAGTCCTCACAGATGAGGACGCGCGGGACCGTGCCGAGGGTCACCGCCCGAGCAACCGCTCGACCGTTTCGAGCATCGCCTGCTGGTCGAAGCTGCGCTTGACCATGTAGGCGTCTGCTCCGGCGTCGATCCCGCGGCGGCGATCTTCCTCGCTTCCCAGTGATGTGACGACGACGATCGGCAGCGACGCGCGAACCGCGTCGGCGCGGATCGCCTGCGTCAATGCGAACCCGTCCATCTCAGGCATCTCGATGTCGGTGATCACGAGCGCGATCTCTTCGTCGCGCCCGAGAACGTCCAGCCCCTCGCGTCCGTCGCGCGCCGTGGCAACGCGATAACCGGCGGCCTCGAGGATCCCGCGCTGGAGCTCTCGCACCGTGAACGAGTCCTCGACTACGAGTACCTTCGGCGCGAGATCGACCTCTTCGTCGGTGCCGGCGCCGCCGCTCGAGGCGACCGACGGAAGTGCCGTTGCGACGCGGCGCTGGCCGCGTGTGAGCGACATCGCATCGAGGAGGAGCGCGATGCGGCCGTCGCCGAGGATCGCGGCGCCGAGATAGCCGTCGACGCGGAAGAGGGGCCCGAGCGGCTTGACGACGACTTCCTCCTCGCCGAGCAGTGTGTCGCACGCCGCAGCGATCCGGCGACCACCGGCGGAGACGACGAGCGCAGGCGCGCCGTCCGGAAGTGGAGTGGGCGGGCAGCCGACGAGCTCCGCCACGTCGAAGAGCGGCAGCTGGCCGCCGCGAAGCTCGAGGGCGGGGCGGCCCTGGAGCGAGTACGTGTCGCCGATCGAGAGCGCTTCCTCGACCGTCGGGAGCGGCAGGCCGAAGACCGTGCCGGCGCGAACGAACAGCAGCACCTCGAGCAACGCGAGTGCAAGCGGAAGCTGGAGCACGATTGCGGTGCCCTTGCCGGGCTCGCTTCGCACTTCCATCGTGCCGCCGAACGACTCGACGTGCCTCTTCACGGCGTCGAGACCGACACCGCGGCCCGAGAGCTCGGTGACCTCGGTCGCAGTCGAGTAGCCGGCGCGCGTGAGGACGTCGACGAGCGAACCGACGCGGCGCGCCTCCTCGTGCGTCTCGCGCGAAACGCCTTTGCCGTCGTCGGAGACCGTGATCTCGACGCGGCCGCCGCGAGTCTCGGCGCGGAGCTCGACGCGACCTTTACCGGGCTTCCGTGCGCGCACGCGCTCGGCCGGCGTCTCGATCCCGTGGCCGACGGAGTTTCGAAGCAGGTGGACGAGCGGCTCGGAAATGCTCTCGAGGATGACGCGGTCGAGCTCCGTCTCCGCGCCCTTCACGACGAGCTCGACTTCCTTGCCCTGCTCCGTCGCGATGTCGCGCACCGCGCGCGGAAGCGGACCGACGATCGAAGCGAGCGGAAGCGTGCGCATATTGATCGCCGCGTCCTTGAGGTCGCCGAGCAGACGCTCGCCGAGACCCAGCTCGTCGGTGATCTGCTGGCTCGCCGCAGACTCCTCGCCACCGAGCGCGTGCTCGAGGCGGCGCCGGTGAAGGACTGTCTCACCGACGAGATCGAGCAGGCGGTCGAGCTTCTCTGCTGGCACACGAACGGTGCGGCGCTCGGACTGCTGGCGGATGATCGGCTCGACGATCGGTGCGGGCACCTCGGGAAGCGGCGCGCGGTCGGTCTCGACCTCGACCTCTTCCACGGGCGGGGCCTCGGCAACTGCCGTCGCCTTCGCGGCCGTCTTCTTCGTCGCGCGTCCTCGGCCCTTCGGCGCGGGCTTCGCAGGCGGCTGCTCGGCGGCCGGCGCGAGCGCCGCGGTCAGCTCGGCAAAGATTTCCGCCGGCGCAGGAGCGCCCTCGCAGACGAGCCCGCGAAGTGCATCCGTCGCGCGCAGCATCGTCGCAGTGAGCTCCGTCGGAAACTCACCGGCCTCGCGCAGTTCGGAGAGCACGTCCTCGACCGTGTGCGCGAGATCGCGAACGCCGTCGAGACCGACCATGCCCGCGCCGCCCTTGATCGTGTGAGCGTCGCGGAAGAGCGAATCGATCGCGTCGTCGTCGGCGATACCCGACTCGAGCGCGAGCAGCGTGTTGACCATCTGGTCGAGCCGCTCGTTTGCCTCGTCTCGGAAGATGTCGATGAACTCAGCGTCGGCGTCGTCGAACCGGTCGCTCACGCGGCTGCCCCTTCCTGTTCCAAGAGATCGAAGAGCCGCTGGACGTCTACGACTCCGACGAGCTCGTCGTTCGTCAGCACGGCACCCTGAAGAAGATCGGATTCTGCTTCGTCGACGCTCGCCGGCAGCTGCTCGATGTCGCTGACGTCGTCGATCGCAAAGCCTGCGCGCTGTCCTTTCGCCTCGGCGACGAGGACGCGCTGCGGATTGCCTGAGCCGCGGATCGAGAACACGGTCGCGAGATCGACGATCGGAAGGATCTGGCCGCGCAGGTTTCGCACGCCGAGGACGGCGCGCTGTGAGCCGGGTACGGCGGTGACCTCGCCGAGCTCCGCCACTTCGAGGACGTGCTCGACGGGCAGCGCATAGCTCTCTGCGCCGACGCGCAGACGAACGTAGAAGTCGCTCATGCGGCTTTCCCTTCCTGTGCTTTCCGAGGCTTTGTTGCAGCGCCGGAGGCATCCGGCGTGCCTTGGACGCGCTGCATCTTCAGCGCCTGAACGTTCGCGACGGGATCGGGGTCGACACCGCGCGCCTTCAGCTCTTCCTCGAGGTTTGCTGCGAGCCGTTCGAGATCCTTGATCGCCGTCACCATCGCGCCCGGGTCGTTGCCGATCACGCCCGCTGCTTCGCGGATCTGCACCATCGCGACGGCGACCTGCTCGGCGGCAGCCTTCTGCTGCTGCGTTGCGAGGATCGAGTCCTCGAGCATCGACGCGGTCGAAGACATGAGGTCTGCGACCTCGCGCGCCTGCCGTGTTCCCTGCTGCGTCGCCATGATCGTCGCGTTCGTCTCGTCGCGGACGGCCTGGACGATCTCGCCGATCGACTCGGCCGAGCGCAGAGAGCGCTCCGCGAGCTTTCGCACCTCGGAGGCGACGACGGCGAAGCCCTTACCGGCCTCGCCTGCGCGTGCTGCTTCGATCGCTGCGTTCAGGGCGAGCAGGTTCGTCTGCTCGGAGATCTCGTTGATCAGCTCGAGGATGCCTCTGATCTCTTGCGAGCGCTCGCCGAGCGCGAGAGTGCGATCTGCAATCGCCTCGACGCTCTCCTGCACGTCGCGCATCGTCTCGCCGGTCTGCTCGGCTGCGGCTCCGACTGCGCGCGCGTTGTCGGCGATCGAGCTTGCCGTTGCCGCGAGCTGCTCGACTGTCGCCGTCGTCTCGGCAACGGCCGAGTGCTGGTCGGAGATCGCGCCGCCGTGACGGCGGTACGCCGTGAGCTGACGGTTGACGGCAGTTGCGAGCTTCGCCGTCTGCTCGCGGACCTCGGACGTGAGCACGCTGCGTTTCTTCGCCACGAACCACGTAAGACCGACGAGGACGAGTGCTGCGAGCACGCTCGCGACCGCGGAGACCGCAGGGAGCGCCTGCTCGTTACCGCCGGCCGAGATCGCCTGCGTCGTCGCGGTGACTGCACCGACGCCGAAGAGCAGCGCCGCGCACCATCCGTCGACGAGCATTCGCCGACCCGTCCTGTACCGCAGCTTGTCCATCATCTCTTCGTCTCCTCCTACGCGCCTGCTCCGGCCGGCGTGGCGAGTGCGAGCCGCCGCGAGCGGGAGTCCTGGTAATAGGCGTCGTACTCGGCGCGTGCCTGCGCTGCGGCTTCCACCGCGTCGCGGTTCGGGCTGAGACCTTCGTGCGCGAGCAATGCGTCGAGCGCGCGACCGATCGCATCGAACTCAGCGGCGGTGCCGGAAGTCATGCCGTCGTCGCGGACGATCTCAACCGACTGCGCAACTTGAACCATCGCAACTGCGACCTGCTCGGCGGCAGCCTTCTGCTGCTGCGTCGCGAGGATCGCGTCGTCGAGCATGGCCATCGTCGAGCCCATCAAGTCGGCGACCTCGCGCGCCTGCCGCGTTCCCTTCTCCGTCGCCTGGATCGTCGCCTCGGTCTCCTCGCGAACGGTGTTCACGATCGCGCGGATCGACTCGGTCGCGTCCATCGACCGCTCGGCCAGCTTGCGGACCTCGGCTGCGACGACGGCGAAGCCCTTGCCGGCCTCGCCTGCGCGTGCGGCCTCGATCGCTGCGTTCAGCGCGAGCAGGTTGGTCTGCTCGGAAATCTCGATGATCAGCTCGAGGATCTCGCCGATCTTCTTCGAGCGCTCGCCGAGCGACATCGTCCGGCCCGAGATCGCATCGACGCTCTCCTGCATGTCGCGCATCGTCTCGGCGGTCCGGTCGGCGGCTGCTGCGACTGAGCGCGCGTTGTCGGCGATCGTTCCGGCGGCGGCAGCGAGCTCCTCGACCGTCGCGGTCGTCTCGGCGACTGCCGCGTTCTGCTCCGTCAGCGCAAGACCCGCCTTCTTCGAGCCGACGAGCTGAAGCCGCGTCGTGTCGAGGATCTGGGCCACCGCAGGAACGAGCGTGGCGCAGAGACCTCCGACGGATTGGCCGGCCCCGATCACGAACCGAATCGCAAGCGCAAGGCCGAGCGTCGTCGCGGCGATCGAGACGACGAGCGCGACACGCCCGCCACCGTGCGCACCGGCGAGCTCCGAAGCAACGAGCGCAAGCGACGCAGCGCCGAGAACGACGCTGAATGCTCCCGCTGCGGCGACAGTGCGCCCAGGCCCGCTCAGCCACTCTTTCGACACGACGTCCGTCTCCTTCGTGGGGTCGTCTGAACCGCGTACGCGAGCCATATCGGCAGGAGTGTGCGGTAACTCAAGAGGGGGATTCGGCCTTCCTGCTCAAGCGGCCGGATCGAGCGCTGCGGCGGGCGCCCGACGGGTCGCGGAGGGTGCGGAAACGGGCGGTTGAGTCGAGATCAGTCCGGTCTGCTTCGGCTGCGACGCGACCCGCTGGCGCTTGCGTGCCTCGACGGTCTTCGTCTCGTCGAGCCGCACGCCGGCCGCCACAAGAGCCTCCTCGAGCTCTGACGCAAGGCGCTCCAAGTCCTTACTGGAACTGATGATCGTTCCCGGGTCGTTCTGGACGGTGCTCGCTGCCGTGCGAATCTCGGTCATCGCCTCGGCGACCTGCTCGGCCGCGAGCTGCTGCTGCTCGGTCGCCAGGATCGAGTCGTCGAGCATCGCTGCAGTTGAGCCCATCAGCTCGGCGACCTCGCGAGCCTGCCGCGCGCCCTGCTGCGTCGCCATGATCGTCGCGTTCGTCTCGTCGCGGATCGCCTGGACGATCTCGCGGATCGATTCGGTGGAATTGAGCGAGCGCTCCGCGAGCTTCTTCACTTCGGCTGCGACGACGGCAAAGCCGCGACCTACTTCGCCGGCGCGCGCGGCTTCGATCGCCGCGTTCAAGGCAAGGAGGCTCGTCTGGTCCGCGATCTCCGCGATCAGCTCGAGGATCTCGTCGATCTTCAGCGAGCGCTCGCCCAGCGCGCTCGTGCGCTCGGACGTCGAGTCGACGGTCCGTTGCATGTCTCCTACGGTCTGGGCCGTGTTGTCGGCAGCGGCTGCGACCGTGCGGGCATTCGCCGCAATCGTTGCCGCCGCGGCAGCGAGCTCTTCGACCGTCGCGGTTGTCTCGGCAACGCCGGAGCTCTGCTCCGCGATCGCGGCGGCGACACGACGAAAGCCGCGGAGCTGAGTGTCCGTTCCCGCCGCGAGGATCGTTGCGATCACATGCGTGAGCCCGACGAGCCGTGCCAGCACGCGTCCACCCCAGATGCCCAAGGCGGCGGCGGCGACGGCCGACCCGACGAGCAGTCCGGTTGCGACTGTGAGTGTGGTCGTCTTGGAGCCGAGGGCAGCGACCCCTGCAACAACAGCAGCGGCGGCGAGCACGACGGTTGCGACGAGCATTCGGCGGACGACGCCTCGAGCGGGACCTGCCCACATGCGGGCGCTATCCATGCGAACTTGCAGCTCCGCGACGTCGACGAACCTGAGTGGCGCGCCACCCTCGGCGCGCTCCCATCGCTCGACGCCCCATTTCTCGTACTCGGCGAGTGCGCGGTCACTGCTGAGACGCGCCTCGCGCTCCTGCGGTGCACGAAGCGCTTCCAGCGCGTCCTGGATCCTCGAGGCTGCCTCGTGCAACTCGGACGTCAGTCGCCGTGTCTCTCCGGGATCGCTCTGCATCGTCGCCGTCGAGCTCCGAATCTGCGCTACCGCGGCGGCAACTTGTCCAGCAGCCAGCTTCTGCTGCTCCGTCGCGAGGATCGAGTCGTCGAGCATCGCGGTCGTGGATGCCATCAGCTCGGCGACCTCGCGAGCCTGCCGCGTCGCAGCCTGGGTCGCGTCGATCGTCGCTTGCGTCTCTTCCTCCACCGAGCCGACGATCTCGCGAATCGACTCAGTGGATTCGATCGAGCGCTCTGCGAGCTTACGTACCTCGCTCGCGACGACGGCGAAGCCCTTGCCGGCCGCACCTGCGCGCGCGGCCTCGATCGCGGCGTTCAAGGCGAGCAGGTTCGTCTGCTCTGCGATCTCGCCGATCAGGCCAAGGGTCTCGCCGATCTTCTGAGAGCGCCCGCCGAGCACGAGCGCGCGCGAGGCGATTGCCTCGACGCTCACCTGCATCTCGTCCATCGTTGCCTGGGTGTTTCCCGCGGCCCCGGCGACTGTCCTCGCGTTGTCGGCGATCGTGCTCGCCGCGGTTGCAAGCTGTTCGAGCGTCGCCGCCGTCTGCGCGTGGGCCGCGTTCTGGTCGACGAGCGCGTTCGCTGCCTTCATCTGGCCGCCGACCTGGGCGGCCACGTCGGTGAAGATCCGAGCGGTCGCGGCGGTCAAGCGGCGCGCGAACCCGTCGACGAGGCGTACGAGTCGGAAGCCGGCGAGGATGAGCGCCGCGAGCCCGGCTGCGCCCACGCCGGCGGCAGCAATGGCTGCGGTGCCGCCCGACTGGGCGAGGAGGACGATCGCCGCCACGACGAGCCCCACGAGCACAAACGTGGCAGCCGCAAGCCGCCGACCCACCCCAGGACTGGGCAAAGCAGGCATCGATCCAAGCATCGGCAGCCGCGGTTGAAGCTTGAGGGAGTGGCGCGATCGGGTCGGTCGTGCGCGTTAACGCTTGCTCGTCAAGCGGCTAGCGGGGCCGCGGCGAGCGCGCCTCGCTTGTCCCGCGGCGTCCAGAGCGTCGGGTCGACCTCCAGGCCGAGCGGAGTGAGGTTCTCGCTCAGGTCCCGCGCCGCAGCGGCGATCGCCTTTGCCCCGCGGAGGACCCGGCCGCCGTCCCCGCCGGAGGCGATGGTGGAGCTGCCTTCCCGGATCTGCACCATCGCCGCCGCGACGTGCTCCGCGGCGCTCTGCTGCTGTTCCGTGGCGAGGACCGACTGTTCGACCATCTCCACGGTCGAGTCCATCAACTCGGCCACCGCACGTGCCTGCTGCGCGCCGACGCGTGTCGCCTCGACTGTGACCGTCGTTTCCTCGTGAACAGCGGCCACGATCTTGCGGATCGAGTCGACGGACTCCATCGAGCGCTCCGCGAGGTTCCGTACCTCGTCGGCGACAACCGAGAAGCCTTTGCCGGCCTCGCCGGAACGAGCAGCCTCGATCGCCGCGTTCAGCGCGAGCAGGTTCGTCTGTTCGGCAATGTCTTCAATGAGCGTCAGGACCTCGCCGATCGTGCGTGACCGAGAGGCGAGGATCTCGCCGCGCTCCGCGATCGCGTCGACGGCCACCCGCAGATCGTCCATGGTGGCGCGCGTCTGCTCGGCCGCAGCGCCGACGGAGCGGGCGTTCTGCGCGATCGACCCTGCGGCGGCCGCGAGCTCCTCGACGGTCGCAGTCGTTTCTGCGACCGCAGAGCCTTGCTCGCCGAGCTTGGACGCGATGTCTCGGAAGTTGTCGAACTGCCCGTCGATGTTGCGCTTGACCGTGTTCGCCACCAGCTCGGCAATGCCGAGCAGCCTCCCAACGCGGAAAGCTGCCTGGCGTGCGAGCCGTACAGTGATCGCGAATGCGACACACGAGGCGGCCGTCGCGGCGCCGAACGGCCACGACCGCTCCGCGGCGAAGAGCCACGCCGTCGAGCTGATCGCGCCGGCGAGCAGGACGAGGATGCCCAGGCCGCCGAGCAGCGCGTGCCGCGCGGCACCGTCCTTCCGCAGTGCGGTTTCGATCTGCTTCTCCAGTTCCGACGTGTCGGGCGCGACGAACTCGCCCTCGATCCCGCGGCGATTGCGCTCGCGGAGGGCTTGCTCGTAAAGCTCGCGCGCCGCGCGCTCGCGCTCGCGCGTCGTGTCGTCGATACCGACGTCGTAGCGGGCGAGCAGGTCGTGCGTCGCAGCGGCAAGCAGCTCGAGCCGGTTCGCCGTGTCGCGCGTCCCGCGGTCGCTTTGGATGTGAACGGCCGCATCGCGAATCTGGGTCATCGCGACGCTGACTTGCTCCGCGGCGGCCTGCTGCTGCTGCGCCGCGAGGATCGAATCCTCGAGCATCTGCACGGTCGAGGCCATCAGGCTGCCGACCTCGTGCACCTGGTGCGTTCCCTGCTGGGTCGCCATGATCGTCGCGTTCGTCTCGTCGCGCACGGAGTCGACGATCTCGCGGATGGACTCGGTGGAGCGCATCGACCTTTCCGCGAGCTTGCGGACCTCGGAGGCGACGACCGCGAAGCCTTTTCCCGCCTCCCCGGCGCGAGCCGCCTCGATCGCGGCGTTCAAGGCCAACAGGTTCGTCTGCCCGGCAATGTCCTCGATCAGCTCCAGGATCTCGTCGATCTTGCGGGAGCGGTCTCCGAGCGACAGCGTCTGGTCGCCGATCGCCTCGACGGAATGTTCCACCTGCTGCATCGTCTCGGCGGTACGTTCTGCCGCCGCGGCCACGCTGCGCGCATTGTCGGCGATTGCCGCGGCTGCCGCCGCAAGCTCTTCCGTCGTCGCGCCGGTCTCCGTCACGGCCGCGAGCTGGTCGGCGAGCGCGAGGCCGGTCTCATGCGTCCCGACCCACTGGTCCGCGACACCGTCGAGGATCTTCTCGGTCGCGGCTCCGAGGTGCGCCACGAGCGTCCGCAGGACCTGCGCGACGCGGGTCGCATAGGCGACGCCGATCACCACCGAGAGGAGGTCGAGCGCGACGGCGACGAACAGACCGACTCGATGAAGGCCCTGGAGCGCCTCGGCGTTCGTCAGGAGGAGCGCCACGGCGATGGCTGTGGGCGCGATCCCGACGACGGCGCCGACGGCAGGACGGCGCGTTGTACCGCTCTTGACGTTTCCCTCTACCACGCCACTCGTATTTCGGCGCGGAGACGAAAACCTTGATCGTCAGGGCGCGACGACGCGGAGTCGCGCGGTCATGCCGCGCTGCCGGTGATCGGCGATCGAGCACCACAGCTGGAACGTGCCCGCCTTGAGGGTCGTCTCGAGATCGGCAGAGTCGCCCGACTGCACGACGTGGATCGCATATGTGCGCGTGCCGCCGATTCTCTTCAGCCGAAGGTCGTGCGGGTCCTCGCCGAAGTTCACGAGCTCCACGATCACCTTGCCGGCCTTGAGCGACGACCGCGAGAGCGTGAAGCCGAACTCGTGAGCCGAGACCTGGACGCGCGCAGGTGGCGCCGCGGCGACAGCGGGCAGCGCAAGCACGAGCGCGACCCCGGCCACGACGAGCGCCGCGATGCGTCTCACTTGAGGAGCGCGGGCCGCGCGAACGACGACGCACCGGGAATGATCCCGTTTGCGTCCGCGTCGAGCCATTGCTCGAGCAGCGACGCGTAGATCCCGCGAAAGTCGGCGGTGGCACGCAGGTTGCCGAGCTCGTCGAGGCCGCCGCTCACGCCCGGGAACTCGCCGATCATCCGGCCGCGCACGCGAGAGCCGAGCAGGAATCCGATGCCGGCCGAACCGTGGTCGGTTCCGGCGGAGCCGTTTTCCTTCGCGCGCCGGCCGAACTCCGACCACATGTGCACGACGACGCGGTCCGCGATGCCGCGCGCCTCGAGGTCGCGCTGGAACGCAAGGAGCGAATCGGCCGTGAGCTGCAAACCCTGCTGCAGCGGTCCCGTCTGCGCGGCGTGCGTGTCGTACTGACCAGGCGCGGTCAACGTTGCGACGCGGATCGGCAGGCCCTCCGCGATCATCGCCGCGAGCCCGGCGAGCCTGCGAGGAAAATCGTCGGTCGAGCGTGGATACTGCGGCGGGACCTGAAGCGTCGCGAAGCGGCCGAGCTCGGTCTTCACGCGATACGACTGCTGCGCAGCCTCACCGGCCTGGCGAAGCGCGCCGTCCTTGCTCTTCGCATGCAGGGCCCCGAGAGCGCCGGCCGCGGCGACGGTCTCGTCGGCGAGCGGATGACCGTTCGGGAAGAACGTGTAGCGGTCGGGCCCGTCGAGCGAGGCAACCGGTGCGGACGCAGTCGCGAGCGCGGGGTGGAGGCCGAAGTCGAGCGAGAGGCCTTGCAGCGGATTGTCCTTCGTGCCCGTGCGATCGAGGTAGCGCCCGAGCCAACCGGTGCGGAGTCCTGCGTCGGTAGCCCCGACCTCCCAGTAGTGGCGTGACGTGAAGTGCGAGTGGTCGGGATCCGCGTAGCCGATTGCGGGAACGACGCTCAGCTTTCCTTCCTGGTGCAGGGTCGCGAGGGCTTGCGCTGCGGGATGCCAGCGCAGCCGGGAGTCCTCGCTGAACGCGGCGCCCGCCGACTGCGGCAGCGCGAGCGTCGGTCGCAGCTGGTAGTAGGCGCCGTCGCCCGCGGGGAAGAGAACCGACATCGAGTCGATACCCCCCGCAAGGAAGATCGAGACGAGAACGCGCCCGTTTCCGCCGGTTGCAGCCGCCGCGATTCCGTCGTCGACGAGCTGGGAGGCGAGCCGGCCGCCGCCGTAGACGGCGAGTGCAAGGCCCGCGCCGCGGAGCACGAGGCTTCTCCGCGACAGCCCGGTGCCGGCGGGCAGCGGCATGCCGGGCTCGATCGCCGGTAGGCCACGTCCGGCTTCGGCGACGGCTCGCCGGAAAAGCTCGGTGCGGTTGCAGTCGTTGCAGCTCATCTCAGGCGGTTTGGAGGTCGGGTGAGATCGCGACGAGCAAGCGCAGCGCGGACTCGATCGCGGCTGCGCGGTGGTGTGCGAGGTTCGTCTTGGCGAATGCGGTCAGCGAAGCGCGGGTCGAGCTCGTGAGCGTCGGGCCGCCCCAGTAGGTGCGCGCACGCTCGACGAGCTTTGCCGCATCACGCGGAGCGCTGCCGTCCTCCGCGTCACCGGCGGCGGTCTCGGCGACGAGCCAGCGGCCGCGGAAGCTCGATGTGTCGAGCCAGCGCGATTCGTCCCAGCCTGCGACGTTCGGCGGATAGAAGAGCAGCTGCCCGCTTGCGTAGTCGAGCTTCCACCACGCGGCGGTGTCGATCCCGCGTCCACGTCCGCGCAGAAGACCCGCGGTGTAGACGACAGGCGACTTCACCATG
>JBKPRX010000038.1:0-7379 GCA_046734795.1 Actinomycetota bacterium
CCGATCGCGAGACCCATCCCCGAGAGCAGGTCGTCGACGAGCGAGTAACCGAGATAGCCCTCGACGACTGCGAGGATCAGCATCGTCAGCCCGATCCAGTACGTGAGGTCGCGCGGCTTCCGGTACGCGCCCGTGAAGAAGACGCGCATGAGATGCAAGACGATCGCCGCGACGAAGACGTTCGCTGCCCAGTGGTGCGTCTGACGGATCAGGAGACCGCCCTTCACCGACGTCGACAAGTCGAGCACGGAGCGGTAGGCGCTGCTCATCTCCTGTCCTCGCAGCGGCACGTACGGGCCGTGGTAGACGGTCCGCTCCGTGCTGTCGTCGTAGAAGAGCGCGAGGTACGTGCCGGTCGCGACGAGGACGATGAACGCATACAGCGCGACCTCGCCGAGTAGGAACGACCAGTGGTCCGGGAAGACGTAGCGCAGCGTCTTGCGGAGGAAGGGCGCACCGCCGCTCCTCCGGTCGACGAAACGCACCGCTCGCCCGATCACGGGTTCGCGCTCCTGCTCCGGACGCCCCACCACGACGGTCCGACGGGCCCGTCGAAGTTGCCCGCTGCGCGGAGATTCCCCTCGCCGTCGATCGCCAGCGGAAGCAGCGGCAGCTTCCGCCCCGCGGGGCCGAAGATCACTTCGCCGCCGGTTGCGACGTCGAACGTGGAGTAGTGACACGGGCAGACGAGCGCGGGCTTCGGCTCGGTCGGCGCGAACTTCGGGACGCGGTACATCGCGACCGCGCAGCCCGCGTGCGTGCAGATCTTCGAGTAGGCGAGGATGCCGTCGGCGTCGAAGTTGCGCTGCTCAGGCGGGAGTCGCAGCTCGCTCGGCGAGAGGCGCACGAGCACGACGGGCGCGCCGAACTGCTCTCTGTTCGCGCCCTCCGGGTACGCGGTGTAGAAGCTCTTCTCCTCGATGTCGTCGGCGCGGAACGGCTTGCCCGTCTCGTCGACGAGACGCCGGCCGCGGCGCCACGGCGTACCGGCGAGCGGATCCATGTCGATTGCGGGTCCGAGCGATGCCAGTGGAGTGAGCGCGGCAACGCCGAGTGCTCCGCCCGCAACGCCGAGGCCGAGCTTGAACAGTCGGCGCCGAGTCACACGGTCGCTGCTCTCCGCGACGATCTGCTTGACCTTCTCTTGCTCGGCGACGTGCTCGGTCAGCGGGTAGTCGGACTCGAGCTCCTCCGTGACGACGAGCCGATGCGCCGTGACGAGCAGTGCAGCCGCGATGCACGCGAGCGCAAGGCCGAGCGTCGCACCGAGTAGCTGCGTCTGTCTCGGCAGGCGGTCCAGCACGTACACGACGACGAACCCGACGGCAAAGAGCGCGCCGAGGAAGAGGAGCACGAGCGCAGTCGTCTCGGCGCGACGGCTCGCGGGCGCCTCGGGAACGATCCGCTCGCGCTCGCTCGGTGCGACGGTCTTTCCGCCACGTCCGACGAGCAAGACGCCGAGCGAGACGAGCCATGAGCGTGCCTTACTCACGCCTGAGCTTCTTTCCGAGCAGCAGACACATGCCGACGAGGGCGCTCGCGCCAAGGAACCACGCGACGAGGCCTTCGGGTACCGGACCGACGTGACCGATCGCCCAGCCGCCGGAATCGTCCGGATGCTTCGCGTAGCCGACGTAGCGAACGATCGAGTTCAGCTCCGCGTCGCTGATCTGATCCTTCGTGAAGCGCGGCATCACGTACGGGCCAACGCGAACAGCCTCTGCGATCTGGCGATCCGTCGCGTCCTCGAGCGGCGGCGGGATCGCGTCGGTCACGTAGCCGCCCTCCGCGACGACTTGATGGCAGCCAGCGCAGTGCTCGGTGAAGCTGCGCTGCCCGATTGCGAGGCTGCCGCGCTCCGGATGCGGCGTCGGGATCCGCGGCCCGCCGCCGAGCGACGCGACGTACGCAACGAGCGAGCGAATCTGCGCCTCGCTCAGCTGCACGCGCCGGCGACGGGGCTGCGTTCCGCTCTTCGGCAGCGGCATGTAGCCGGTTCGGAGATAGAAGTCCGCGGCCGACGCGCCGACCCCGCGCAGCGGCGGACCGAGCCGCGCTTGCTGCTCTTGGAGCCGCTGCGGCCCAGCGCCGATCCGCGCCTGCGCGGCCGGCCGCACGCCGCGTCCGTTCGCGCCGTGGCACGAGACGCAGTACTGGCCGTACAGCCCTTCGCCGCGCTGGACGGACGACGGCGCCGCGCGCGCGGCGGGGACCGCGATGAACGCGGACGAGACGAGCAGCAAGACGATCCGCGCGCTCATCCTTGCCTGCACGTGACGTCGAACAGGGCCGCGAACCCGTCGAGGAGGACGATCATCAGGAAGATCACGTTGGCCGCCGCCGCCGCGACCGCGAAGAAATGCAAGCGGCCCTCTGGCGGAGCCGCCGAGTCGTCGAGCCCGCGGGTCCGCCGGACGACCACGATCGCGGCCGCCTCCGCAGCGAGCACGACAAGCGCGGCGGCGGCCATGAGCGACGCTTGCCACACGTCGTTGTCGATCCCCCAACGCGCGCCGCCGACACTGCACTGCGCTTCGGTGATCCCGTAGCCGACGACGTGCATCGCAGCCCACGTCAGCGCACCCACAAGGAGACCGAGCCACTGGAGGATCGCAAGCCGCCGCGTGGTCATATGCGCGCCGAGACGAGGGTCGCGGTGACGATCAGCGTGAGGACGTTGACTGCATGCCAGTACCACGCGATCCCCTGAGTTGCCCGCACGCGGTACGGCGTCAATCCGCGCGCGAGCTTTCCGAGCAGCCACACGTCGAGCAAGAGACCGACGAAGACGTGCGCGTGCGCGGCGCCGAGCAGCACGTAGTAGATCGAGCCGTACGCGGTGTCCTGCGGCGTGAAGGCCTGCAGCTGGTCGCGGAAGTCGTACACCTCGTACGCGAAGTAGCCGGCCTGCAGCACAAGTGCAGCGAGAACGAACAGACGCACCGCATTCAGTCGTCCACGCTGCGCGGCGCGCGCCGCGAGCCACATGGGGATGCTCGAGAGGAGCAGCACGCCGACGAGCGCGAGCGGAACGACGACGCGCGGGTCCGGAATCCCGTGCGGCGGCCACGCGGGGGCGTGAAAGCGCAGGTACCAGTAGGTACCGATGAACGCGCCGAAGAGCGTTGCCTCGCTCGCGACGAGCATGACGACGCCCCACCAGCCGGGCGACCGACCGATGCGTCGAACGGCGCCGTTCGCCGCGTAGTCGCTCACGACTCCTCCGGCTCGTGCGAGTGCCAGCCGAGCAACGTCAACAGGACGAGGCCGCCCGCGATCGCGGCCGCGCCGAACCGCTCGATCAAGAGCAGGACGAACACGAGCGAGAGTGCAGCCGCGAGCAGAATCGGCCACGGCGACTCGTGCGGCAGCCGTGCCGGCCGCTCGAAATACGCGTCGACGGGCGTGCTCAGCGACTGCTCGGTGCCTTCGTCGAGAAGGAGCAGGCCCTCGGCGAGCTTCCGCCGATCCTCCTCGCGGTCTGCCTGGTCCCAGTTCGGATACGCGCTCGACACCTTCGGGACGACGGCGAAGTTGTACTCGGGCGGCGGCGAGCTCGTCGTCCACTCGAGCGTCGCGGCATGCCACGGATCAGGACCGGCGGGCGCGCCTCGCCGGTAGCTGGCGAAGAGGTTGCCGAAGAGGAGCAGGATCCCCGCGAGCGTGACGAAGCCGCCAACGGTCTCCGCGAGGTTGTACGCAGACCAACCAAGACCGTCCGAGTACGTGTAGACCCGCCGGGTCATTCCGAGCAGACCGACGATGTGCATCGGGAAGAACAGCAAGTTCGTCCCGACGAAGATGATCCAGAAGCTGATCTGCCCCGGCCGCTCGAAGTACATCCGGCCGGTGACCTTCGGAAACCAGTAGTACAGACCGCCGAAGATCGGGAAGACGGCGGCGCCGAAGATGATGTAGTGGAAGTGAGCGACGACGAAGTACGTGTCGGTCACCTGCTGGTCGAACGGGATCGCGACGAACATGATCCCGGTCAAGCCGCCGGCGACGAACATGAAGATGAAGCCGGCGATGAAGAGCAGCGGCGTCCTGAATTCCGCCAAGCCGGTGACCATCGTCGAGAGCCACGCGAAGACCTGAATCGTCGACGGGATCACGACCATCGCCGTGGCAGCCGCGAAGAAGATCAGCGAGATCGTCGGCATCCCCGTCGCGAACATGTGATGCGCCCAAACGCCGAAGCCGATGAAGACGACGAGCAGCTCCGCGATCGCAACGAGTGGAAACGCGATCATCCGTCGGCGGGTGAACGCAGGGATGATCGAGGTTGCGATCCCGAACGCCGGCACGATCAGGATGTAGACCTCGGGGTGGCCGAAGATCCAGAACAGGTGCTGCCACAGCAACGCAGAGCCCCCGCTCGCCACGTCGAAGAAGTGCGTGCCGACATTGCGATCGAGGTAGAGGAAGATCGAATCGGCGGTCAGCGGCGGCAACGCGAACAACAGGCCGAACGCGGCCGCAAGCTGCGCGAACACGAACAGCGGCATGCGGTTGAACGACATCCCGGGTGCGCGCGACTTGAACGTTGTGACGATGAACTGCGCAGCCGTCAGCGTCGACGCGATCGAATTGAAGATCACCCCGAGCGCGTAGAAGTCGATGTTGCGTCCCGGGTCGAACTGGCGATTCGCGAGCGGCACGTAGTCGAACCAGCCCGCGTTCGGCGCCATGCCCATGAACAACCCGACGTAGAGGAAGATCCCGGATGCGGCGAAGATCCAGAAGCTGAGCGCGTTCATGCGCGGGAAGGCCATGTCGCGCGCGCCGATCATCAGCGGGAGCAGGTAGTTGCCGAATGCTCCCGTCGTCATCGGGATGATGAAGAGGAAGATCATCGTCAGCCCGTGCATCGTGAAAAGCTCGTCGTAGGTGCTCGGGCCGACGACGTCGGAATTCGGTGACGCGAGCTGCGTGCGCATGATCAACGCTTCGATGCCGCCCGCGGCGAAGAACACGAGCGTCGTCCAGAAGTAGAGAAGGCCGATCCG
Source organism: Actinomycetota bacterium (assembly GCA_046734795.1). GTDB lineage: Bacteria > Actinomycetota > Thermoleophilia > Gaiellales > Gaiellaceae > JBKPRX01. The sequence goes on from JBKPRX010000038.1 coordinate 5,010, forward strand.
CTTGTGGTCCGTCGTCGTCAGCCAGCCGAGCACGCCGGGACGCGGCTGCCAGATGCGCTCGAGCCGCTCCATGCGGGCCGCGGCGGCGGGATTCGGCGGGGTTGCGATCGCCATCAGCGGAGGCTCCGGAGGTAGGCGACGAGCTCATCGAGCTGAGCGGGCGTCAGCGCGACGCCCGGCATCTGGTTGCCCGGCTTCACGTGCTGGGGATCCATGAGCCAGCGCCGCAGCTCGGCGCGCGTGTTCGGGATCGTCAGCGCGGCAAGAGTGGTGCGGCTTGCGACGTGCGTCAGATCCGGGCCGGTGTACCCGCGCGCGCTCGTGCCGCGGATCGTGTGACACGTCGCGCATTCGCCGTTCGCGAACACCCTCGCGCCGGCAGCGTGCGCCCCGCCACTCGCGGGCTTCCCCTGCGCCGCGAGCCAGCGTCGGAATACAGCCGGCGGATCCGCGAACACGTAGACGCCCATGTGAGCGTGCTGCAGTCCGCAGAACTCGGCGCACTGTCCGCGATACCGACCTGCGCGGTCCGCGTAGAGAACGATCTCGTTCGTCATCCCGGGAATCGCGTCGATCTTGCGGTTGAGGCGCGGCACCCAGAAGCTGTGGATCACATCCGCGGTCTGCACCTGAACGCGCACGCGCGTTCGCACGGGAATGTGCAGCTCGTTCGCGGTGACGACGTGCGTCCGCGGGTACTCGACCTCCCACCACCACTGGTGGCCGACGACGCGCACCGTGAGCTCCGTCGTGTTCGCCGCAGGCGCCTGCGTCGTCTGGATGATGAAGATGTCCGAGATCACGAAGAGCGTCGCGATCACGACGATCGGCACGACGATCCCGAGGCTGACGACAGCGCGCCAGCCGAACTTGTCGCCGGTCGGATCGCCGAGCAGGCCGCGGCGGTTGCGGCGCCGCCAGGCGAGGAGCAGGAGCGCGACGACCACCGCGAAGCCGATCGCGGCGCCGCCGAGCATCCACCAGAAGAGGCTCGCGATGTCGCGCGACTGGTGACTTTCCGGCGCCAGCGCGTTCTGCTGCTTCCCGCAGCCGGCAACGAGGAACGCGACCGCGGCAAGCGCGAGCGCGCCGCCTGCCCTCGGCCGAGCCCCGGACGATCGCCTCACGGGCGTGTTGTCTCCGTGGAAGCGGGAACTACACTCGCTCGTGGGGTGGACGTTCGACCCGCTGCAGGTCGCGCCCGTCGTGGTCGCCGCAGCGGCGTACGCCGTGCGCGCGCGGACGCTGGCGCGCCGCGGGCGGCCGGTGCCGTGGACGAAGGTCGCTTGCTTCGCCGCGGGCCTCGCCGTTGTCTTCGTCGCGCTCGTCTCGCCGCTCGACACGATCGGCGAGTCGCGCCTCTTCGGCGTCCACATGGCGCAGCACTTGCTGCTCGGCGACATCGCCCCGCTGCTCGTCGTACTCGGGCTGAGCGGACCGCTGCTACGTCCTCTGCTCGCACCGCGCGTGCTCCGGCCACTGCGCTCCCTGACGCATCCGCTCGTCGCGCTGCCGTTGTGGGCGGCGAACATGTGCATCTGGCACGTGCCGCGGCTGTACGACGCTGCGCTTGCACACGACGCGATTCACGCGCTCGAGCATGCGTGTTTCTTCGCTGCCGGCCTGCTGCTCTGGACGACCCTGCTCGGCCTTCTGCCGGGCCCGCGCTGGTACGGCTTCGGTGCGCGCGCGGCGTCGCTCGTGGTCGTCTGGATCGTCGGTGGCACCCTCGCGAACGTCTTCCTCTGGAGCGACCGCGCGTACTACACGCCGTACGTCGAGGCACCACGGACCTGGGGGCTCTCGCCGCTCGACGACCAGCGTCTCGGCGGCGGCCTGATGCTCGTCGAGATGACAGTCGTCGTCGCGTGCGTCTTCGTCTGGCTCGGGCTGCGCTGGTTCGCTACTGCGGCGGAGCGGCAGCGCCCGGCTGATCCAGGCATCTCTGCTCCCGACGCCGCGTGATCTGCCCGGCGGCCTCCGTCCCGCGTTAAGCTGGTCGCACCGGGGTGCCCGAAGCACGGGCTGAGATCACACCCGTTGAACCTGATCCGGTTCGCACCGGCGGAGGGAGCGAATGACGAGCGAGACACCGTCCTGGGGCATCGAGCCCGTTCCGGAGCGGCTCCGGGTGCTCGGCGGACTCGACACGGTTCTCCTCTGGGGGAACCTCGCGGTGAGTCTGCTCGTCATCGTGGCCGGCGCGCTCCTCGTGCCGGGGCTCTCGCTACGCCAGGCGCTCCTCGCGATCGTCAGCGCCTCGGTTGTCGGCTGCGTACTGCTCGGTCTCGCGGCTGCGATCGGAACCGACGCGCGCGTCCCGGCGATGGTGTTGATGCGGGCGCCGCTCGGCACGCGGGGCTCATATCT
>JBKPRX010000039.1:0-29748 GCA_046734795.1 Actinomycetota bacterium
GAGCGGCGGCATCGCATCGAGCGCCCGCCCGTCGGCGATCGCAGCGCGGGCGTACGCGACGACAGCGCGGCGAAACGTGCGGCGGAGATCGTCCTCTTCGACATAGAGCCAGTTGTGGAAGTCAGCCGAGGCCGTTACCCGAAGGCCCGCACAGAGGTCGCCACGGTAGAGGGCAAGCGTCTCCGCTGCCTCGGGCGCCAGGGGATTCTCGACGATGCGACGCGCTCCGGTGCGAAATGCCGCGACGTCGGTCGGTAGGCGACCCGCGATGGTGGCGCGATCGACGACGAGCGCGTCGGGGATGCGTGCTCGCAGGTAGCTGAGGTGCCACCGGAGGCTGTCGCGAGGATCAGCGGCCTCGGGGAACAAGAGCTCCGCGAGCTGAGAACGAGTTTGATCCCCGTCGCCGAGCACGACCCGCACCAGGAGCGCGAGTGCCTTTGGCCGCAGCTCGAGCGGCCGCAGTCCCTCCGCGGTGGCGACCGCCGGCCTGCCAAGCAGGCACAACACCGCTCAATTATCGGACGAAACGTGTGCAGGAACGTGTGCGCCGCGACCACGTCCTAGCGTGGGTCGTCCGGTACACGGCCCGAAGGGAGTCACCATGCGGAGGCTTTTCCTCCCCATTCTGCTCGCACTCACGACCGCCGCTCTCGCGGCCGGCGCCCAAGCCGACCCGGAGCCCACGCGCCGAACGAGCAGACGCTGACGACGTCTTCGGGAGGCGCGGGCGCCCTGCACTTCGAGATCTCGCGCGGCGCGCCGCTCCTCGACGGCGTTAGCTTCGACGTGCAGTGGCGTCTCGCCACGGCGAACGGATCCACGATCCTCGAGAGCGACTGCTTCACCGTCACGGTGAAGTAGCCGTGCACCGCTCTGGCCAGCCAGCGGTTCCTCAACCGGCGTTACTTTGGCTGCGGATCTCCTGGCCGAAGCGGTCGCGCCAAGTCGAGTAGCGCCGCTGCCAAGAAAACGCTTGCTTGCCCTGCTCGTTCGACGCGCGCGCGCCTCCGTCCCTCGTCGACGTCGCACACGACAAGCGTCGCGCCGAAGTTGTGAAGCGCGTCTGCCTTGTCGTGGGATCGCGTCATGCCGGTCATATCGTGTCCATGGCTCACCAGTCGCGCCGGTGCTCGACGACGCGCGCGCCCAAGCGACGAAGATCCTCACGAAGGCAGGCGGATCCGCAACACGGATCCGTCGCGCGAAACACTGCCGCCGAGCGTCTCGATCAGCTGCACCGCGACCGCAGCTCCGAGGTCGCGGAGGTCCTCGCCGAGCACGACCGGCGCCGACGCGTCGCTGACTCCGTCGACTTCGATCTCCGGGCCCGCGACGCGCATCGTCGTGCTGTCGAGGCCGCCGTGGCGGAGGACCGACTGAACGAGCGCTGCCACCCCACGCTCGGTGGACGCAGCGTCGACGTTGACCGGGCCACCCTCACCCTCGATCCGAACGCGGTCTTCGCCGAGTCGCTCGACCGTCGCTTCCGCGATTGCGCGGGTGTCGACTTCCTCGATTGTCGGGTCGTACCGCTCGCCGCGAATTCGCGCGACGAGGCTGAGCTCGTCGATCAGCTCGTCGAGCTGCTTCGCGGCTGCGACGATCATCTCGAGGTAACGATCCGCGGGCGCTTCGAGCGGCGTCGTCCGTTCGAGCGTCCGCGCGAATCCGTTGACGGTCGCGAGCGGCGTGCGCAAGTCGTGGCACGCGAGCGATACCAGCCGTGCAAACGCGACTTCGTCGAGCAAATGTCCCCCACTTCCGCAGGTCGCAGCTACGGTTCGGACCCTAGCCGCGAATGAGCGAGACGCGCTACCTGAACCAAGACCTGCAGGCGTCGGCGCCCGACGTCCGCATCGGACTGTCGCGCGCAGGAGTCCGGGGCGTCGAGAAGGCGATCGAGCTGCGGCACGCGGGCGAGGTCAAGCTCATTCCCGCCCGAATCGACTGCACCGTCGATCTGCCGCCGTCGCAGAAGGGCGTGCACATGTCGCGGTTCCCGGAGCTCTTCGAGGAAGCGATCGAGACCGTCGTTACCGAAAGCTTTCTTGTCGAGGAGCTCGCGGAGCACATCGCGCGTCACGTCGTCGAGCGACAAGACGCGGTTCGCGCGGAGGTGCGCATCGAGGCGCGTTACCCACGCCGCCGCGAGACGCCGGTGACGGGGCTTGCAACCCAAGAGCTGATCACGCTGATCGGCGTCGCAGCCGCAGGTAGTGCGGGCGTGCGCCGCCTGATCGGCGTGGAAGCCGTCGGCATCAACGCGTGTCCGTGCGCGCAAGGTCTCGTCCACGCACGTGCGAGCGAGCGCTTGCAGGAGGCCGGCTTTGCAGAGCTCGACGTCGATCGCATCCTCGAGCTCGTGCCGCTCGCGACGCACAACCAACGCGGGCGCGGGACGCTCTACGTCGGCACGTCAGGCCACATTGGCGCGGAACGGCTCGCCGATGTCGTCGAGCGCTCGATGAGCGCCCCGATCTACGAGTTGCTGAAAAGGCCGGACGAGCTGTTCGTCGTGGAGCACGCCCACCTGCAGCCGCGCTTCGTCGAGGACTCCGTCCGCGCCGCGCTTCAAACCGTCCTGGACGAGTATCCGCAGCTCGACGACACGGACTTCGTCCTCTCGCGGCAGGTCAACCTCGAGACGATCCACGCGCACGACGTCGTCGCGGAGCGCTACGGCACGATCGGCGAGCTGCGCGCGGAGCTCGCGGGCGAGACAGTCGCGCGCCACTCGAGCCTGCGCGACTGGCTCGACCTCTAGCTCTCGCCGGCAGCGGCGTCGGCGCGCGCCAGGATCTCACGCACAACCGCCGTCTTCGCATCGGCGTACTGCTGCACGTACTTCCACTCGCGCCGAGCGAGCTCGCGCTTGGTCCGGGCGTAGAGCTCGCGGTCGGCGTCGTTGCGCCGCAGGTGATCGCGGAAGCGGAGCATGCGTCCGACTTCCTCGCAGCCCGCGGTGAAGACGTGGAGGTTCACGTTCGTATCCGGGCCCTTGAACACGCGATGCTCGTACCAGTCGGGCTCGCGAATGCGAAGGACGTAACCGGCCGCGACGAGGTCGGGAGCGTACGCCGCCTCGTCGGCAGAGTCGGGAACCTCGAGCACGAGGTCGATGAGCGGCTTCGCAGGCAACCCGGGAACGGAGGTCGAACCCACGTGCTCGAGCCTGACGACGCGATCGCCCAGCGCGGCCGTGATGCGAGCGCGCTCACGCTCGTACAAGCGCGGCCATTCCTCGTCGTACGGCCGGATCTCGATCGGGCCGTCCGACTCGACTTGTCCGACGATCACAGTCGGCAGCAGCTCGTCGTACGCCGCGTCGTCGGTCGGATCGCGCTCGCTCACGGCCTCGCGTGGCCGCTGACGCTCGTCGTGTTGCCGCGGCGGCGAAGCTGGAGCCGGGTCTCCTCGCCGTGCCGGAGCCGATCGATGTTCGCGCGATGGAGGACGACGACACCGACCGCCGCGACCGCGGCGAACACCGTCACCGCCCACGGGTAGCCCAAGAGCCACGACCAGAGCGGCAGCGTCGCCGCCGAGATCATCGAGGCGAGCGACGCATACCGGCAGACGAGGAAGACGAGGATCCAGATGGCCGCGCCCGCGGCACCGACGAGCGGCGCGACGCCGAGGAACGCGCCGCCGCACGTCGCGACCATCTTTCCTCCGCGGCGCCAACGCAGAAAGAGTGGTCGCCAGTGACCGAGCATCGCCGCGCCGCCGGCGAGCACGCCGACCGTATGTCCCGCCACCTGCGTCGCGACGAGCGCGGGAGCAAAGCCCTTCGCAGTGTCGAGGAACACGACCGCGAAGCCGAGCCGCGCACCGTAGACGCGCCACACGTTCGTGCCGCCGATGTTGCCGCTCCCGCGCGTGCGAACGTCCTCGCCGCGGAACACTCGTACGAGCCAGTAGCCCCACGGCATCGAGCCGGCGACATAGCCCGCGAGGACGAGGATGGCGGCGGTACCCACCGCAGCTGAGCTTACGTCGCTAGCTCGGAATGCGGTATCGCTCGACCCAGCCGTTCACAATCGACCAGTCGAGGTTCGCGAGGAACGCATCGATGTACGACGCGCGATCCGTCTGGTAGTCGAGGAAATACGCGTGCTCGTAGACGTCGAGCGCGACGAGCGGCGTCGCATTCCAGACCGGGAATGTGTTCTGCGCGTCGCCGATGTAGTTGAAGAGCCGGCCTTCGTCCCAGTCGTAGGCGGTCCAGGCCCAGCCGCGACCCGCCATTCCGGTCGCCTTCAGGTCCGCACGCCAGGCGTCGATCGAGCCGAAATCGCGCTTCACGAGCGACCCGAACGCGCCGTCGGGGTCGCCTCCGAGCCCGCCGAGGTGCTCGAAATAGAGCTCGTGGTTCTTGATGCCGCCGATCGCGAACGTCAGGTCGACCTTCAGCGCGCGCAGGTCCGAATAGACCTGGTTCGCACTCGAGAGATCGACTTCGGCAAGCTTGCCGAGGATCTCGTTCCGCTTTCCGATGTAGCCCTGGTACAGCTTGTAGTGAGCGTCGATCGTCGCCTTGGAGATTCCGTCGAGCCGATGCAGCTCTGGGCGGAGTTCGCGCGGTGAGATCTGCTCGAAGTTGAACGCAAGCGTCGACATCGGTCTCGTCGTCTCTCCTCGGTCGGTGGTCGTACTGCCTCTGCGTGCCGGGCGGCCGGAGCATATCCTCACTCAAGCGAACGGAGACGCAGGAAAGGAGACCGATGGCGTTCACGCTCCCCGATCTGCCGTACGACTTCGGCGCGCTCGAGCCGCACATCGACGCGCAGACGATGGAGATCCACCACGACCGGCACCACAAGGCGTATGTCGACAATGCGAATGCCGCGCTCGAGGGCACGCCGCTCGCCAACGAGTCCGTCGAGCAAGTGCTCGCGAACCTCGAGACGCTGCCCGGCGACAAGCAAACCGCGGTGCGGAACAACGCGGGCGGGCACGCGAACCACTCGCTCTTCTGGGAGATCATGAGTCCCGACGGCGGCGGCGAGCCCTCGGGCGCGCTCGCCGATGCGATCGCCGACGCGTTCGGTTCCGTCGACGAGCTGAAGAGCGCAGTGAACGACGGAGGCGTCAAGCGGTTCGGCTCCGGCTGGACATGGCTCGTCTGGGACGGAACCGGCCTCGCCGTGTACTCGACGCCGAATCAGGACTCGCCGGTCCTGCAGGACGACGTGCCGCTGCTCGGCATCGACGTGTGGGAGCACGCGTACTACCTCCGCTACCAGAACAAACGCCCGGACTACCTCCAGGCGTGGTGGAACGTCGTCAACTGGGACGCGGTCGGCAAGCGGTTCGACGAAGCGCGCGGCGGCTGAGCCTCCGCGCGCTTTCGTCGAGCGTTTCGCGAGCTACCTGCGGACGGCGAGCGTCCGGCTGAGGCTCGCGACGTAACCGACTCCAGCCTGTCCGTTCGTCAGGAAGAGCCGCAGGAACGAACGCTGGTGCCGCGGCAGCGTGACCTTGAACCGTGCGGTCGAGGTCCCGCCGAGGAACACCTTCTTGATGCTCCGCCAACCGAACGCCGTGCGGCGCTGCAAGTAGACGAAGTGGCCCGCGTAGTTCAAGTCGGACGTGACGCGAGCCGTGTAGATGCGGCCGCTGTGGCCGAAGCCGACGCGCGGGGCGACGGACACCGTCACGGCAGGGCTCGTCGCGTTCTGCCACTGCGCGCGGTAGGTCGTCTCGATCGTCGGAGCGACGCCGAAGCGGAACGAGCCGTCAGCGGCGGTCGTCGTCGTGTCGACGCGCGAGACGCCCTTTGTCACGGCCTGCCCGTTCAACACGACGGACTGCGAGGCCTGCTTCGTCGAGATCGACCCGTTCAGCGTCGTGGCGCCGCCGTAGGTGACGACGTTGTCGGCCGCCGACAGCGTCACGCCGGCGGGCGGAGCGTTGACGAGGATCGAACCGGCGCGATTTGCCACGACGCCGTCGTGGAAGCGCACGCGACCCGTCTTCGTGATCGTGACCGAGTACGTCTGGTCCGGCGAGAGCACCGGCGAGGCGAAGCTGCCGTCGTTTGCCACGACCTGATGCTCGCGGGTGTCGGCGTTGTGGAACGTCACCGTGTCGCCAGACGTGATCGTCGTCGTCGCCGGCGTAAACGCGGTGCGCGTGATCTGCACTGTCTTCGTGTCTGCCGCCGCGGTCGGCGCAATGACGAGCACCGCAATCGCGAACGGCAGCAGCATGAGTTTTCGCATTCGGGACCCTCCTTGGGTCGTTCACCTGAGGTGGTCCCGCGGAGCGCCGCGCCCCATGCCAACACACGGCTGTTTTAACCGTTTCAATACATAATCTTCGTCGATTCCTTCCAGACGTGTTCCAATCCGCGTGTGAGCGAGCCTCGTAACCAACGGACAGAGATGGATCTCGCGCTCAGCCCGCCCGCGTCGATGCGGCCGGCGGCCGCCGCGGCCGAGGATCGGGCTGACGCGGACGGGGCGCTGCTCGTCCGCATTGCAGAAGGTGACCGCCAGGCTTTCGACACGCTCTACCGCCGCTACGTGCGGTCTGTGTTCGGACTCGCACTCCGCCGGCTCGGCGACCGCGGCCGCGCGGAGGACGCCGTCCAGGAGACCTTCGCGGCAGTCTGGCGCTCCGCGTCGAGCTACCGCCCGGAGCGCGGCCCAGCCGCTCCGTGGCTGTATGCCGTCGCGCGGAACGCGATCACCGATCGGCTGCGCGCCCGCTCCGAGCCGCCCGGCGAAGTGCCCGACCCGCCGTCCGACGACCCGACGCCGTCGGAGCGCGCGGAGACCTCGTACATCGCCTGGCAGGTGCACCGGGCTTTGGACGAGCTGCCGCCGCGCGAGCGTGAGGTGCTCGAGCTTGCGTACTGGAGCGGCCTCTCGCAGAGCGAGGTCGCGAGCTACCTCGGGATTCCGCTCGGCACCGTGAAGACGCGAACACGCAGCGCGCTGTCGCGGCTCGCCGATGTGCTCGACGAGGCGAACGTCCGATGACGAGCCGCGTGCCTGACTTCGACGACCTCGTTTCCGACGACGTGCCGGAGGACGAGCGCGAGCGGCTCCAGCGAGTGCACGAGATGCTGCTCGTCGCGGGGCCACCGGCCGAAATCTCGCCGGAGATCGAAGCCGGACCGAACCTCATCCTCACCCCGCCCGGACGCGAGCGTAAGCGACGCCGGCGGCCGAGCTTCGGCCGGATCGCCCTCGTCGCGGCCGCTGTCGTCATCGCGGGGGTCGTCGGCTACGCGTTCGGCAAGGGCGACAGCTTCCCGACGTCGCAGACGATCGCGATGCGCGGCACGCTCGCCGCACCGCAGGCCGCCGGGCGGATCGAGATCGGCGAGCAAGACGGCCAGAACTGGGTGATGCGCCTCGACGTCACAAACCTTCCCGTCGTCGGGAAGAAGGAGTTCTACGAGGTGTTCCTCACCCGGCGCGGAAAGATCGTCGCGCCGTGCGGCTGGTTCGTCGTGCGCGACGGTCACGAGCAGACGATCGCCTACCTCACGGCTCCGTACGACATCGGAGGCGCGGGCTGGGTGATTACGAAGGTGCGCGTCGGCCACCAGGGCAACGGCACCGTCGTCATGCGGACGACGAGCAGCGCCGTCTAGCTCGTCAGCTTCCGCGGCGCTCGTTGCGCATCTCGGCGAGCAAGCGCTCGAGACGCGGCTCCACCGAGGCGTCGACATGCGTCATCGCCTCGCCGACGGCGGGGTGCACGTCGCCGATCAGGCGATGGAGCTCGTGCGCGATCGCGCGATAGGACGGATGACCTTCGCGTCCTGAGCGAAGCTCGATCAACTGCATCGCCTCGCGTGCGTTCAGGTCGAGCACGTAGCGGACGCGGTAGGCGAGACAGAGCGCATACGCCGCCTCGTCGACGAAGCCGTTGGCGCGAAGCCGCTCGTACTCGGCGCGCGACGACTCGAGCGAGCGCTCGTACTCGCCACCGAACCCGGCCGCCGCGACTTCCTCGGGGATGTCGGCGCCGAGATCAGGCGTCAACGCCTGCCATTGGCACGTGAGCATCCGGTGTCGCTGCAGGTCGCGGAACGCGCCGTAGTCGGAGACGATCTCGAAGCGGTAGCGAAGCGACTCGAAGCCGCGACCGGGCCGGTGCCGTCTGTTCTCGCGCTCGCCGACGAGTTCCGCAATCAGCGCGGTGCGGTCGTCCGGAGTGAGCGTCGAGACAGCCGCGTGTGCACGTTCCTCGCTCGCGACGCCGGCCTCGAAGAGCGAGGCGGCAAGTAGCTGCTCCTCGTCGCCTTCGACGCGCAGCAAGCGGACGGACGGCCCGCGCTCCTCGACGCGCTCGTCGAGGCCGAGGCGCCTCGCAAGCTGCTCGGAGCGCTCACGCCGCTCCTGCAGGAACTCGACCCACCGGCCGCCGCGATCGGGACGCGGGACGCGGGCGACGAAGCTCGGGATGATCTTTTGGAGCTCCGCGAGCAGGAGCTCGCCGTAGCCGCGCGCTTCGGGTAGCGGATGCGCCAACAAGTGCAGCACGAGCTGCTCGTACGTCTGACCGCTCGCGTAGATGCCGACATGCGAGAGCGACGCAGCCGGCAGGAGCCCACGAACGAGGTCGAGCGCCTTCGCCTTCACCGCGCGTGCATGCGCGGCGGGCGCCTCGCCTGCGGTGGGCGGATACTCGCGCTCGACCCATGCGGTCACTCCGGTGAGCGTGCGCGAGTACGTCTCGAACAAACCGTCGAGCGTCGAGACGTACCGCGGGCCGAGCCGGTCGTCGCGGTGGTAGCGATAACCGAACCCCTCGACGCGATCGTCGTAGGCGATGTAGCGCGTCGACTGCTCGAGATACGCGGCGAGACGCGGCCGCTGCAGGATCTTCGTCAGAAGGTTCGACGTCCACTCGCACGCGATGTGCGCGCCGCCAAGCTGCGCGACCGAGTCGTCGCCGAAGCCGAGGAAGATGCGCTCGTAGAGCTCGCTCGCGCGCGTGCCCTCGCTGCCCTCGATCGCCGGCACCTCGGGAATCGTCTCCGCGAACTCGTCGAGGAAGAGGCGCCGAAGCGTTCCTTGGTAGCGCGAGTAGCGCGCAAACAAGGCACCCTTGACCGTCTCCGGCAGGTTCACGAGCCCGAAGACGGGGCGGTCGAGGTTCGTGAAGTGCGGCTCGAGACGCGCCCGCTCGTCGTCGGTGAACGTCTCGACCGGAGCGCGCACCGGCGGCTGCTCGAGTACGGTCGGCAAGGTGCCCAACGTACCAGCGGCTCATGTCGGCCCCCCAGTCCATGTGGGCACGTCCGGCTGGAGCTACACCACGTGGCGGCCTGGGTTTTACCCGGTCGGAACGAACCCGCGCGACTTTCTTCGCTTCTACGCCGAGCGCTTCGACACCGTCGAGCTCAACACGACGGGTTACCGGATCCCGGGCGAGTCGCAGTTCGCCGCGTGGGCGGAAGCGGTGCCGGACGGCTTCGAGTTCGCGGTGAAGCTCGACGCAAACCGGCCCTCGCAACTCGCGGTCTTTGAGGAGCGGGCGCGATTGCTCGGTGATCGTCTCGGTCCCGTCCGCGTGACGTTCAAGAACCTTCGCGACGACGGCATGCTGGAGCTCGTACTCGGCTCGCTCGACCCGTCGCTTCGCCTCGCATTCGACCTGCAGCACGAGTCGTGGGCAGGCGTCGAGCCGCGCCTTGCGGACGCCGGCGCGGTTCGCGTCGACGACGTCGAGTCTCCTGCGCCGTTTCGCTACCTACGCCTCCGCGAGCCGCCGTACGGAGACGAAGACCTTCAAGCTCTCGCCGAACGCGTGCGCGGACTCGGCGAGCCGACGTACGTCTACTTCCGCCACGAGGACGAGCCGACTGCGCCCGCATATGCGGCGCGGCTTCGAGAGCTTCTCAGCTGACCGCAGCGAGCGCGGCGCGCTTCGCGCGCTCGATGCGCGCCGGTGTCGACGCGTCGTGTGAGTACACAGGCCACGCGAACGGGGTCGATGTCTTCAGGTCGCAGCCGATCGTGCACCCGAGCTTCACCTTCGCGGCGGTTGCGGAGAAGAGGCCTGCACCGCCAAGGAGCGAGCGCACCGCGCGTGCGCCCCTCCGGGCGCGGACGGCGTTCAGGATCTCCCAGTCTTCGATCCCGTCGCGGATCTGCTCGAGTCGCGCGCTCGGAACCGGAGACGAAACGCCCGGATAGATCAAGACGAACTCGCCGTCGCGGTCGACCGACTGGTACGGGTTGCCACGGTACGCTGAGACGTTCTCGCCGTAGAGCATTCCTTGCGCGCCTTCGAGCGCGCCCCAGAGGAAGAGCATCCGGCTGTCCGAGAGCGGCCCCGTCGCCTGGAGGCCGGGCGTCTTCGTGCCGCGGTAGTTGTAGATCCAGATCTGCTTGCCGTGCGAACGCGCGCGCTTGATCAGGTCGTACCGGTAGCGCGCGCGTGAAATGCCGCGCCTCGTGTCGACGGGAACCGTGTACTTCCCGTAGAAGCGCGTCGCGAGCACGGTCCAGACGTCGACGTCGTCGTTTCCGCCGTCCCACAGGTACGTGTTTCCCTCGGACGGGTTGCCGGTGACGAGCTCCTTGCCGCCGGGAAAGCACGAGTGCAGGACCGCGGCTTGGCGCTGCACGACCTTGAAGCCGTTCGCGCCCGCTTCGTCGAGCCCGTGCAGATACGGCATCGACGAGAGCCAACCGTGCTCCTCCCAGAAGTCGTGGACCGAGCGGAGGTATGCACACCACTGCTGCGGCTCGTACGGGGACAGTCCGGCGATGTAGTTCGAGGGCGCGGTGCGGTTGTTCGAGATCGGAATCCGCATCGCGGTGAACTCGGAACCACCGAGCTGCTCGAGCATCGTCGTCGCCGGGCTTCGAAACCACGAGGTCGCCTTCGTGTACCCGGCAGGCGAGCTCGGCTCGCCGAATCCCCAGGAGCTCGGCGAGAGACGGTATGAGGCGAGGAACGGAAAGAGCGTCTCGTTGACGCGCCGCCGTTGCTCCGACTGCGGAAGGTGGTTCAGATCCGCGACGGTCCCCACGTACGTCTCGGCGCTGACGTGGAATGCCGCGGGAACCGCCCCGGCAATGTCACCAGGCCGCGGCAGCTCGAACGGCGACACACGCACACTCACCGGAACGGACGTCACGACGCCTTCGGCCGTCACATCCACGGAGCCCGTGTACGTACCCGGCGCAGTGCCGTAGGGGACCGTGACCTGAAGCCAGACCGGCTGGTTCGGCTGCTCGGCGTCGCGCGTTCGGCCGTCCCACGGTAGGAGCGCATCCGGTCGAAGAGTCGAGCCGAACGAGACGTAGTGACCGAAGAAGATTCGAAGCGGAAGCGGCCCGATCGTGGGCGGCGCACTGACTGCGACGCGCTGCGCACCGGTGGCGACGACGATCGCGTCCTCTTGCTCGCCGATCGCAGCCGAAAGCGACACCGACGACGCGCCGATGGACGGAACGTCGCTCGCCGCGGGGATCGTGGTCGAAGACGGAAAGACACGCACGGCCGCCTCCGCGCGCGCGTCGACACCCGCCGAGGCAGCGACGGCGGCAACGAGAGCGGCGAGCGGCACGAGTACCGCGGACAGACGAACCCCCATCCAATTCGTCTATCGCTCGGCTGCTTTACGTCCGAATCCCCATTCCAGGGGATCCGCGGAGCGGGTCGGCGCCTAGCGCTCCGGAGCGCAGGCTCGGTCGCCGCCGAGGACGGCGTCGAACGTGCGGTTGATCCGCGCGTCTGCCTCAGGGTCGTACGAGCCGAGCCGCGCGCCCTCCCAGCGGACGACCGGCGTCACGCCCGGCCCCATCGAGGTCACGCGGTGGCGCTCGCCGAGCCCGGGCCCGCGCGGCTCGCGGCTCGGGTAGCCGGGCGGGGGTACCTGGGCGATGAACGTGTAACAGAAGCCGCCGTTTCGCACGTGCGTCGTGACCGCGGTGTCGCGCTTCCAGCCCGGGCCGTAGACGGAGTTCAACGTGTCGACGAAGAGCGTCTGCGCGAATGCGTCACCGGTAGTGGCCGACGGTGTGCGTCTTCCGTACACCGGTACGCCCCGGTAGACGAGGCGGCCGAAGAAGCCCTGCAACGTGCCGCCGTACGTCCAGTTCGGCCACACCTCGAGCCGAGGCAGCTCGCCGGTCCAGTGCGAGAGGTGCAGCTCGACGGCTCTCTGCTCCGGGGTGAACGGCGCGAAGCCTCGCATCGCCGCGAGCCGCACCCATTCCTGCAGCGCCCAATAGCTTCCGTCCGGCGCCTTGCACGCAGCGACCACCAAGACGAGCGGCGGTCCGTCGTACGGCTTGCACGCGTTGCGAAGCCGTCGCCAGTATCGCGTGTCGTGGAACGCACGCCAGCCGCCGGAGTAGTCCATCGCAAAGCGCGTCTGTGGGCGACCTTCGTCCGAGTTCGCAACGCCGTTGACCGCACCCCAGAACAACACGTGACGTCTCGCGCCGCTCGCACGAACGTACTGGACGAGCGCGTGGCCACTCGCATCGACCTTCAGCGTCGGGCGCTCGACGTTCCGGTCGACGATGTAGCTCGCACCGGCGAGCGCCGGCAGCACGAGCGAGGCGAGAGCGAGCGCGCCGAGGCTACGAGCGAGCCTGCCGACCACGAGCGCCCTATGCCCCCCGCCTCGCGATGCGGAACTACGCGCGCTTCGGCATCGGACGCTCGCCCTCGCCGACGTACACCTGCGCCGGGCGGGTGATCTGGAACGCGCCGCTCATCAGCTCGTCGTAGTGGCACAGCCAGCCGACAGTGCGCGCCACGGCAAAGAGCACCGTGAACGCAGCCGGGTCGAATCCGATCGCCTTGTACGCGATGCCCGAGTAGAAGTCGACGTTCGGGTAGAGCTTGCGCGAGACGAAGTACTCCTCCGACAACGCGCGCTGCTCGAGCTCTTGCGCGATGTCGAGCAACGGATCGGGTCCGGCGATGTCGAGCGCCTCGTCGACGACGGCCTTGATCACCTTCGCGCGCGGGTCGTAGTTCTTGTAGACGCGGTGACCGAAACCGCTGAGGCGGCGCTCCCTGTTCATGACGTGCTCGAGGAACTCCGGCACGCTCGAGACATCGCCGATCTCGGTGAGCATCCGCAAGACCGCCTCGTTCGCACCGCCGTGTAGCGGTCCGTAGAGCGCAGCGGCTGCGCCCGCGAGCGAGCTGTACGGATCGCTCTCCGCCGAGCCGATCGCGCGCATCGCGTTCGTCCCCGCATTCAGCTCGTGGTCGGCGTGCAGGATGAACAAGACCTCGAGCGCACGTCCGAAAACCTCGACCGCCTCGTCGCCGCGCGCCGTGTCCACGACCTCGCCGCAGGCCGTGACGAAGCGTCGCGCGTACGTGTCGCCTTCGGGCTCTTTCACGGCTCTGCCTGCGTGGCGCGCAATCGCGCGCGCGCCGAGCTCGAGCGTCTCGGCAAGCACGAGCGGGAAGAGACGATGCCGCGTCTCCTCGTCCTTGATCCGCTTCGCCTCGGGATGCGCAGCACCGAGCGCCGCGTAGCCGGCGATCAGGATCGCCATCGGATGCGAGCCCGCGGGGAACGAATCGACGAGCGCCGCGATGCGGTCGCGATCGACATCCGCGTCGAAGACTTCGTGCGTGAAAGTTCCAAGCTCGTCTCGGGTCGGCAGCTCTCCGTGCGCGAGCAGGTACGCGACTTCGAGGAACGAGCACGTATCCGCGAGCTGCTCGATCGGGTAGCCGCGATAGCGGAGGATGCCCGCGTCTCCGTCGATATAGGTGATCGCGCTGCGTGCAGTTGCGGTTGCGAGGAGCGGCTGGTCGAAGCTGACGACGCCGAGCTTGCGCAGCTCGGCAGCGGCGAATGCACCATGTTCGTCGACGGGAAGCTCGATCGTCTCGCCGGACTCGGAGTCGGTGACGCGCAGGCTGCGCGTCATGCGCCGGTCGCCTGCAGCGACCGTGCGCCCGGACCGATGTACTTCGCGCTCGGTCGGACGAGGACGCCGAGGCGCTTCTGCTCGAGCACGTGCGCCGACCAGCCGGCCGTCCGCGAGCACGCGAACATCGCGGGCGCGAGATTCGGCGGCACCTCCGCGACGTCGAGGACGACGGCTGACCAGAATTCAACGTTCGTGTACGAGTGATCCGGATTCTTCTGCGCGATCGCTTCGTGCGCCGCCTTCTCGAGCGCCTCTGCGACCTCGACGCGCGGTGAACCGAGCTCGCGCGCCGTCCGGCGGAGAAGAGTCGAGCGCGGATCCTCTGCGCGGTAGACGCGATGCCCGAACCCCATGATCCGCTCGTGCCGTGCGAGCGCCTCGCTTACCCACTTTTCGGCGTCGCCGGTCTCCGCGACTGCGTCGAGCATCGGTAGGACACGTGCCGGCGCGCCGCCGTGCAGCGGTCCGGACAGAGCGCCGACGGCACCCGAGAGCGCAGCCGCACAGTCGGCGCCGGTCGAGGCGATGATCCGCGCGGTGAACGTCGACGCGTTCAACCCGTGCTCGGCCGTACAGATCCAATACGTGTCGATCGCGCGCGCATGCTTCTCGTCGACTTCGCCGCGCCACGTGAGGAGGAAGCGCTCGGCCGCGGTCTTGCCTTGCATGATCTCGTCCTCGGGCACGGGCGGCTGCTCGCCGCGGGCGGACTGGGCGACGAGCGACAGCGCCGCCGACGAGAGGCGTCGCAAGTCTTCCTTCGCCTCGTCGTCGTCGATGTCGATCAGCTGCTTCAAGCGCCAGCGTCCGCCGAGCACAGCGAGCCCGGCCTGAAGATCTGCCATGTAGCCGCCGGTGCGGATCGGCAGCTCGACGTTGGACGCGGGGAGGCCGGGTTCGAGCGCCTCGTCGACGAGCAGACCCCACACCTGTTCGAACGGCACCTGGCCGACGAGGTCCTCGATGTCGACGCCTCGATAGCGGAGCGACCCGCCCTCACGGTCGGGCTCGGCGATCTCCGTCTCGAACGCGACGACTCCCGCGAGTCCGGGCTTGAAGTCGTTCATGTCGGTTCTCCTCCCAAGCTTCGCTCCGCTATCGAGGAACGTTACTCGCAACCTCTGTGGCGGGGGCCGGCAACGGACGCTGTGCCGGCGGCTTCGAATTGACGAGCACAGCTGCGACGAGCAACACCGCCATCCCGACGATGCTCTCGCCGAGCAGGCTCCTCGGAAGACGCGAGAGGAAGCCGGTCGTCGGTCGCTGCTCGACGAGCGGCCGCGCAACGAAGTGGTGGAGCGCGCCCCAGAGGAGAGCCACGCCGACGAGGGCGAGCTTCGCGAGCAGCGTTCGTCCGTAGCCGCTCGCCCAGAGATCCGCGATGCGGGGCAGCCGCTCGATGCTCAAGTACGTTCCCGCCGCGATCACGATTGCGACGAGCGCGGTCGCGAAGCGCGAAAAGCGCAGGAACGCGTCGCGCCTCCGGTCGGGAGCGGCCGGCCACACGACCGCGACGAGCGTGACGAGGCCTCCGATCCAAAGCATCGCCGCGGCGAGGTGCGCGTAGTCCGCAAGCTCGCTCACCCACGACGAGTTCGGTTCGCCGGCCGAGTGTCCGGAGAGCGACAACCCCGCCGAGAAGACGAGCGCGAGCGCGAACGCGGGCCAGAGCAACACTCGCCGATCGGTCAGCCACGCGAGGAAGAGAAACGCGAGCGCAAACGCAAAGCCGAGCGTCGTCACGATGTACGTCTGCCCAAACCGTGTCGCACCGGCGAGCGGCGAGAGGTCGCCGTAGAGGAAGCGCGCGAACGACAGCTGCAACGCATCCTCGGCGCGCAACATGAACGCGACGATCCCGACCTCGAGCACACCGACTGCGCCGATGCCGACGAGCCAGTAGAAACGACGCTCGGCGCGCGGAGGCAGCGGCCCGCGGACGATCAGCAACCGGAAGCCGAGTCCGCCGACAAGCAGTGCAAGCGCGACGAAGTACGCCCAGCGGACGAGATCCTCGGCTCGCGTGGGCCCTTGCGCACCGACGGCCTCCGTCACCGGCGGCGCCGGGTAGCGCACGCCGAACGTGTAGACGCCGGAAACGACGTGCCCGTCGTTCGAGACCGCGCGCCAGCGAATCGTGTACGGCCCTTTGCGGAGCGTCGGCACGGAAGCGAAGAGCCGGTTCCCCGAGGCGTGCGCAGTGCGCACGACGTTGTCTCCGTTCGGCTTGAGGACCTCCACGGATCCGGGCAAAGCCGAGATGTGTTGGTCGAAGCGAAGCTCGACGCGCGTGGGCGAGGCTGCAACGCGCTCACGAAAAGACGGGTACGTGTGCTCCAGGGTCGCGTGCGCGAGCGCCGAGGCCGGCACGACGAGCGCGACTACCGCGGCAAGGGCGAAGGCCACGCGCTGTCGCCTCATCGGTGCGGCACCCCGGCGACTTGCGAGAGGTGACCGAAGACCGGCGCAACGTCCCGGTCGCAGTAGAGGAGAACCGCGGCGACGAGGAACGACGTCGCAAATCCCATCATCGCGGCGGTGGCCACGCGCGGCCTCAACGTCTGCACGAAGGGGAAGAACGCGGCGACGAGCGATGTCCACCCGAGTGCGTGGTGCAAGAAGGCAGAGCGCTGGAAGAGCCACGGGTTCTGCTCGTGCACGAGCAACGCAAGTCCGGAGACGACGAACGCAAGCGACGTGCAGAGCCGCCAGTACCGGCTGTGCAGCTTTCCCCGCGCGAGCCCGAGCTCAGCTGCGCCCGCGAGCATCAACGCCTGCGCCCAGGCACCGTGCGCGACCATGTGGATCGTCGAGTTCGTGAAGAACACCATCACCGGCCACATGCAGACGCCGAGGCCGAACAGCAAGCCCGGAAAGAGGTATGCACGCCACGCGCGGCGACGCCAGATCTCGGGCCCGACCGCCGCCTCGGCCACGAGGACGAGCGCGATCAGCAGAAACCCGGTCGCAAACCACCAGTGCACGTGCTCGGCGGGCGGCAGCATCAGCGTCCGAGCTCCGCATCCGCGAGATCACGCAAGAGCCCACGCGCGACGAGCCTGTGGAAGGCCAGCCCCGCAAGGACGACGAAGAGCGGCGGCTCGGAGAGCAGCCACCAGAAGCCTTGCCCGTGCGGGTGCAGGATCGTCAGCCGGTACGGCTGCGCGACGGCCCAGGCGAAGCCCGCGAGAATCGTGAGCGGCCCGAGTGCGGCGACGACGCGCGCTCGTGCTCCGATCGCGCGGGTCGTGTGCTGACGGCCAAGTCGTTGTGTGAGTTGCGCGGCGTCCACGTCCACCTCCCATCGGGTCGATTGCCGAACCGGCCCGCGGGCGTGAATGCAGCCGCGGGCTCAGGCGGCGAGAGGCGGCGGGCGGCTCTCGAAGGCGAGGCCGTGCAACCGGCGCGGAGCGACGTCGTCACTCGCGGCAAGCGGAAGCGCAAGCGCCTCCTCGGCGCCGACGAGCGAGCGTACGTACGCAGCCGACTCCTCCGCGTACGACTCGTACTCCGACAACCACCGTGCGACGCCGCGCCAGGCGACTGCGACGACGACCGCGAGCACGGCGAAGACGGGCAGAGCCGAAGTGTGCAGCCACGGACGGAACGGCGACGAGACGTCTCCGGCGGAGAAGCGTTCGGCGTCCGCTTGGACGAGATAGATGCCTGCCGTCAGGGCGAACGAGCAAGCCCAGAGGCGCGGTGACAACTCGATCCGTACGCGCGGCGCCGGCCGGTGCGGCATCGCGCCGACCGCAGTCGCGACGCGTCGCGCGGTGCGTGCTGTCGCACGCGCTTTGGCGAACCGCCAGGCGAGACGCGCGAGGAGCAGCGCGACACCGGCCTTCACGGCGATCAGCAGGAACGGGTAGTACTCGGTATGGGCGTAGCTCGGTCGCGCTACGTGTTGTCCGAGATCGAACCTGTGCGTCAGGCTGCGGCCGGCGAGCTCAGCCACGAGCGCGAGCAAGCCAAACGCGAGGACTGACAGCAGCCGATGATGCCGGAGCCGCATCTGGGCAGTGTGACTCCCCGCGGCTATGCAGGTCAAACGGTCGTCAGCCGACGAGCGTCAGCGACCAGTCGCGCCCGCGGTGGCCGTTGAAGCTGAAGAGCAGGATCCGCTGGTACGTGCCGAGACAGAGCGCGCCGTCGCGGAACGGCACCTGCTCCGTCCGCGGGCCGAGCAGAAGCTGAACGATCTGTTCGCGCTCCTCGAGCCCGAGCGGAAGCAACCGCTCGAGGAGGCACTCGAAGTCTTCGAAAAAGCCGCTCTCGCGCTCGTTGACCCGCACGAGCGCGGGTCCGCTCGGAGCAGTGACGTACGCAATGCCGTTCGGGCGACCGCTACGCGAGACCTCGCGAGAGATGTCGTTCGTGATGTCCATCACCGTGAGGGTCGGGAGGACGGTGGCGATCGAGTACGGGACCTCGATACTCGTCATCGGTCGTAATCCTTAGCAGCCGCAGAGCTCACGCGCTGGCGACCTCCCGCGGCAGGCGGAAATGGACGTCCTCGCGCGCGACGATCAGCTCTTCCGGCGCCTCGTAGCCGATGTCCGCCAGCCAACCGGCCACCTGCAGCACGAGCTCTTCCGGCGTCGAAGCGCCTGCGGTGATCCCGACGGTCTCGTGCCCGGTCAGCAAAGCCGGTTCGAGCGGGCTTTCACCGTCGATCAGCATCGCCTCGGCACCTGCGGCTTGCGCGACCTCGACCAAACGCTTCGCGTTCGAGCTCGTATGCGAGCCGATCACGAGAATCAGCGACGCGCCTTGCGCCACGAGCTCGCGGACTGCGTCCTGCCGGTTCTGCGTCGCGTAGCAGATGTCGTCTGCAGCGGGACGCCGTAGACCGCCGACGTGATCTGCGAGCGCGTCGACGATCGGCTTGACGTCGTCGAGCGACAGGGTCGTCTGCGTGATCACCGCTATCGGCTTCCCTTGCGTATCGAGCTCGCGCGCCTGCTCCGGTGACTCGATCACGATCGTGGACTCGGGTCGCTCGCCGCGCGTTCCGATCACTTCGACGTGGTCGGCATGGCCGACGAGTGCGATCAGATGGCCGCTGTCTGCGTAGCGACGAGCTTCGGCGTGCACCTTGTTCACGAGCGGACACGTTGCGTCGACGACGCGAAGTCCGCGGCTCTCCGCGCTTGCCTTCACCGAGGGCGCAACGCCGTGCGCCGACAGCACGCAGATCTCGCCGGTCGGGATCTCCGACTCGTCCTCGACGAAGACGGCGCCGAGCTCCTCGAGCCGCCGCACGACGTGCTCGTTGTGAACGATCTGATGCCGGACGTACACGGGCGGACCATGCTGCTCGAGCAAGCGCTCGACGATCTCGATGGCGCGGTCGACGCCCGCGCAGAACGACCGCGGCGCAGCGAGCAGGACGCGACCTCGTCTCGTCTCGCTCACGCAACGCTCCTCAGCGCGCGCAGCGCGCGTGTTGCGTCGCGCGCAGCTCGCGTCGTCTCCCGCGGCGAACGCGCGAAGGCGCGCGCAAGGCGCAGCAGGTCGATGTCGCCCGTCGGCTTGAAGGCCTGCGCAAGCGGACCGAGCTGTCGCGTCGGCGTGTCGCTGATCGCGCGGATGACACCCGCGAGCCGGCCACTGCGCGCGAGGATGCCCGTCTCCATGTCGACTGCATCGGCGCCCGTCTCCTCTTGAAGCCGAGCGCGCTCGTCCGGGTCGTCGACGATGCGCGACGCCGTGAGGATCGTCCCGACGCGTGCGTTGCGGATTCCGAGCGGGCCGCCTTCCCAGAGGACGGTGCCGTGCTCGTCGACGACCCGCGTGGCGTCGAGCACGGTGCCGATCGCGAGATCCGGGCGAAGCGCACCCGCGACGCCGAACGACACGAGTCGACCTTCCGGAACGCCGTGACAGACGCCCATCCCCATCAACGCGGTCGCACCGAGCCGGCTCGCGACGCGACGTTCGGCAGGCAACGCGCAGGCGAAGATCAGCCCGTCAGGGTCCAAGCCATGCTCCTCGCCGTCTCGCGGATGCTTCTCGTCGCCTCGTACGCCGCCGAGGGCTCGAAGCCGGAATGGATGCCGCAGTGTTCGCAGCGCGGGTCGTTGCCGGGCCCGTAGCTCTCCCAGTCCATTCCTTCGAGCAGCGCGTCATACGTCGGGAAGATGCCGTCCGTGAGGAGGTAGCACGGCCCTTTCCAGCCGTACGGGTTCCGCGTGATCGAGCCCCACGGTGCACACGAAAGCTCGCGCTCGCCGGTCAGGAACTCCTGGTAGATCGGTGTTGCGATCCAGCGGTAGCCGTGCTTGCGCGCGGCGGCGCGGATGGCCCTGAACTTCACTTCGTGCTCGTCCCGCGTCATCGTCAGCGCCGGGTCGATCTGCGAGTACTGGTAGCCGGGCGCGATCAACATGCCGTCGATGCCGACCTCGTTCGTGAGGTAGCCCATCATCTCGATCACGTCCTCGACCTTCGTCTCCTTGAACACGGTGGTGTTCGTCTGGACACGAAAGCCGCGAGCGCGCGCGGTCTTGATCGCGTCGATCGCCACGTCCCACAAGCCCGGGTAGTCGCAGACGTAGTCGTGGATCTCGCGCATGCCGTCGAGGTGGACGACGAACGAGAGTCGGGGCGACGGCTCGAACCATTCGAGACAGTCCTGCAGCCGCAGCGCGTTCGTGCACAGCTCGACGCTCTTCCGCAGCTCGAGCATTCCCGCGACGACCTCGTCGATTCCTTTGTAGATCAGCGGCTCGCCACCGCAGATCGAGACGACCGGGGCCGGGCACTGCACGCCTGCGTCGATGCACTCGTCCGGCGTGAGCCGCGCGCGATTCGACTCGTACTCGCGGATCTTCCCGCAGCCGATGCAGGCGATGTTGCACGCGAGCGTCGGCTCGAGCATCAGCACGAGCGGGTACCGCTGACCCTTCCGCTGTTGCGTTGCGACGTACTTACCGATCGTGATCGTCGAGGAGAGCGGCAGCTTCATCCATTCAACCTTTCTCGGAGTCGACCCAAGGCCAGCAGCGGGAAGTTCAGGCGGTAGAGGTGATAGCGAATCATGAAGTCCAGTGGGAAGCCAGTGCCTGTGAAGTGCTCTTCATCCCAATCGCCATCGCCACGCTGGGTCGTGCAGAGGTACTGAGCCGCACGACGAGCGGACGACCGTTCCGCGTCCCCTGCGGCAACATAGCCGAGCAGCGCCCACGCAGTCTGCGACGGCGTCGCGAAACGCGCGCGGCCGCGCCACGCGGAATCGCTGTAGGAGCGGATGTCCTCGCCGAAACCTCCGTGCTCCTGCTGCACGTCGTCTAGCCAGGCGACGGCGCGGCGCATCGCCGGATGCTCCGCCGGCACACCGCAGGCTTCGAGCGCCGGCAGGGCTGCCCCGGTTCCATAGAGATGGTTGACGCCCCAGCGGCCGAACCACGAGCCGTCCCGCTCCTGCTCGCGCAACAGCCACTCGAGGCCGCGCGCGGTCGCGTCCGCGTAGGTCGGGTCTGTCGCGAGAACCTCGAGCGTGTGCGCGGTGACGTCGGCGGTCGGCTCGTCGGTGACCTTCCCGAAGTCGCAGAACGGCATTTGGTAGAGCCACATCGCGCGATTGTCGACGTCGAATGCACCCCAGCCGCCCTCGCGTGATTGCATGCCCGCGGCCCAGTGGAGGCCGCGCCGCACGGCGTCCTCGCCCACGCCGAGCTTGCGCAGCGCGAGCGCGATTACGACGGCGTCGTCGACGTCGGGATAGAGGTCGTTCTCGTATTCGAACGCCCAGCCGCCGGCCGCGAGCTCGGGACGCCGCACCGTCCAGTCGCCGCGCGCGGTGACCTCTTCGCGGAGCAGCCACTCGACGGCTTTCGCGACCCGCGGATCGTCGGCACCCACGCCGCACTCGGCGAGGGCGAGCACCGCGAGGCCGGTGTCCCACACGGGCGACTGGCACGCCTCGGGCCGAAGCCGCTCGCCGTCTTCGACCATGAAGCCCTCCCACCCCTCGACCGCCTTGCGGAAGGTCTCGTCCTCGAAGCCGTGGCCGAGCGCGGCGAGCATCACGATCGACCACACCCACGGCGGCTGGATGCCGCCCCACGAGCCGTCTGCCTCCTGCCGTTCGCGCACCCAACGCTCAGCGACCGCGAGCGCGTGCCGCCGCAGCGCATTCGGTCGGCGCGGAGGGCTCGTTCGCTCCGGCAACGAGCCGATCTCGCGCAGGTCGATCGGCGCGTGGCGGACCGGGCGAAGCGCCTGGACGACCGAGAGCGCGACGAACGTCTGCCGCGCCCAGCACGCGAAGTCGTAGATCGAAAACGGCGACCCCGGCGGGAGCAGCACGAGCTCGGGCGGAATCGGCGGCAGTCGCTGCCACGGCCAATGTCCGAGGAGCGCGAGGAAGCACTTCGTGAAGACGCGCGCCTTCGGGATTCCGCCGCGGCTGCGGATCCAGTCACGCGTCTGCGCGCCCGGGTCGACGCCCGCGAGCTTCAGCGCAACGTACGCCTCGATCGTCGTCGAGAGGTCGCCCGGCCCTTCGAACCAGATCGCCCACGTGCCGTCGTCGCGTCGGCGCGCAAGCAGCTCGTTCGCGATTCGGCGATCGAGCTCGGGTGTACGCAGCCCGAGCGCGTGGTGCCAGAAGAGATGCTGCGCCGTCATCGTCACGTTCGACTCCAGCTCGCCTACCCAGTGGCCGTCCGGATACTGGAGCTCGAAGAGACGGGCGACTCCGCGCTCGATCGCGCCGTCGAGGGTTCGTTCGAGCGCGGTGAGCTCGGCCGTGGAAGTCATGTCGCGATCTTCGCCGGAATCGTGGCGAGGAGCGTCGCCGCTGCGGCGCGGCCGCTGCGGACGGCGCTCTCCATCGTGGCAGGCCAGCCCGTGCCAGTCCACGCACCGGCGCGGACGACGTTCGGCCGGCCGGTCGCGGTTGATGGGCGGAGCGCCTCGGTGTCCGGGCGCAGGGCGATCGTCGCTCGCGGTTCTCGGCTGACGCGGGACCAGAGGAGCTCGGCGTCGGTGCGCAGCCGGTCGGTGAGCTCGCCGGCGATCCGGTCGACGAGCGCACGCCCGCGCACCTCCAGAAGCTCCGGCACGCCGCTCGAGACGACAGTCAGATACTGGCCGCGCTCCGGCGGCCGGCCTGTGAGGACGCCGCGGTCGAAGACCCAGTGTGCGTCCGAGTCGAGCAGCGCCGCCATCGACCCACGCAGAAGGGGCCGGTCGAACCAGAGATGCACGCTCACGATCGGCGAGTCCTCGAACGGCGGCGGCTCCTCGTCGAGCAGGCGCGCGCTTTCCGCCGGCGGCACGGCGACGACGAGGCCGTCCGCGTCCAGCTCGTCGAGCGACTCGACGTGTGCACGCGTGGACAAGGTCGCGCCTTTCGCCGTCAACGCTCGCGCCGCGGCGTCACCGTGCATCACGCCGAGCGGCCTGCGCGGCAGAACGAGATCCGAGTCTCGCCGAGCTCCGAGGAGCGCGGTGCGGACGGTGAAGAGACCCGCGTCGGCGTCCGCCTCGTCCGCGCGCAGGTTCAACGCCGGACGAACGAAGACATCCCAGAAGCGGTCGATCGCGACGTCGCTTGCCCCAAGCCGGCGCAGAAGCGCCCCGAACGTCTCGCCCGGTCGCGCCGACGCGCGCCGACATCGCGCTGTGACAACCGGGATGCGGAGGCGGTCGCGAAGAGGCAGGTGGCGATAGCGAAGTAGCGTGGCCGGACGCGGCTCGATCGTCGCGCGCTGCCCGCGCTCGTCGAGCACCGGCAACGAGAGCGGCTCGCGGACGTAGGAACCGCTCTCTCCGATCCGGCCGAGGAAGCGGAGGTACTCGCTGAAGCAGCCGAGCGCGATGTGCTGCCCGTTGTCGGGCGGCGGATCCGGATCGCCGTCCCGCTCCGGCAGCGTCTGCACTGCGCCGCCGAACGTCGGCCGCGCTTCGTAGACCGCGACCTCGTGGCCGCCGTCGACGAGATCGAGAGCTGCGGAGAGCCCGGCGAGGCCGCCGCCGACGACGGCGACCTTCACGCGACGAGCCCTCTCGCGACCACCGCGAGCTTCGCGCGAGTCGAGAGCCTGCAGGAGTTGCGAAAGACGTCGAACGAGCTCTGTCGCATCTGCGCGAGCTGGGCGAGATAGAGGCGCGCGAACGTCGAGACGCAGAGCAAGCTTCGTCGATCGAGCGATCGTTCCAACGCGCCGACCCCGGAGCGCACGAGCTCCTCGGCACGCGAGCCTTCGAACGCCATCAGCCGCTGCCACGCCGCATCGGCTCGTGCGGCCGCGATGTCCTCTTCGCCGACTCCGAACCGTGCGAGATCCTCTTGAGGCAGATACACGCGGCCGAGCTCCCAGTCCTCGGCGACGTCGCGCATGATGTTGATGACCTGCAGGCCGACGCCGAGGCGCTCTGCGCTGACGACGTCGTCGGATCCGTAGACCGCGATGCAGGCGACGCCGACTGCGCCGGCGACCTTGTCGCAATACGCGCGCAGGTCGTCGAACGTTTCGTACCGCGTCTGTTCGGTGTCCTGCAACCCGCCGTCGACGATTGCCTCGAGCGCGTCGTCCGGGATCGGAAAGCGCGTCCGCGCATCCGCAAGCGCAACCTCCATCGCAGCCCGCGGTGGCGTGTGCAGCGCGGCGCGCAACTCCTCGAGCCGCTCGCGCTTTTCGTCCAGCGGGAGCGATCCGTCGGCGACGTCGTCGACTTGCCGGGCGAATGCGTAGATCGCCGCAATCGCGCGCCGCTTCGCCGGCGGTAGCACCATGATCCCGTATGCAAAGTTTTTCGCGCGTGAGCGCGTGACACGCTGGACCTCCCGATACGCCTGCGCGGTCTGCATCAGCGCACGACGGTCAACGCGAGTCGCGCGCGTGAGGGCTTCGGCCGTTGCGTGAACACATCCCAATCGGCGCGAGCGAGCGAGTCGAGCGCGGCGAGCCCGCCACGCGCGAACATCGCAACCGCAAGCCCGAGGCGGCCGCCGATCATGCGTCGCAGCGGTTCGCCACTTCGCAGCAGGCAACGCGCGCGCTCCGCTTCGAACGCGAGCAGCTCGCACAGCTCCGGCGAGGGAGCGTCGAGCGGCGGATCGCCGAACTCCTCGCGGTCGACGCGCGGGAGGTAGACGCGGCCGAGCTCGAGGTCGCGCGGAACGTCTTGCAGGAAGTTGACGACCTGCAAGCCGGTGCAGACGTCGTCGGACCGCGCGACTGCGTCCTCGTCGTCGAGGCGCCGCAGCACGCCGAGGACGAGCCGGCCGCACGGATCGGCGGAGTGCACGCAGTAGTGCTTCAGATCGTCCCAGGTGTCGTACTCGTGCACGCGCTGGTCCATTCGGTTCGCCTCGATCAGCCGGACGAACGGCTCTTGCGGCAGCTCGAATGCGTGGATCGTCGGTTGCAGCTCGCGCAGCACTGGCCACGTGGGCGTTCCGTCGTAGCACGCGTGCACCTCGCGCTCGAGCTCGTCGAGTGCCGCCAGGCGATCCCCGTCGAGCTCGTCGCCGAGGGTGTCAACGAGCCGTGCGTAGCAATAGAGGATCCGGATGTGCGGGCGCAGCGCACGCGGGAAGAGCAGGGATGCGACGAGGAAGTTCTCGCCTTGCGCTCGCCGAGCGACTTCCGCTACGTCCATGCGTGAATCAAACCACCTGCACCGAGGCCGGTTGCGCGGCCGGTCGAGCGGCTGGTTGAATCGCACCGGTGCGAGTCGAGGGCTGGCCTCGGCGCGCGGACTGGGCAACGAAGGAGGCCGGGGCATGGCGCCCGACGAGAGGCCGACGAGCGAACCGATGGCCGATGGCCGCGCCGACCCGGTCGTCAGCGTGGAGCGCGACGCAGGCTCCGTCGTCGTCGCGCTCGGCGGAGAGCTCGATCTGTACAACGCGCACATCGTCCGCGATGCGCTGCTCGAGTGCTGCGCGGAGGAACCGGACCGGCTCGTCGTCGACTTGAGCGGAGTCGAGTTCGTCGACTCGACAGCGCTCGGCGTCTTCGTCGAGGCGCGCTCGCGGATGTCGAACCGGCGTGCGTTCCTGCTCGCGGCGCCTCAGCTCGAGACGCAGCGGGCGCTCGAGGTGTCGGGGCTCGACAAGCACTTCGCGATTCACGCGTCGCGCGAAGACGCGCTCGTCGCGGACGTGTAGTGCCGAACGAGCTGACGGGTTACGACCTCGTCCACGCGACGGTCGAGAACCGTGCGGCGTGGCTCCGCGCCTGCGCCGACGCAGCCGGTCGCACGAGCGACGGCGAGCTCCTCTACCGCCTCGTCGCGTTCGAGTCGCTCGACTACGGAGAGACGTGGTGGCTCTTTCCGCCGAGCTAGAAGTCCTCGCCTTCGACGTCTTCGGCACTCTCGTCGACTGGCGCTCGTCCGTTGCGCGCGCGGTTCGCGACTCCGGGCTCGACGTCGACGCGGAAGCATTCGCCGATGCTTGGCGTGCGAAGTACATGCCGTCCATGCAACGCGTGCAGCGCGGAGCCGTCCCGTGGGCGAACCTCGACGTCCTCCACCGCCAGTCGCTCGACGAGCTCCTGCACGAACATCACGTCGACCTCGACGAGGCCGAGCGCGTCGAGCTCAACCTCGCGTGGCATCGCCTTGACGCCTGGCCCGACGTCGTTCCGGCGCTCGAGCGGCTGAGGCCGCGCTTCATGCTCGTGCCGCTCTCGAACGGGAACGTGCGCCTGCAGGTCGACCTCGCGCGCCACGCGGGCTTCCATTGGGACGCTGTCCTCGGCGCCGAGATCGTGCGCGCATACAAGCCCGATCCACGCACGTATCTGTCGGTGCCGCAGCTGCTCGACGTCGGGCCGGCGAACGTGATGCTCGTTGCTGCGCATCCGTCCGACCTCCGCGAGGCCGCGAAGCACGGCTTGCGCACGGGATACGTCCAGCGGCCGCTCGAGCACGGCCCGATCCGACCGGTGACCTCCGAGGAAGACCGTGCGGAGTTCGACCTCGCAGCCGCGGACCTGCTCGAGCTCGCGGAGCAGCTAAGCGCCTAAGCGGCCTTCGGCGCGAGCCTCGCCGGAGCGGCGGGGCTGCGGTCGACCGCAATCCCGTGTTGCGCAAGCGTCGCGAAGAGCTCGTCGACGAGCTCCTCCGCACGGCGTGCGTCGCTCAGCCGGTGCTCCTGGTCGGCGGCCAGCTGCTCGGCGGCGGTGCGAATCTGCGTCATCGCTCCGGCGACCTGCTCGGCCGCGGCGCGCTGCTGCTGAATCCCCGAGATCGAGTCGTCCAGCATCGTCGCGGTCTGCTCCATCAGCGATGCGACCTGGCGCGTCTGCCGCGTGCCTTCCTCGGTCGCGAGGATCGTCGCGTTCGTCTCCTCGCGAATCGCCGTGACGATGTCGCGGATCGAGTCCGTGGACTCCATCGAGCGCTCCGCAAGCTTGCGTACCTCGGCCGCCACGACCGCGAAGCCCTTGCCAGCCTCGCCGGCGCGCGCCGCCTCGATCGCCGCGTTCAGCGCAAGCAAGTTCGTCTGCTCGGCGATCTCGGTGATCAGCGTCACGATCGCGCCGATCCGCTCGGAGCTCGCGCCGAGCTCGAGCGTGCGCGCTGCGACGCTCTCGACCGTCTCGCGCACTTCCTGCATGGTCCGTTGCGTCTCCTCGGCGACGGCCGCCACGCTCGCCGAGTTGTCGGCGATCGACGTCGCCGTCGCGGACAGCTGGTCGATGGTTGCGGAGGTCTCGGCGACAGCAGTGGACTGCTCGCTCGTCGCAGCGAGTGCGTCGTTGCCGGTGGTGCGCATGCTCGCAGCGATCTGCCGGAAGAACGCGGCGCTCGTCCGCAAGCGCTCGACGAGGTCGCGCACCGTCCGCCTGGAGTAGAGGGCGAGCCAGAGCGCAACGACGCCGCTCAGAAGACCGATGAGGAGCGCCGCGATCCGCGCCTGGCGGAGTGCAGCGCCAGCCCCAGCTTCGCGGTTGGCCTGCTCCGCCTCGTAAAGCGCCTGCAGCTTCGAGAGCGGGTCCAGGACGCGCGGCTCGCTCGCCGCGAGCCTCTCGACCTGCGCTTGGCCCGTCGCCTCCGCCCGCGCGAACGTGTCGAACTCCCGCACCAGTGACTTGTTTGCACGCCGTGCGTTCTGGGCGAGACGATGCTCGGACGCGACGTCGGCGCCGACGGTCCGCGTCAGCTCGTCGAACGCCGTCGCCTGCGCGGCCACCTCCGCGCGAAGGTCGGCCGCGGGAAAGGCGAGATACTCGTTCATCGCCTCGCGCTCCTGCCAGAATGCGCGCACGGCACGCTCGGCGAGGAAATTGTCATGGCTCGACTCGACCGCGGCGGCGTTCGAGCTGACGGCGGCGTCGAAACGCCAAACCGCCACGCCGAGCGCGATGCCGAAGAGGATCACGGTCGCGACGCTCGCGAGTGCGATGCGCCGAACCGGTCCGCGGGACGAAACCGCAGCCTGGGAGTCCATCGCCCGTCCTATCGGCACCGCGGCCGTCTGCACTTGAGCGATTAGTCCAGCCAGACTAGGGAAGGCGGCCGTGGATGAAGCGAACTGCTGGAGCAGCGGCTCTCGCGCTCGCCGCGCGGAGCGCCTTCCGGCGAGCGCGGCTGCTCGACATCCGCGATCGCGTCGTGATCGTCACCGGCGGCTCGCGCGGACTCGGCTTCGCGATCGCGCGGGAGCTTGCGTCGCGCGGCGCAAGGGTCGCGATCTGCGCGCGCGGCGCGGATCAGCTCGGACGAGCTCGCACACGACTCGGTGCAGGCGTCGTCGCCATGCCTTGCGACGTCTCCGATCGCGAACAGGTCAACGAGTTCGTCGGCGAGATACGTGAACGACTCGGCCCGATCGACGTTCTCGTCAACAACGCAGGCGTCATCTCCGTCGGCCCTCTTCGCACGCAGACGATCGACGACTTCGAGGAGCTGCTCTCGATCCACCTCTGGGGCGCGGTCAACTGCACCTACGCGGTGCTTCCGGACATGCTCGACCGCAGAGAAGGCCGCATCGCGAACGTGACGTCGATCGGGGGGAAGATCAGCGTCCCGTGGCTCCTGCCGTACAGCACGTCGAAGTTCGCGGCGGTTGGATTCTCAGAAGGGTTGCGGGCAGAGCTGGCTGGAACCGGCGTGCGAGTCACGACCGTCGTTCCCGGCCTGATGCGTACCGGCTCGTATCTCGCGGCGTTCTTCAAAGGCCATGAGCCCGAGCGTGAGTACTCGCTCTTTGCGCCGCTCTCCGCAACGCCGGCCACGACCCTCGCCGGAACGCGCGCAGCGCGCCGGATCGTCGCCGGGATCCGACACGGCGACGCGGAGGTCACGCTCGGCTTGCATGCGCGCCTCGCCGCGCGAGCCGTCGGGCTCGCCCCGGCGGCGGTGTCGGATGGGCTCGGGGTCGTCGCGCGCCTCCTGCCTGAGGTGGAAGGCACGGAGCGTCGGCGCGGCAGCGAAGTCCGCTCGCAGGTCGACGACTCGCTGCTCACGGTGCTCGGCCGCCGCGCCGCGCGCGACCTGAACCAGTAGCTACTCCTCGACTGCCGCCCGGAAGAGCTCGAGCAGCCCGTTCCAGCCGCCGTCGCTGTCGACCGCTGCGCGGATGTCTTCTCCGCGTGCGTGACGCTCGAGGTTCCGGTGGACGAGCTCGACGCGCGTCGCACCGTCGCCTTCCGGCACGAACGTGACCTCGATCTCGCTCGCGACCGCCGGGTCCGGATCGAACTGCCAGTCGGCATTCAGATGCCAGGCGAGCACGACTCGCGTTGGCGGCTCCCACGCAACCACGCGCCCCCAGTCGCACTCGGTGCCGTCGGCGGCACGTTCGAACCAACGACCACCTGCACGCGGTTCGAGCACCGCCGCTTCGGCGTCGCGCTCGCCGATGTGGTGCGTGTCGAGCGGCCACCAGCGGCTC
>JBKPRX010000040.1:0-13415 GCA_046734795.1 Actinomycetota bacterium
TGCTTTCGCGAGCCGCTCGTTACCGCCGACGCGCGCGGCGAGCGAAAGGATCGACGACGCGCCGCCGAGGCCGCCGGCGAAGAGATAGATCGGGATCTCCCAGGTCCACGTCGGCTCCTTGATGATCGGTCGGCCGTAGTACGAACGCATTTCCGTGCCGACGTCCGTGATCGTTTCGGCGGCGCGCCCGTTCCTCGTCACCTGCGCCCTCCGATGAACGAAGCGAGCACGCCGACCGTGACGGCGGCGGCCGCGACCGCGACGTCGCGCCACATCTGCGGCACGTGCTTCGTCGTCACGACCGGGTCCGGCGGCAAGCCGTACACCTCGGGATCGTCGAGCAGCAGGAAGAACGCGCCGAAGCCACCGACGCCGTCGTCCGGATCGCGGCCGTACAGCTGCACCTTGTTCCAACCCTCGCCGCTGAGCTTCTCGAGGCGCGCGTCGGCCCGTTCGCGCAGCTCGTCGACCGGGCCGAACTGGATCGAGTCGGTCGGGCACGCCTTTGCGCATGCGGGCTCGTGGCCGCCCTTCAAGCGGTCGTAGCAGAGCGTGCACTTCCACACGCGCCCGTCCATCTTCTTGCCGAGGAGCTCGTTCTCGCCGAAGAGCGGCAGCGCGAGCGGCGCGTCTTCCGGTCGCCGCGGCAGGTGGCGCTTGTCGAGGACACCGAACGGACAAGCCGGCACGCAGTAGCCGCAGCCGTTGCAGATGTCCTCTTGGACGACCACGGTGCCGAACTCCGTGCGAAAGAGCGAGCCAGTCGGACACACGTCGAGACACGCGGCGTGCGTGCAGTGCTTGCAGACATCGCTCTCCATCAACCACCGCAGCGCGTCATCCGACTCGTCGCCGGCGCGCAGCGGCTCGTTCTGCTCGACGAACGCGACGTGTCGCCACGTGTTCGCGCTGAGCTCTCCGGTGTTGTCGTACGAGTGACCCGTCCACTCGTAGCCGTCCTCGGGCACGAGGTTCCATTCCTTGCAGGCGACCTCGCACGCCTTGCAGCCGATGCACACCGACGTATCGGTGAAGAAGCCCATGCGCGTCTGCTGCTCGTCGCCGTAGGACTCCCAGCCGTCGGGTTGGCCGTCCGTCCGCGCGAGCTCGATGAGGTCGACCATCAGCTTGCCGTCTTCCTCGTCGACTCGGGCTCGACGCGCTCCGCGCCCTCACGCCGCGAGTGCGCTTGCTCGCGCAGCTCCGCGACGAACTCGAGCAAACGACCGCCGCGCGGCCTGCGTCCCGGCTTGATCCCGACGGAGAACGCCTTTACCTCTTGGATGTGCACGTTCGGATCGAGCGCGATCGACGAAAGGTCATTCGCAGCACCGCCGATCACGAGCCCGCGCGAGCCCCAGTGATACGGCAGCCCGATCTGATGCGTCCGCCGACCCTGCACGTCGATCGGCTTCAAACGATCCGTCACGAGCACGCGTGCCTCGATCGCCGCGCGTGACGAGTAGATCGTCGCCCAGCCGCCGTGCTCGAGCCCTTCTTTGCGCGCGAGCTCCGGATCGATCTCGACGAACATTGCCGGCTGCAGCTCCGAGAGATATGGCACGAAGCGCGACATGCCGCCCGCCGTGTGGTGCTCCGTCAACCGGTACGTCGTCGCGACATAGGGATAGATCTCCGAGCCGGGCTCGTCCGCGACGGGGTTGTACGGGTTCTCGGATCGCTCGAACTGCTGTCGAGCCGGGTTCGCGCGCTGCGAGTAGAGCAGATTGTCGAACGGTGACTCGTGTGGCTCGTAATGCGTCGGCAGCGGTCCGTCTTCGAGTCCTTGAGGAACGAAGAGCCAGCTCCGTCCGTCCGCTTGCATGATGAACGGGTGGTTGCCCGCGATCGCGTCTTCCGCTTTCGCGTCGTCGGGGGGTACGTAGTCGGGCGGCTTCGTCTCCTGGAAGTCGGGCACGTCGAGGCCGGTCCACTTGCCTTCCTTTGCATCCCACCAAACGAACTTCTTCCGTTCCGACCACGGATTGCCCTCGGGATCCGCCGATGCACGGTTGTAGAGGATGCGCCGGTTCGCCGGCCACGCCCACGCCCACTCCGGCGCGACGTAGCTCTGCTCCCAGTGCGGCTTCTTGCGCGCGGCCTGGTTGATGCCGTCCTTGTAGACGCCGCAGTAGATCCAGCACCCGCAGACCGTCGAGCCGTCGTTCTTCAACTTCGGATAGCCGTCGAGGTACTTGCCGCTCGCGATCTCCCAGCCGCTGATCTCTGCAAGCACTGCCTCGGCATCGGGCTCCTGGATCTGCGAGTGCGTCGGATACTCCCAGCGCAGAGCTTGGATCAGCTTGTCGCGCTCTTCGGTCGACTCGGCGAGCTTCTGCTTGATCATCCGGCCGAGGTGGAAGTAGAACCAGAGCTCGGAGCGGCAGTCTTCCTTCGGCTCGGTCGCCTGCCAATGCCACTGCAAGAGGCGCTGCGTGTTCGTGAACGAGCCGTCCTTCTCCGTGTGTGCGGCCGCAGGCATGAAGAAGATCTCCGTCGGAATCTCCTCGGTGCGCAGCTCGCCCGACTCGATCTCCGGGCTGTCGTACCAGAACGCAGCCGATTCGATCTCGACGAGGTCACGCACGACGAGCCAGTCGAGCTTCGCGAGCGCGAGCCGGTGCAGCTTCGAGTTCGAATTGCCGACCGCTGGATTCTCGCCTGCGAGCACGTAGCCTTTCACCTTCCCGTCGAGCATCTGCAGCGCGGTCCAGTAGGCGGAGTTGTCCTTGTCGATGCGCGGCAGTAGCTCGAAGAGCCAGTCGTTGTCCGGCGTCGCGTGCTCGCCGAAGTACGCCTTCATCAGGCTGATCCAGTACGCGTCGAAGTGTCCCCACCAGCCAGTCGGCGACGTGTTCGCGTTGACGAAGTTCTCGAAGTCGCCGTACGTCTCCGCGTGCGGCATCGGCAGGTAACCCGGCAGGATGTTGTAGAGCGTCGGGATGTCGGTCGACCCTTGGATCGAAGCGTGGCCGCGCAGCGCCACGATCCCGCCCCCCGGCCGACCCATGTTCCCGAGCAGCTGCTGGATGATCGCCGCCGTGCGGATGTACTGGACGCCGACGGTGTGCTGCGTCCAACCGACGGCGTAACAAAACGCGCTCGTCTTCTCGCGGCCGGAGTTACGCGCGAGCGCCTCGGCAACGAAGACGAAGTCGTCCACGCTGCAACCGCACGCGTCGGCGACGAACTCGGGCGTGTACCGCTGGTAGTGCCGCTTCAGAATCTGGAACACGCAGCGCGGGTGTTGGAGCGTCGTGTCTTCCGCCGGCGGCTCGCCGTGCGACAACCCGCCGCCGTGACCGCCGTGACCCGACTGCTCTCCCTTCGGCGAGAACCCTTCCTCGCGCTGCCCTGCTGCGCCGTGAGTCTGCATACCTTCGTACTGCCACGACGACGGGTCGTATTGCTTCTTCTCCGGATCCCAACCCGAGAAGAGTCCGTCCGCGTCTTCGGTGTCGACGAACTCGGGATCGATGATCACCGGCGCGTTCGTGTAGTGCCTGACGTACTCGTCGAAGAAGAGATCGTTCTGGAGGAGGTAGTTGACGATTCCGCCGAGGAACGCGATGTCGGTACCGGCGCGGATCTGCACGTGCTTCGTCGCCATCGCGCTCGTGCGCGTGAAGCGCGGGTCGATGTGGATGACCTCAGCGCCGCGCTCTCTGGCCTCGATCACCCACTGGAAACCCACCGGGTGGTTCTCGGCCATGTTCGAGCCCATGATCACGATGCAGTCGGAGTTCTGCAGGTCCTGCTGGAAGTCCGTCGCCCCGCCTCGTCCGAACGAGGTCCCCAGACCGGGGACCGTGGAGCTGTGTCATATACGTGCCTGGTTTTCGACCTGGACGATCCCGAGCGCGAAGCAGAGCTTCTTGATCAGATAGTTCTCTTCGTTGTCGAGCGTCGCGCCGCCGAGGTTTCCGATCGCCATCGTGCGGTTTGCGGGGTTGCCGTCCGGCGTTTCGGTCTCCCACGAAGCCGCACGCGTGTCGATGATCCGCTGCGCGATCATCTCCATCGCCTCGTCGAGCGAGAGCTCTTCCCACTGCGTCCCGTAGGGGCGGCGGTACTTGACCTTGTACTCCCGCAGCGGACTCTGCACGTAGCTCTTCGACGCTTGCCCTTTCGGACAAAGACGTCCGCGCGAGATCGGGCTCGCGGGGTCACCTTCGATGTGCGTCACTGCGCCGTCTTGCACGTAGACGAGCTGGCCGCAGCCGACGGCGCAGTAGGGGCAGATCGACTGAACGACGTGCTCGGCGTTCTCGGTGCGCGGCCGAAGTGCGCGGGACCGCGGCGACTGGACGCTCTGCCCGAGGCCGAGCGAGTCGCCGCTCCGCACTTGCCGCAAGACGGGCCACGACTCTAGAAGCTTCAAGCGCTTCATCGCCAGGCTCGTTCTTGCCATGCGCCGGTCCTTGAAACGTATCGGAGTACGAGGTGTTTGTCGAGCTCCGCCCTGGGAACAAGCCACGTGAACGAAGAAGGAGGGCCCGAATGAGCACCATGGACGAACGGAGGGCACGGGCCTCAGCGGGCATCGCCCTCCAACACGAGCACGACGTCTGGGAAGACGGGTTCGCACGGCCGCGCGTGTTCTTGCAACCGATCGCCGCGCCGTCTGTCCTCGGACTGTTCGGCTTTGCGGGCGCGACGTTCATCGTCGCCTCGAACCTCGCCGGCTGGTGGGGCACCGACCAGTCGCCGATGTATCTCGCTCCGTTCGCGCTCGCGTTCGGAGGCATCGCGCAGTTCCTCGCGGGCATGTGGGCGTATCGCGCACGTGACGCGGTCGCAACTGCGATGCACGGAATGTGGGGAGCGTTCTGGATCGCGTACGGGATCCTGCAAGTCCTGCTCGCAACGAAGACGCTGCCCGCGCCGAGTCCGGCGTACCACTTTCCCGAGCTCGGCTTCTGGTTCTTCGCACTGGCGGCGATCACCATGTCCGGAATGCTCGGCGCTTTCTTCGAGGGAAACCTCGGCGTAGCCGCCGTGCTCGGGACGCTCGCTGCCGGGTCGGGGATCGCCGCAGGCGCGCTCATCTACGGCTCAGAGGGTTGGGCGCAAGCCGCGGGATGGGTATTCGTCGTCTCAGCGGGCCTCGCGTGGTACACGGCGACCGCGATGATGTTGAAAGCCGCAGCCGGTCGAGTGGTCTTGCCCCTCTTCAAGCTCGACGGCGCTGCGAACCGCCCCGGCAGCCGTCCGACGCGTCCGATCCAGCTCGAGTGGGCGGAACCTGGCGTCAAGCAGGGCCAGTAGCAAACGCGCGGCGGAGCAACGTCTCCGCCGCGCTACTCGTACGAGATCTCGCCGCCCTCGAAGCTGCGTCGCGTGCCCGCGACGTCGAGCTGCAATCGACCTTCGGCGTCGATGCCGAGGGCGATCCCGTCGAAGCCGCTTGCAGTGACTCGCCTGCCGCGTAAGAAGTCGCGGCGCGCGAGCTCCGCCGCCGCGGAGGCGAGACCGCCTCGCAGCCATTCCTCGTAGCGCGCCTCGAGACGAAAAAGCAGGTCCGCGAGGAGTGGCGCGCGGTCGCGAACGACGTTGTCGAGCTCGTACAGAGATGTGGACGGCGTCGTCGTGTCGTCGGGAAGCTGCTCGCGAGTCTGGTTCACGTTCAACCCGATGCCGACGACGACCGAGCTGCCGCGCAACTCCGCGAGGATTCCGCAGACCTTCGCGCCGCGTACGAGCACGTCGTTCGGCCACTTGATCTGGGTCTGCTCGCCGAGCGCGGCCTCGACGACCTCCGCGCTCGCGACGCCCGCGACGAGACAGAGCTCAGGCCATCGCCGCTCACGGGGCGGGCATAGCAGAAGCGAGAACGTCAGCGCGGTCCCCGGCGGCGCCGACCACGTCCGGCCGAACCGGCCTCGGCCCGCGCGTTGCTCGTCGGCGCAAACGACCGCGCCCTCTTCCTCCTCTGAGTCGAGAAGCTCTTGCGTCGAACGGACGGACTGCTCGTACCTATATGGCCGCCCGAAACGACCGCGCAGAAGCGACTCGACGATGCCGGGACCCAGCTCGTCCATGCGTACATCCTCGCTGTTGCGTCGGCTCAACCAATGCTTAATCCACGGCTAAGCCCTCTTCAACCCGTCCGCGCTAGAACGACCGCGTGGTCTTGAACCGACCAACCATCGCGGCCTTCGCGGCTGCCACGCTCGCCGGCGCCGGACTCGCGGTCGCGATCGTCGCTGCCGTAGGCGGGCTATCCCGCGAGGAACCCGAGACGATCTTCGCTCCGCAACCGGCGGCAGAGGGGTCTGCGAGCCAGGTCTCCGCACCAGCCGCCCGCGACCCGCTGAGCGTGCACGCCGTCTACGAGCACGCCGCCGCCGGTGTCGTCCAAGTCACGTCCACGTCCGAGATCCGCCAAGCCGATCCGTTCTTCGGCGCGCCCCAGTCGCAGACGCAGAGGTCGCTGGGCTCGGGGTTCGTGATCGACAAGGCGGGCCACATCGTCACGAACGATCACGTCGTTGCCGGAGCCAAGTCCGTGCAAGTGAGCTTCTCCGACAACGACAGCTTGAACGCGAAGGTCGTCGGTGTCGATCCATCGAGCGACATTGCCGTCCTTCAAGTCAGCGCTCGCTCCAGAGCACTGACGCCGCTCCCCCTCGGCAACTCCGACGACGTCCAGGTCGGGGACGACGTCGTCGCGATTGGCAATCCGTTCGGCCTCGACCGCTCGATCACGCGCGGGATCGTCAGTGCGCTGCAGCGCCCGATCACGGCTCCGAACGGCGTCACGATCGACCACGTGATCCAGACCGACGCGGCGCTTAATCACGGCAATTCCGGCGGGCCGCTCCTGAACATGCGCGGCCAGGTGATCGGCGTCAACTCGCAGATCCAGACCGCGGGCGGCGACGGCAACATCGGCATCGGGTTCGCGATTCCGATCGACACGGTGCGTAACGTCGTCGCGCAGCTGATCCACAACGGCCACGTCGTGCATCCGTTCCTCGGGATCGAAGCGGTGCCGGTGACAGCGCAGGTTGCGCACCTCTTCCGGTTGCCATCGAGCCGTGGTCTCCTCGTTAAGTCCGTGTGTCGCGGCAGCGGCTCCGCGGACGCGGGACTGCGCGGCGCCGAGCAAACGGTCGTCGTCGCGGGCGAGAGCTGGCCGCTCGGCGGCGACTTGATCGTCGGTGCCGACGGTAGGCGTATCGCCTCGACGGAGGCGTTGCGCGCGATCGTCGCCTCGCAGAAGCCGGGCGACAAGATGAAGCTGAAGATTTTCCGCGCCGACAAGGAGATGACGATCGACGTGAAGCTCGGCCGCCAACCCGCTTCCCTCCGGTGTTGACCTGCGAGGGCGGCCGGATGCTGGCCCCGCACCCCTAGGGGCCGGTTGCCTGCGTGCTGCCGGCCAGCGCGGCGCGCGGGAGACAGTCGGGGGCCCCGATCGCCTGCCCGGGGCCCCCGACTCGCAGTTACTCTCTGCCGATGGAGCCGCTCCAGCCCGGTCGCAGCGAGCTGCTCACGCGCGCCGCGCCCGACGTTGACGAAGAGCTGTGGATCGACGATGGTGGCGAAGATCGTGCCGGCTGGTTCTGCGTCCGGACTGCGCCGTTTCCGTGTCCTGCGCCCGGGTGTGCCTACATCGCCGAGTTCATGACGGCTGCGCACCTGATCCTCGTTTGGGAGGAGCGCGACGACCCGAATCTTCTTTGGCACGCGCAGCGCGCGATGGAGGTCGGACGCGACCCGCGTGTCGTCGGCTACGAGCCGACGTACGGCCCGAGTGCGTCGTACTACGCGTGGGAGGCGGCCGGCCGCCCGGTCCACGGCGTCCGCCGCTAACGCGCCTCGACGAATGATCGAAGCCTCATTCGGCGAATCCGCGCCCTTCTCTCTCGGCGTCGAGGAGGAGGTGATGATCCTCGACGCGGAGACCTTCCGTCCCGTCGCGGGCGTTCAGACGCTGATCGCCGAGTCGGAGGACTTGTCGCTGCCGGGCGTGCTGAAGACGGAGCTGCACGCGTCGGTCGTCGAGCTGAACACGCACGTCTGCGATTCCGTCGAACGCGCGGTGGCCACCCTCGAAGAGCTCCGGGCGTGCGCCGCATCGCTCG
The DNA here is from genome assembly GCA_046734795.1 of Actinomycetota bacterium. GTDB lineage: Bacteria > Actinomycetota > Thermoleophilia > Gaiellales > Gaiellaceae > JBKPRX01. The sequence continues at coordinate 8,091 of JBKPRX010000040.1, forward strand.
CTGAGCGCCACGGCTGGTGCATTGCAGCCGCGGGCATGCACCCGACCGCGCCTGCGGAGTCGCTGCCGGTGGTCCAAGAGAAGCGATATCTCTCGATGCTCGAGTCCGTGGGGCAAGTCGCGCGGATGCAGGGCGTCAGCGGGTTGCATGTTCACGTCGGCGTCGCAAGCGGCGAGGACTGCTACGCGGCACTCGAATCCGTGCTGCCGTGGCTTCCAGTCGTGCTCGCGCTCTCGTCGAACTCGCCGTTTCTCGAAGGTCGCGCCACCGGAATGTGGTCGAATCGCGCGCCGATCCTCGCGGCGTTGCCACGCGCGGGTGCGCCGCCGTGCTTCGGGTCGTATCGCGCGTGGGAAGAGTGGGTCGAGAACCTCGTGCGCCTCGGCGTGATCGAGGACTACACGCGTGTCTGGTGGGACGTTCGCCCGCATCCGCGTTGGGGGACGCTCGAGATCCGCATCCCCGACCAGCCGACAGAGCTCGACCGGACAGCGCTCCTTGTCGGCGTGATCCGCAATCTCGTGGAGTCCGCGCCGCGACGGAACGCAGATCCGGCGCACCGCGGCGACTACGCGCAGAACCGCTGGGCCGCGGCGCGATACGGGCTCGACGCCGAGCTCATCCATCCGAACGGCGACTCGACTGCCACCGCGCGCGAGCTCGCGAGTGAACTGCTCGGCGAAGCGGCACCCGAGCCGGAAGCGGCACGCCAACTCGAGGTCGGCGTCGAAGCAGCATCCGCCGACCTCGTTGCGCGGACGGTACGCTCCTCGCGATGACGGTTCAGCGCGAGACGATTCAGGTCAACGGCGTGCGTTGCGAGCGCTGTGTCGGCCGACTCGCGGGAGCGCTGCGCGGCCACGACGGTCTCGTCGAGGCAAGCGCGAACCTCATGGGTGAAGTCACGCTCGCGTGGGACGACGAGCAGACGAGCCGCGACGCACTGGTCGAAGCGCTCCGCCGTTCGGGCTTTCCCGAGCTGCAAGCCGTCTAAGGCTGCGGAATCGCCCGGCCTGCGGCTGCGTTATCCACAGCATGCCCGTTGGTAGTGTGGCCGTAATGACGGAACCGGACGTCGACGCGCGCCGCATCGCGACGGACGCGCGCGATCGCGTCCGCTTCGAAGAGGAAGCGCTCGCGCTCGCCGATCAGGTGTACCGCGTCGCGCGCCACCTGGCCGGCTCGCGCGAAGAAGCCGAGGACCTCGTCCAGGACACGTACGCGCGCGCGTTCCGCAGCTGGCGATCCTTCACGCCTGGCACGAACCTCCGCGCGTGGCTCCTTCGGATCCTCACGAATCTCAACATCGACCGCGGCCGGCGGCGGCAGCGCACGCCCGATCTCCAACCGCTCGAGGAGAACGACTACTTCCTCTACAACCGCCTCGAAGAAGCCGCGGGGGCGGACGGGACCGCGCAGGAGGAACGCGTGATCGAGCGGCTGTCGCAGGACGACATCGTCGGCGCGCTCTCAGCCGTGCCGCACGACTTTCGCGACGTGATCGTCCTCGTGGACATCGGCGACTTCAGCTATCAGGATGCCGCCAACATCCTCGACATACCCGTCGGCACCGTGATGTCGCGGCTGCATCGTGGGCGGCGGATCTTGAAGCGCGAGCTCGCGGAAACGGCAGTGGGAGAGACGGAATGACGGAGACGCCTTGCGAGCACTGCGAGCGGATGATGCAACCGTTCATGGATCGCGTGCTGTCCTCCGCGGAGCGTGAGGAGGCAGAGGCGCATCTGGCCGGCTGCGACTGGTGCGCCAAGCGCTACCGCTTCGAGACGCGACTGAGGCAATACGTTCGCGTCGCGGTCGACGAGCCGATGCCGGCGGAGCTCAAGGCGAAGCTCGCGGCTCTGCGCACCGACCTCTGACGCGCGTCAGTTCCCGAAGACGCGCTTCGGACCGGCGATCACGACGAGCTTCTTCGCGTCGGTGCCGCCCGGCAGCGGTGCGATGTTGACGCCGAGCTGCTGCCCGAGGCGGAGGGCGACGTCGCGGCCGCCCGGCTCGTAGTAGACGACTGTCTGCTGGTAGCGGAAGTTGTCCGCTCGGCCGACCTTCGCGATCGAGTATCCGAGTGCGCCGATCCGGCTTGCAAGCTCGCGGGTCGCGACGATGTCGCCGCTCCCGTTCAGGACCGAGACCGAGATCGTCCACGGCGCCGGTAGCGTCGGCGCGGCGGCAGCGGCCTTCGTCGCGGCCGCTCGCTCCGTGCCGCGTCCGGTGAGGAAGACACCGCCGAGCGCGATTGCAGCAACGACGAGCGCTCCGAGCGCGGCGAGTCGCGGCCACGGATTCGTTCGGAGCGGCTTCGGGGGGACCGGCCGGCCGGCGAGCGCGAGCGCCTCGTCGTGTTGGATCCCGAGCGCGGTCGAATAGAGGAGCAGCGAGAGCATCGCGTCGTCGGCTGTCCGGAACCGGTATACGCGACCCTCCTCGAGCCACTCGATCGCGTGTTCCGGCAGGCCGGCGCGGCGGGCCGCCTCGGCCCGCGTCAGCTGGCGATGGATGCGGGCACGGGCGAGGGCCGACTCGCTCGCGGCCGATGTGGGGAGCTCGAGGACTGCGTTCAGGGCGTTCATTCGGACTTTGGAAATTCGCCGTCTTGCGGCTTCAACCTCTCGGGTAACTCATCGGCAAAATCGACGTCTCCTGGAGGGGTCAAGTCGTCGCACGGAATCTCCCGGGCGCGCAGCGCGCGCGCCCCTTCATCCGGGATGCGGCCCCAGAGCTCGCGGCTGATCAGCACGGGATGGAGCCGGACACCGGCGTAGGTAGCGGCGAGCATCGGCTCGCCGCGCCAGGTCTCGACGACGCGCCGAACTGCCTGCGGGTCGAGTTCGGGTCCGTCGCCGAGAACGACGAGGGCGGCGTCGACATCGTCTTCGAGCGCGGCGAGGCCGCAACGGAGCGATGCCCCCGGGCCGCGTTCCCACTCGGGGCACTCGACGACGGGTGCGTCCGCGTCGAGCTCGTGTGCGCCGGCCACAACGACGATGCGTGTGATCTCTGCGGCCCGGAGCGCGCGCAAAACCTCGGGCACGAGCAGGCGCTGCTTCGGCCCACCAAATCGTGCGCCGGCGCCGGCTGCGAGGACGACGGCCGCGATCATCGGCGCCCGTGCGTCTATCGGCAACCGGCGAGCGCGCGCCAGCGGAGCTGCACGTTCGCGACGTAGGTGAGCGTCTCGGCGGTCGGCGCCATTCCTCCGGCGCGGTCGACGGCGGTCGGCCCGGCGTTGTATGCGGCGAGCGCGGCGTCGGTCGACTGGTAGCGCTCGAGGAGCAGCTTCAGGTACCGCGCGCCCGCGAGGACGTTGGACTCCGGATCGTCGGGATCGAGCTTCAGCTCGGCGGCGGTCGAGGGCAGCACCTGAAGCAGTCCGCGCGCGTTGGCGCGCGAGCGTGCGTCAGGTTTGAAGCGCGACTCGACCTGGGCCACGGCTACCAGCATCGCGAGCTGGAAGCCGGTCTCGCGCGAGGCTCGCTCGAACGCGCGCCGGAAACCGGCCGGAATCGGGCACGCTCGGCCGCGCAGCGGGTGATCGGGAATCGCCGGGATGCGCGGGGCGACGATCGTCCGATGCGAGATCCGGTGCACCGGCCTCCCTGCAGCGGCAGCGCCCACGCTTGCGCAGGCCGCGACGAAGAACAGCAAGAAGAGACGCACCCTCACCGGCGCACGGGATGCTAACCCGGCGCCAGGCTTGCAAGCGCACGCCGAACGAGCGCGCGCGCGATCTCGAGCTTGTACGCGGTCTGCGGAAGCGGTTGAGCTTGCTCGAGGTCCGCAGGCGTTTCGAGCGTCCACGGAATCGGTGCGACCCCGGCGAGCGCAAGCTGAACGTCGTCGCCGAAGCGCGCTGCCGCGACGCCGACGAGCGGGAATGCCCAGCGCTGTCGATCCATTGCCTTCAGGTACGTGCTCGCGTCGGGTGTGCCGAGCTCGAGTTCGAGGATCAGCTCGCCCGAAGCGAGTGTCGTCGTCCGCGGGTCGTCTGCCGTCGGAAGCCGGTAGAGATCGGCGAGCGGAAGCTGGCGTTCGGTCGTCCGGAGCGTCGTGCCGCAGGCGACGAGCGCAGCCGCAACATCGGAGGGGTGCGCGGATGCGCACACGTCGTGGCCGAAGATCGCGTGCTCGCGGTGCTGCGCTTCCTTTGCGTGGCAGCGATCGCCGCCGTGCAGATAGCACGGGAAGTTCAGCCGCCAGTACCAGCAGCGCGTCGCCTGCAGGAGGTTGCCGCCCACGGTGCCCATGGCCCGCAACTGCGGCGAGGCGGCGAGACGGCAGGCCTCGCGCAGCGCTTCCGGCACCTGAACGTCGACCTCGAGTTCGGCCAGCGTCGTGCCCGCACCGACGCGAGTTCCGTCGATGCCTCGCGGTACGGCGTTCCGCATGTGAACGAGCGCACTTGCGTCGACGAGCCCGTCGCGGAGGAGCGGAACGAGCTCCGTGCCGCCCGCGAGAGCGACTGCGCCGTTGCCGAGCGCGGCGGTCGCTTCCTCCGTGCTAGACGGTTGCAGGAGCTGCACGCTCTGTCTCCCTCGCGCGCTTCTTCTCTTTCGCTTCGGCGAGCGCGCGCAGCATTTCCTCGCGGGTGATCGGCTGGCGGCGAACGTCGGCGCCCGTCGCGTCGCGGATCGCGTTCGCGATCGCCGCTGCGACCGGAACGATCGGCGGCTCACCGAGACCTTTCGAGCCGAGGTTGGTCAAGTGCTCGTCCGGAATGTCGAGCAGCTCGGTGACGATCTCCGGCACGTCGGCAATCGTCGGCAGCTTGTAGGCGTCGAGCGACTGCGTGAGGATCGTGCCGGTCGCCGGATCGAGCAAGCGCTCCTCCGAGAGCGTGTGGCCGATGCCCTGGATGACGCCGCCTTCGACCTGGCTCGACGCGCCGAGCGGGTTGATGACGCGTCCGACGTCGTGGATCGCGGCGACGCGCAACACGCGCACTTCGCCGGTCTCCACGTCGACGGCGACCTCTGCAACGTGACACCCGAAGGTCAACACCTGCATCCCTGTTGGGTTCGGGCCGCGTGCGCCTTTGCCGAGGATTTGCGCAGAGCCGAGCAGCGACAGCAGCTCGCCGAGCTCGACCGACAGGTTGCCGTCGGCCGACAGCACGCGGCCGTTGCGGATGTCGAGTACGCGCTCCTCGAGGTGATAGCGCTGCGCCGCGATCTCGAGGATCTGGCGCTTCGCGTCCGCCGCCGCGGCGCGCACCGCCGGTCCCATCGACGGCGTCGTCGACGAACCCGCGGAGATCGCGGCGTACGGGCCGCGCGCGGAATCGCCGAGCTCGACACGCACCTGCTCGAG
>JBKPRX010000041.1:0-13674 GCA_046734795.1 Actinomycetota bacterium
CCTCGCGCGCACCGGCCTCGAACCGTCCGCCGAAGAGCAGGACGCGCTCGCGCATCCCGATCAAGCCGTGCCCGCCGCCGGCGCCGTTGGTGCTCGGCCTCGGCGCACCGCCGTCGTTGACGACGTCGAGCTCGAGCTCACTCGGCCGGTAGCGAAGGCGCACCTGCGTCGACGCGCCGGCCGCATGCTTGCGCACATTCGTGAGCCCCTCCTGGATCACGCGGTAGACGACGAGATCGAGGCCCGGCGAGAGCGAGGGGCGTTCGCCGTCCTCGACGAGCTCGACGGGAACGCCCGAACCTCGAATGTCCTCGATGAGATCGTCGAGGCGCACGAGCCCAGGTTGCGGGGCGTGCGGCGCATCGTCTTCGCGGAGCACGTCGAGCGCACGCCGCATCTCGCTCATCGCCTCCCGTGCGGTTCGCCGCACCGCAGCGAGATGCTGACGCGCTCGCTCCGGATCGCTTTCGAGGAGCGCCTCCGCCGCGCCGGCCTGCACGGCCACGATCGAGACGCTGTGGGCGACGACGTCGTGGAGCTCACGTGCGATCCGCGCACGCTCCTCGCGCACAGCCTCACGCGCAAGCTCGTCCGACTCCGCGTACGCGCGTTGCGCGCGGGTCGCGTGTCGCCTGATCAGCCAGCCGGCTGTCCAAGCACCCGAAGCGAAGAACGCGAAGATGGCGACGTCGCTGACGCCGATCGAATCCTCGAAATACGGTGTGCTGAGCGCGACGACGAACGCGCCGACGAGCATCAGCGGGCCGACGATCGCCATCCAGAGACGCCGTGAGTAGAGCGCTACCGAGAAGAGCGAGAAGAGGATGCTCGGGAACGGCATCGTGCCCGTCTCCGCGGTGTCGGCTCCAAGCGCCCAGAGCGCGGTCGCGCCGGCGATCACGGCACAGACGGCGAACGGGGCGCGCCGCCGCACCACGAGCGGCGCCGTGACAACCACGGCAAACACAATCCGTGCGGCGACGGAGCCCGGTCCCTCGCTGAAGATCGCATCGAGGATCGCCCACGCACAGAGCGCAGCTGCGGCGATCACGTCCGCGCGCGGCGGCCGGCGTGGAACTCGGGCGATGTGGGCGAGGGCGTCCACGCGCTCACGGTACGCCAAAGGGCGTGCCGCGGCGTCGTCCCCGAGGCGCGCCGGCATCACCCAAAAGTCGTACATCGGTCGCGCCGCCGGGAGTCGCACTACGCGCATTCCGGCCGACGAAATCGTGGCCGTCGCCGAGCAGGATCGATGCACCAACCCGCTCGACAAGGAGACCACATGTTGAAGCTCGATCGCATCACCGATAGCCTCGCGGGCCGCAGCGCCCTCGCAGGTGGAGCCGCCTTCGCCGCCGACGGAGTCGTCCAGATCGCCCATTCGCAGAACTCCGGTGCGGACGTCGTCGGGGTCGCCGGTTACACGAACCTTTCGCTCTTCATCGTCGGCCTCGCCTTCATCTCGCCCGCGTTCATCGCTCTCGCCCGGTACACGACGTCGAAGCTCGCGCCGAAGTTCGCCCTCGCCGCGGCGACCGGGACGTTCGTCCTCGGCGTCACCTGCATCACCTCCCTCGCGCACGGGCGCGACTACGCGATCTTCAATGTCGTCGCACCGCTGACGAATGCGGCGTGGCTGCTCGGCTCGATCGTGCTCGCAGTCGCGCTGAAGCGCGCGAAGACCGTCCCGACGATCGTCGCAATCGGCCTGCCGGTCGCATGGATCGCGATCATCCCGCTCGGTACGCTCGGCGGCGGCCTCGTCGCGGGCGCGTACTGGATGCTCGTAGCCGCGTTCCTCAGCTCGCGCGTGCGCGACCGGACGCCCGCCCCCATAGCGCAGGCCGCTTAGGGCTCGCAGCTCACTCTCGGGCGTCGCCGGTGCGCAGGCCGGCGGCGCCCGATTTTGCGTTACGCGGGGCTCGGCTCCTGGTAGAGCCCGATCACGTTGCCGGCCGGATCGCGGAAGCGCGCGGTGATCTCGGGCGCGTCGACGCCGATTTCCTGGACGATCTCGCCGCCGTTTTCCTTCACGAGCTCGACCGTCGCCGCGACGTCGTCGACCATCACGTAGAGCAGCAGCCCGGGATCGCGCGACGGCGGCCGGTCCGTCACCCACGCCCCGCTGACTTCCTTGATTGCGTCGTCGAACGCTGTCGAGCCGTCGCCGCGAGTGCGGATGCTCCAACCGAAGACGGCCTCGTAGAACGCCGACGAACGAGCGACGTCGACCGCGGGAATCTCGACGTAACAGATCTTTCCGTTTGCGCGCGTGTATGGCATGCCGTGATTCTCGCAGCGCGGTCAGGCCGGCGAAAGTGCGTTTGCCATTGCGTCGAGGTCGGCGATGTGCCTCTGGTTCCTCCGGGCCTCGCAGTACGCAAGGGCAACCGGCGCGATGCTGCCGCCGAGATAGATATGCGCCCGGCCCACTGCGTAGGCGCCGGTCTCGGCGACGCAGGACTCACGACGGTAAGCAAGCCAGCGCCGCTCGCTGCGAGCGAAGCGCGCTCGCCCGATCCGCGGCAAGCGCCGCCAGACGACGTCGGCGAACCGGTCGACAACGTGATCCGACTGAAGAAGCTCGCGCTCGGCGCAACCTTCGAGCTCGATCGTCGTCGTCGCACGGCGCGGACAGGGGAGCATGCTCTGCTCGAAGGGCTCGTGGATGGCCGGCGCTCGGGCCGAAGGTCGCGGATGGCGCGCGTCGCGCGAAGGATCAGACGCGCAGCCGGCGACGACGGTCGCCAGCGAGAGGGCGAGCAACAAACGGCGCACTGCTCATGATGCTCGCACTTCGAAGGTCCGCTGCACAGTTGCGATTCCATTCGTGATCGTGCGAGCCGTAGCCGTCACCTTGCACGCGTAGCTTCCGGGCGGAAGCAGCGCGGCGTCGGTAGGCCGCAGTCATTCGAAGCGGCGCCGATCGTACACTCGTGACATGGACTGGGTCACGATCTCTGCGCTCGCGACCGCGCTCGGAACGCTCGTGCTCGCAGCCGCGACGTTTGCGTCGGTGCGATCTGCAAATCGTGCCGCACGTGTGGCGGAGCAATCGCTCCTCGTTACGCTCCGGCCGCTGCTGATGCCGTCGCGACTCGACGACCCGATGCAGAAGGTCGGGTTCTCGGATCAGAAGTGGCTGCGGGTACCGGGCGGTAGCGGCGCCGCCGAGGTCAGTGACGAGGCCGTCTATCTCGCAATCGCGCTCCGCAACGTCGGCACCGGCATCGCAGTGCTGCACGGCTGGTACTTCCATCCGGACGCGATGGTCGGGATCGGCGAACATGCGCCGCTCGAGGACTTCCACCGTCTCACGCGAGACCTGTACATCGCGCCGAGCGATATCGGCTTCTGGCAAGGCACGTTTCGCGATCCACGAAGCGAGGAGTACGTGGTCGCAAAACGTGCGATCGAAGCGAGGGCGGGTTTCGCGATCGAGGTTCTCTACGGCGATTTGGAAGGCGCGCAGCGAGTCGTCACGCGCTACGCGCTGCTGCCGCGCGACGACGGCGGCTGGTTCGCAAGTCCAAGCCGTCACTGGAACATCGATCGTCCGGATCCGCGCTGAGGGCTACGGCTCGGCGCGCCAGAGAACGAACTTCGCGTTCGAGGTCGAGACCATCGCCTCGACGAGCTTGGCGGAGTCGAATCCCGGCAGTCGTCCCACGCGATCGAAGAACCCGTCCGGCGCAGCGGCCTGCGGCACGAGGCACTCCTTGCCGTTCCGAGCCTCGAAGACGAAGAAGACGTCTTCGTCACCCGGCCCCCCGGAGGTAGTGATCGCGTAGCAGGAGAGGAGCTCGTCCCAGCGCACCGATTCGGTGTGCCCGTCGCGCAGCTCGCAGCGGACGCCGACGTCGTCGATCGCGACGCGCGCCCCCACGAGCGCGGACCGAATCTTGCGGCTTCGGCGCACAGCGACGCCGATGGGCAGCAGCGAACCCATGGTCTGAGTATCTGCAGGAACGCCGCTCGCGCAAGCCTGCTTGGCACCCCAAAGCGGTTGGTTTTCTTACCCATTTCCCGGTCGGACCGATGAGTTTCTTTGCGCGGCTCAGTCTCATTGCCAAGATCCCGACGAGGAGGCGGAGATGCCTAAGACAGCGACTCGGATCAGCAACATCGGCCGCGTGATGGTTGTCGTCAGCGACCAAGACCGCGCGATCGACTTCTACGTCGACAAGCTCGGCTTCGAGAAGCGCGCCGACAGCACCTACGGCGAGAACGACAGCGAACGTTGGGTCGAGGTCGCGCCGGCCGGATCCGAGGCAGCGCTCGCGCTCGTCCCACCGCGCGGCGAGGCGCAGCCCGGCGCTTGGACGAACGTGGCGTTGACAACGAGCGACATCGAGGAGGACTACGCGACGCTGAAGGATCGAGGCGTCGACGTCGATCCGGAGATCATGCGCGGCGACGGCAACGTGCCCTCGATGTTCTGGTTCCGCGACCAAGACGGAAACACGCTCCTGCTCGTCGAAGGCTGAGCGTTGAAGACCGCTGGGGCCGGCGCGGCATCCGATCGAATGCGGATGCCGCGCCCCCGGGCGCAACTCACATGCCCATCGGCGACATCTGCGACCCGTCCGGAATCGTCAGTCCGGGAATCGCGTCCGGCGCCGCGAGCACGAGGAGCCCGAGCACGAGTAGGACGACGGCGGTTCCATACACGGCCGCGCGGCGCCACGGGAGGATCTTCTCGATCGCGATCAGGCCGGCGACAAACGCCATCCACGCGATGCTCATGACGCCGAGCGCGAAGAGCGACGCCATCAGCGCCCAGCAGCAGCCGGTGCACCAGGCGCCGTGTTTCACGCCCATCTGGAACGCGCCGACGCGACCGTCGCGCCACGCGCCGATCAGAAAGCCGAGCGGACTGCGGCACTTGCCGAGGCAGACGTCCTTCAATGGCGTCAGCTCGTAGACGGCGGCGACGATGAGCGTCACGCCCGCGATCCACCGGCCGGCGTTATCCCACGCGAGGACGTCAGCCCCGAGCCGATCCCCGACGAAGGCGACCGCGAACGCTGCGAGGCCCACGCCGGTCCAGGTCGCGAGGTAGCCGCCCGCGAAGACGAGCGGCGCGAACGGCCACCGCTTGTTCGCCATCCGCGCGTAGAGCGCCACCGTCGGCGAGACCGACGGGAACATCATCGCGGCCATCATCACGATCCAGACGCCGACGAACCAGCCGAAGGTGCCAAGGTCGGTCCACGGCCCTCCGTCCATCCCGTCCATCTGACGCGCCGTCCACCACCAGCCGACGGCCGCGAGGCCGAAGAGGAGCGCGACGAGCCCCAGCTGCCGCCGGGCTGCCGCAAACGCCGGGGCAAGCCCCGGTGCAGGCTGTGCGCTAGCTACCAACTACGCAGCCCAGGCGAACTCGGAGGTCGAGAGCCCAGTCTTTCCCTCGTACGAGATACCGAAGGCGTTGATCTGCGAGCGCGTCGCCTCGGCAATCGTCAGGTTCGAGCCGACGGGATGGAACATGCCCTGGAAGCGAATAGGCTCACCGGTCTCGACGCCGAACGGCACGACGTCCTTGATCTCGAAGTCGATCGCTTCGCCGACGCGAACCGTGTGCACAAGGCCGTCGTCGTTGATCTCGATCGGCACGCGCTCGACACCGAGCACCTCGCCCACGAGCGGCCCCAGCGCCTCCATCGGCCCACCCATCTGACCGCTGAAGACGGCGCCCAGCTTCTGCGCCTGGTCGTCACTCGCCGCGTCGTCGATGAACATGCCGAGCTTCCAGTTCCCCTCGGTCATCACCTTCGGCGTTTCCGCGATCACAACGACCTTGCACCCGCCGACGTCCGTGCCGTCGATGTCCCCTTCCCGGATGTTGAAGCCGAGGACGACCCGGCAGTAGTCATATGTCGCGCCGTGGTCGAACGAGATGTTGCAGGGGCACATCATTTCGCAGGAGCACGTCTCCACATAGCTCCCCTTGATGCTCCAGGCCACGGTTGGCTCCTTTCGGTGGACGTGCGGGCAGGTCGATTCTTAGCTCTCTCGCGCGACGAGTCAAACACGTACGAAAAGCACGACCGAGACGGCTTGTACCCTCGAAGCCGCCCATGCTCCTCGCCGCCGTCTCAAGGAGCGTCGTCGTCGTCGCGATCACCGGCGCCGCAGGCGCGCTCTCCGGGTTCGTGCTCGTCTTCCTTGGGATCCTCGTCAGCTCGTACCAGTCGCTCGTCGGCCGGATCGGCCGAGACAAGGTCAACATGCTCATACGTACGGCGCGCGCGTCGCTCGGCGTGTTCCTCCTCGGACTCACGAGCCTCGCGCTCAGCACCGTCTGGCTCGTCGTCGACGGCGGCAAGGCGTTCTATGTCAGCGCGCTCGTCGTCTTCTTCGCAGTGCTGGGCACGCTGATCCTCCTCGCCGTCTACGCCACCTCGCGCGCGCTGCGTTAGTGTCCGTGTCGTCCACGACGCGAGGAGGTCAACGTGCATGCCGTAGTCGTCAAGGTGAAGATCAGCGGTGATCCCGAGGCTTCCGAGCGCGCGCTCCACGAGCAGGTCGTGCCGCAGATCTCGCAGGCGCCCGGGTTCGTTGCGGGCTACTGGACACGGAAGGACAACAACGGCATGTCGATGGTCGTCTTCGATTCCGAAGACACAGCGAAGCAGGCAAGCGAGCGCGTGCGCGCGGTGGCGCCCGACAGCGTCACGGTCGAGGAGGTCGACGTCCGCGAGGTCGTCGCGCACGCGTAACGCAGCGAGGCGCCTCAGATGGCGCTGACTGCCGCAAAGAAGAAGGACCTCGCAGACAAGGGCTTCCTCGAGCTCTTCGAGCAACACCGCAAGCTTTGGGAGACGAAGGCGCGCGAGGCGTACACGTATGCGGCGCGACTGATCGCGCCGACCGGCGAGGACGTGCGCCCCGACGACGTGCTACCGCTGCTCGTGCCTGCGCTCGTGCTCGCCGAGGAGTTCCGGAGCTTCCTCGACGACAACCGGCTGACGCAGAAGTACTGGCGCGACTACTTTGGCGAGTACGTACTCGATTTCTTCTGGCACGATCTGGAGAGCGGCAGAAAGACGGCGAATTGACTCCACAAGCGCGCAAGCAGGCCGAGAAGTACATGAAGGATTCGCTGAAGACCCAGAAGCGGCTGGGCTACTCGACACGCGTCGCGGACGACGTGTACGAGGCCGCGGTAGGCGACGCGGCGCGAGCAGTCGAGAAGATGCTGCAAGTTCAGCAGCGCAAGCCCTGAGCGACGAGGCCGCCAAGCCAGGCTCTGCCGTTTTCGGGAATTCCGGCTAAACTGGCCGGGAATACGAGCGAGTACCGGTTGCGCAGTCCCGCGCTTCCCACTGCCCGTTCTTTCGTTGGCAGAAGGAGGTGTTTTCATGGCAACCGGAACCGTCAAGTGGTTCAACGACGCGAAGGGCTACGGCTTCATCACTCCCGATGAGGGCGGCAAGGATCTCTTCGTCCATCACAGCGCGATCGCCGGCGCGGGCTTCAAGTCGCTCGCCGAGGGTGCGAAGGTCGAGTTCGAATCAGCCGAGGGTCAAAAAGGCCCAGAGGCGAAGAACGTCCAGCTCGTCGGGTAGGAACGGCAGGTGAGCCGGCCTGACGCATACGCGTGGCCGGCCTCCGCCCACCAAAGGAGGCGAGATGGCGGAGAAAGAAGTGAAGGTCGAAATGGATGGTGAGGTGCTCGAGTCGTTCCGGTCCGGCATGTATCGGATCTGCCTCGACAACGGGCACGAGACACTCGGTTATACGTCCGGACGGATGCGTCGCTACCGCATTCGAATCAACCCGGGCGACCGCGTCAAGGTCGAGCTTTCGACGTACGACCTCGGCCGCGGCAGGATCGTCTACCGGGAGCGATGAGCGCGAGCGTCGCCGCTGCCGACGCACGTCCGCTGCTACGCGGCGTGCTGCACGAAGCGGCCTTCGGCGTCGCGCTCGTCGTTGGCACGTTGCTCGTGATCGAGGCGAAAGGCACACGTGCCTCGGCCGCGGCCGCGATCTTCGCATGCTCGGTCGTTGCAATGCTTGGCGCCAGTTCGCTCTACCACCGCGTCACCTGGAGCCCACGCGTCCGGCCATGGATGCGGCGCGCCGATCACGCGGGTATCTACCTGTTGATCGCCGGCACGTATACGCCGGTGGCGCTCCTCGCGCTCGAGGGTCGCATGCAGAAGGTGGTGCTCGCGCTCGTCTGGATCGGCGCCGGCGCGGCGATCCTCCTCAAGTTCTGCTGGGTGGACGCTCCGAAGTGGCTCGCAGCCGTGACTGGCATCGCGCTCGGCTGGAGCGGCGTCGCTGCCCTTCCCGACCTCCAGCGCTCAGCTGGAACTGGCGCGATCGTGCTGCTCGGAGTTGGCGGTCTCGCGTACACATTCGGCGCGATCGTCTATGCGCGCCGCCGCCCGGACCCGGTGCCGACGGTGTTCGGCTACCACGAGCTCTTTCACGCGCTGACGCTCGTCGCGCTCGCGTGCCAGTACGTCGCGATCGCCTTCTTCGTCATCAACGTCGACTAGCACTCCTCGCTCCTGACTCAGGAATAGAGTCGCCTCATGCCGGAGCACTTCGACGTGATCGTCGTCGGTGGAGGGTCGGCGGGCTGTGTCCTGGCCGCACGGCTGAGCGAGGAGACCGAGCGGACGGTCTGCCTCGTCGAGGCCGGCCCCGACTACGGCCCGTACGCGGACGGACGCTGGCCCTCGGACATGCTCGACGCCCGCAACCTGCCGATGTCTCACCTCTGGGAGACAGAGCCCGACGACAGATCGGCCTCGCGGGCACGGATCCTCGGCGGTTGCTCGGCGCACAACGCCTGCCTCGTCGTGTGGGGCTCGCGCGAGGACTACGACGAGTGGGGCGACGGCTGGACGTCCGCGGAGCTCGAGCCGTACCTGCGCCGGGCCGAAGCCGCGATCTCCACGCGGACGGATCGCTCGGACGATCTCTCGCCGTTCCATCGTGCGCTGCTCGAGGCCGGTCCGCGTGTCGGGCTGCCCAGACTCGCCGATCTCAACGACCTCGACGCCACCGTCGGCATCGCTCCGGCGCCGGTCAACGCGTTCGGCGCGGTTCGCTGGAACACCGCGTTCGCGTACCTCGACGACGCGCGCTCACGGTCGAATCTGACGATTGCCGCCGAGACGCTCGTCGACCGCGTCGAAATCGCCGGCGGGCGCGCGGTCGGGCTTGTCGCCGACAGCGGTCGGTTCACAGCGGACACCGTGATCGTCGCGGCCGGTGCGTACGGATCGCCTGCGCTCCTGCTCCGCTCCGGGATCGGACCCCATTCGCAACTCGAGCGTCTCGGCATTGATGCGATCGAGGACCTGCCCGTCGGCGCCGGCCTTGCGGACCATCCCGGAGTCGGACTCGAGTGGACTCCTGCGGCTGCACACGTGGCGACGGAAGGCCCTGTGTTCGCAACGTCGATCCTCGGTCGCGTGCGGAGCGACTCGTGTCCGGAGAACACGTGGGACCTGCACTTTCTGCCGTGGCTCGACGAGTCCGACGACGGCTGGCACACGACTGCCGTCGTCTACCTGCTCAAGCCGGATTCACGCGGAAGCGTCACGCTGCGCTCGGCCGACCCGAGGGTTCCGCCGGTCATCGACCACGGTTTCCTCTCCGAGCCGCACGACGTCAACCGTCTTGCGAGCGGTGTCGAGCTGATCCGCACTCTCGCCGAGGAGGCGGGGGCCGGACGCGAGGTTCGCCCCGGTCACGACGACCCGCTGGACGTGTATCTACGACGCGAGGTGCGGGGCATCTTCCACCCCATCGGAACCTGTGCCATCGGCACGGTCGTGGACGCTCGTGGCGCAGTGCTCGGCGTCGACGGGCTCGTCGTCGCGGATGCTTCGATCATGCCGACGATCCCTCGCGCGAACACGAACCTCAGCACCATCGCCGTCGCGGAACGGATCGCGGACTGGCTTGGCGCCTGACACGGGTCGACGGATAGCGTCAGGCGCGTGAAGGTCACGGCTGACGCGGCGCGGCGCTTTCTCGTCGCGCGACAGTTCCTCTCACCTGCGAGGTCACTCAAGGGGAAATCGAAGTCGGTACTCGAGGTCTTCCGCCGCCTCGGCTCGATTCAGTTCGACCCGATCGCGGTCGCAGGTCGTAGTCACGACCTCGTGTTGCACGCGCGCGTCGCCGACTACGACCCGCGGTGGTGCGATCGCCTGTACGAACGGCGCGAGATCTTCGAGGCCTACAACAAGGGTCTCTCGTTCGTTCCGATGCACGAGTTCCCCTGGTTCCGCGGGATCGTGAGTCGCAGGCCGCAGACGTTGATCGACGAGAATCGCGCGGTTGCGAAGCGCGTGCTCGCGCGCATCCGCTCCGACGGACCGCTCTCATCGGCGGATTTCGAGCGCGAGCAAGGGTCGACGACGGATTGGTTCGGAGCGCCGACGAATACCGTCCGCGCGGTCCTCGAGGCGTACTGCGTCACCAGCGTGCTCGGCCTTGCGCGTCGCGACGGCAACCGCCGTTACTACGACTTGATCGAGAGGCTCGTCCCGGCGGACGTGCTCGCCCAGAAGGTTCCGCGGATCGAGCAGATGCGTTTCAAGATGCTGTCGCGGTACCGGGCGCACGGCCTGCTCGGCACCAGTCCAGGTGGCGACATCTACAGCGGTCTCGGCCCAGCGAAGCCGGACCCGCGCGTCCCGAACTACCCGGGCCGGAACGCATTGCGCGAGCAGCTCATCGAGGCCGGCGAGCTCGTTCCCGTCGAGGTCGACGGCGTGCGCGGAAAGCGGTTGGTTCTTCGCGACGAGGTTGCGAGCCTGGACGCTCCGCCCCAGCTTTCGCCGTCGGTCGCGTTCCTGCCGCCCTTCGACCCACTCGTGTGGGATCGCCCGCTACTCAGCTCGCTCTTCGGCTTCGACTATGTCTGGGATCTCTTCCACCCGCCCGAGAAGCGACGCTTCGGCTGGTACGTGCTGCCGATCCTCTTTCGCGATCGCTTCGTTGGACGGATCGAACCGCGCATCGACCGCGAGGACGCAAGCGTCCGCATTCTCGGACTCTGGTGGGAGGAAGGCTTCACGCCGCGGCGCGCCGAAGGCTTCGTCGATGCGATGCGCGACGCGCTTCGCGCCTACCTGCGCTTCGCGCAGGCGGAGCGCCTCGAGTGGCCGCCCGGGCTCGGCGCCGAGAAGCGGCTCTTCCCGACGCAGCCGTGAGCCTCGACGAGGTCGCCGAGTACGAGCGGACGCTCGTCGCTCGACTGGCTGCACTTCTCGGCCGAGATCTCGTCGGCGTCTACGCCGGAGGTTCCCTGGCCCTCGGTGGATATATGCCGGGCCGGAGCGACGTCGACATCGCCGCCGTCACGCGCGGCCGGCTCGCCCAGGCACGGAAAGAGGAAGTCGTCGCCGCCTTAAGACACGAAGCGCTGACATGTCCTGCGCGTGGCCTCGAGCTCGTCGTCTACGCGGAATCTGTCGTGCGCACGCCAACGGATGAAGCCGGATTCGAGCTCGAGCTCAACAGCGGCGCGGCGATGCCGTTCCACGTCTCGTTCGACCCGAGCGAAGCTCCGCGCCATTGGTACGTGATCGACAGAGCGATCCTGAGCGAGCACGGCAAGCGCCTCGCAGGCCCGCCCGCTCACGAGCTCTTCGCGCGCATCCCGCGAGAGACGATCCTGCCGATCCTCGTCGAGAGCGTGCGCTGGCACGAGACGCCTGGCGCTGCGCGCGACGACGATGCGGTGCTGAACGCGTGTCGCGCGTGGCGCTATGCGGTCGAGGGCACGTGGAGCGAAAAGCCCGAAGCCGGCGCGTGGGCGAGTGCGCAGCTCGACGATCCGGCAATCGTCGAGACCGCGCTCGCAGCCCGCACGCACGGTGGCTCGCTGCCGCGGCGTGAGGTGGAGTCGTTCTTACGCTGGGTGTTACAGCGCCTCGAAGAACGCCATCGCGCGCAGTAATCGCAGTGACCCACGTGAGCGTCGCCATGCCTGACCCGGGCCCCTCCTTGTCAGCCGCGGAACGCCGGAGTAATCCTTACAGCGTGGCGGACGAGCGCGATCGTCGGAATACAAAGCTCGCTCTCGTGAGCGTGCTCGCGACGGCCGCAGTCGGGATCGCCGGCGCCGCTACGACCCTGGTCGTCTCGCGCGATCAACGCGCGACCGAGCGCGCGAACCGAATTTACGAACGGCGGGCAGCCGCGTACGTGGCGGCGCTTGACACGCTAGAGCGCCACATGAAGGTCTTGGCAAATCTCGACTGGTCGGGCCAGGTCCGTGCGCGCGGAAAGTTCCTCTGGGAAGAGGTCAGGGTCGATGACGAGACAGACGTGGCGCAGATCCGGTCGCGACTGGTCGCGTTCGGCTCGAGCGACGCGATCGCCGCGCTCGACCGCGTTGGTGCTCTCGACAAGAGGGCCTTCGCCTGGGTGTTCGGCGAAGAACAGCCGGTCGAGACCGATCACGCAGTCTGGACGTCGAAGACGGACCACGCGATCCAGAACCTGCGCGACGGGCTCGATGACTTCGAGAGACGGCTGAACCGCGAACTGACGTCCTGAGAGCCTGCGTTACAGGACTACTCGTCGACCGCCTCGCCGGACCCGCCTAGCTCCGCGGGGAAATCCTTCATCTTCGGGAGGCCGTCTTTCATCGGCAGCACCGTCGACTCGTAGTTGACGTGCACGCCGGGCTCGAACGGAAACGAAGGAATCGTCGCCGCGAAGACGTCGACGAGCTCCCACTGCGGATGCCGCCCGAGCAGATGACCGCCGCAGGCCTTGCACCACTGCCGATACGTCTGCTCGTTCTTCGCGAACTCGCCGATCTGATCCTCGCCCTTCGTGACCTTGACTTGCTCGGGCTTCCAGAGCGTGAACGCGTTGACCGGCCCAGCCGACCAGCTCCGGCAGTTCTTGCAGTGGCAGTAACCGGCTCCCGCGGGATCGCCCGTGACTTCGATCTCGACGGCACCGCAGAAGCACTGCCCCTTGTAGGTCTTTTCAGCCGTGTTCATCAGCTCTCCTTCGGTTGCTCGCGGACGGTCATTGGAGGCTACAGCCGCGGCGCTCAGCCACGCCGTGGCGGAGCGCGAGTACGAAAGTGGCGGCGAGAAAGGTTCAGGTGGGGAGCTGTAGGTGCGCGACGTTCAGCCGTCGGATTCGCCGAGGGCGGAAGCCTCGCCATCCCAATAGTTGAGATGTTGCGAGCGCCGCAGCATGTAGTGCGTATCGTTGGCCCAGACACCGACCTTGTCGCTGTCGGGGTACTCGGCTACCCCGATGTCGCTCTTCGTCGACAGGATCGCGACGCGCGCCCGTTCCTCGCCGGCGTTCCGCACCTGGTGACCTCCAGCGGGTCCGGCGGGGAAGCAGACGACGTCACCGGGATCGAGGGTGGACTCGCCTTCCGGCGTGCGAAGCGTCGGCCGCCCAGTAATGACGATCAACCACTCCTCGTCGGTCCACTCGAAGTGGTAGGGGCAGATCGCTTCGCCCGGAGGCAAGTCGTAGATACTCATTCCGATCCGCGAGGCGCCGAGCTTCGGACCGAGGCGCGACGCGCGGCACCGAAAACCGGGTGGCTCGGTTCCGTCCGGCCCTATCTCGGTCTCACCGAGAAACACGTTGTATCTCTTCACTGCCGAAGTATCCTCGTTCGCACCACCGCTGGCTCGCTGCCGTGAAGGTGGCGGC
>JBKPRX010000042.1:0-10350 GCA_046734795.1 Actinomycetota bacterium
CGGCGCTGCTGATTAGCCACGTCTGGATGGGATAACCGCTGAAAGCATCTAAGCGGGAAGCCCACCTCGAGATGAGAGCTCCCATCCCCTCGAGGGAGTAAGGGCCGTGGGAGACCACCACGTTGATAGGCGGGACGTGTAAGCACAGCAATGTGTTCAGCGGACCCGTACTAATTGCCCGAGGTCTTGATTTAGAACGCGTGTGCGCTGCTATGGAGTTTTGAAGGTGAGCGGTTTCGCTCCCTTGACACCTTTCGGCGGTCATAGCGGCGGGGGTACACCTCTTCCCTTTCCGAACAGAGAAGTTAAGCCCGCCAGCGCCGATGGTACTCGGAGGGCAACCTCCCGGGAGAGTAGGTCGCCGCCGAATTCTTCGTGCCGGCCGAAGTGCTCACGCATTTCGGCCGGCACATTTCGCTTACGCAGCGCGCAGGCGTTCGCGCCAGTCAGGGTCGAGCTCTCTGAGCCGACGTACACGCTCGGCGACCGGCGGATGAGTCGAAAAGAGTGCCGCCAATCCTTCTTCCAGGAACGGGTTGATCGTGTAGAGCGGTTCCGTTGCCGGGCTGCCAGCGAAGGAAACGAGCTCACTTGCTTGCTCGAGCCTGCCGAGTGCGTCGGCCAAGCCGTGCGGCGACTCGCACAGAAACGCAGCAGCGCGGTCGGCTGCAAACTCACGACGCTGCGACAGCAGGAGATGCACGAACGCCGCCGCTATCGGCGCGAGCACAAACAGGAGTGCGCGCGCAAGGAAGCCGCCGATCCGGCTCACCTCGACGAGCCATGCGGCGAGCACGACAGCCGGGGTCTGGACCGTGACATCGCGGTGACGCACGTGCGCCACTTCGTGTGCGAGCACACCTTCTAGCTCTGCCGGCGGGCACGCTGCTAGGAGGCCAGTGCTCACGGCGACCGTGGAGCTGCGGGCCCCACGGCCGACTGCCAGCCCGCGCGGGAGACCGTCTGGAATGAGGTAGAGGCGCGGTTTCTGCACGCCGGCCCGCGACGCGAGCCGCTCGAGCGCGGCATGGACTGCCGGAGCCGCCGCCAGCGGAAGCTCGCGCGCTCCGACCATGGCGAGAGCCACGCGATCGGCCGTCCAGTAGACCGCGACGCCAAGCAACAGACCGCAGAAGAGAAAAACGGACAGCAGCTTGTAGCCACCCAACGTCCAGCCAAGTAGCGCGAGCGCCCCGCAGACAATTACGAGCAGCAGCCAGGCCTTGACGACGTTGACGACGGCGAGAAGCGGCCCGGTCACGACTTAGGCGTCGTCGTCGCGCTCGTCGTCGCGCAAACCGCGCGGCGGCCAGTCCTCGTCAGTCTCGGGCGCGTCGCATCGGCTTGAGCAGTGGAGCGAAGCGATGTTCTGGAGCGGGATCAGGATGTGGCCGTTCAGCTCGATGTGTGCCACGTCGTCGACGTAGCAGTACGCAGTCAAAACGCCCTCTTGATATTCGCCGCCGAACAGGGCCACGTCCACCTGCTCGCCTTTGTACTTGCTGGTGTAGTCCTCCACGAGCGGCCTCCGGTCAGTCTAACGAGCGAATTCCGCCGTTTTCGCAGGCAAAACGCGCGACGCAGCAGTTCGGGAACGCGACGCCCCCTCGCGTGAAGTCGTCGAACGGCACCTCGTGGGCAATCGCAGACAGCGCACGTAAGACGCCACCGTGCGTGACCACAAGCACGCGTCCGGCAGGGTGCTCACTCGCGATCTGGCGTGCGGCGACGAGGGTCCGTTCCGTCAATTGCGCCGGCGTCTCGCCGTCTTCCCAGCCGGTGCCCCAGCTCTCCAGATGGCGTGCGAGCTGCTCGGGAAAACGAGCCTCGAGCACCTCGCGCGTGAGCCCCGACCAGCTTCCGACGTCGATCTCGCGAAGCAGGCCGAGCGGCCGAACGGGTAGGTCGAGGCGGTGCGCCACGATCTCAGCTGTCTCGAGCGCTCGGCGCAAGTCGCTCGTGTAGACGGCATCGAGTCGCTCGCCGTCGAGGTCGGCGGCCAGCTGCTCCGCTTGCTGTCGGCCCACCGCGTTGAGCGGCGGATCGTCGCGACCCTGCCAGCGGCGCTCGGCGTTCCAGTTCGTCTCGCCGTGTCGTACAAGGAGGAGCTCGGTCACGGGCGGTTAGGCTAGCCGCCCCATGGATCTCGGCCTCGCGGACAAGGTGTGTCTCGTTACAGGGTCGACCGGCGGCATCGGCCTCGAGACAGCGCGGCTGCTCGCTGCCGAAGGCGCGCTAGTCGCGGTGGTCGGTCGGAAGGCGGATGTCGTCGACGCGGCGCGAGCGAGTGTTGGCGCGGCGGTCGGGTTCGCGGCGGACCTTGGGGATCCTGGCGAGCCGGAACGGATCGTTCGCGAAACCGTGGAGTGCCTCGGCGGGCTCGACTGCCTCGTCAACAACGTTGGGCTCGCGTACCACACGAGCCTCGACGCGCTCGATGACAGCGAGTGGGACGAGCTGTGGCAGCTGAACGTCATGAGCTATGTGCGTGCGATCCGGGCGGCGGTGCCGGCATTGCGTGAGCGCGGCGGCGGAGTGATCGTGAACGTGTCCTCGACCGCCGGCAAGCGCCCTTCGACCGGAATGCCGAACTATTCCGTGACAAAAGCCGCCGTCTTGTCGCTGTCACGTCTCGTTGCGGACGTCTACGCGAAGGACGAGATCAGGTGCAACGCCGTGACGCCCGGGCCGACGGCGACGAGCGCCTGGCTGGGTGACGGAGGCCTTGCCGACCAGCAAGCGGACGCGACCGGAAAAACGCGTGACGAGGTGCTGGCCGCTGTCGGTGCAGGCCGGCCCCTCGGGCGGTTAGCGGAGCCCGAAGAGATCGCTGCGGTCGTCGCGTTCCTCTGTTCGCCGCGCGCCAGTTACGTCACGGGTGCGGCGTGGAGCGTTGACGGCGGCACTGTGCCCATCATCATCTGAGCTCGGCGCTCGAATTGGCGCGGAATCGACACAGCTTCGTGAGCGTCTCTTCGGTAGCCTCGATACCGAGGGTGGCGGGTTCATCCCCACCCTTAATTGGGTGGGGGGTGCGCACGTCGCCGGCCGAGCGCGCCGTGGTCGCAGTGGCCGCTCACGGCAGTAACCTGGGTCGATGCCGGAGATTGCCGGGAAGGTTGCCGACACGTTCGAGGCGTCGGTCCGCGAGCACGAGGACGGCTGGCTCTCGCCGCTCGGCGTTCGGTCGTACGAGACGCGCGGGCGTGACCACGAAGAGGAGCCGTGCCGCCTGCGGACGCCGTTCCAGCGCGACCGCGACCGGATCGTGCACTCGAAGGCGTTTCGCCGACTTCGCCACAAAACACAGGTCTTTATCGATCCCGACGGCGATCATTTCCGAACGCGGCTGACGCACTCGCTCGAGACGACGGGCATCGCTCGTACCGTCGCTCGTGCCTTGCGCCTGAACGAGGATCTGGTCGAGGCGATCGGCCTCGGCCACGACCTCGGGCACCCGCCATTCGGGCATGCGGGCGAGGACGCGTTGGACGAGATCTTGCGTGAGCGACTTGGTCTCGGCTTCAGGCACAACGAGCACTCGCTTCGCGTCGTCGATCGCCTGGAACGCGATGGCCGCGGGCTCAATCTCACGTGGGAGGTGCGCGACGGGATCCTGAAGCACACCGGCGACGCCGAACCAGAAACGCTGGAAGGGAAGATCGTTCGCATCGTCGACCGTGTCGCCTACATCAACCACGACATCGACGATGCGGTCCGCGCAGGGATCCTCCGAGCGGACGACCTTCCGGAGGAGCCGATCGAGCTCCTCGGTGATACAGGATCGCGGCGGATCGACACGCTCGTCCACGACCTCGTCGAGACCTCGGCAAGCGCAGGCGACATCGTCCAGACCGCCGATGTCGGCGAAGCGATGCTCGAGCTCCGTGCGTTCATGTTCGAACGCGTGTATCTCGGACACGCGGCTCGAAGCGATCACGCGCGCGCACGGGCGACGGTGCGGGCGATCTTCGACCATCTCGTCGAGCACGGGTACACCGCCGAGGGCGCGACGGACTATCTCGCCGGGATGACCGACCGGTTCGCGCTCGCATACGCTGCCGGACTCGACTGATGTCACGGATCAAGGACGAATCCGTCGAAGCGGTGAAGGCCGGTACCGACATCGTGCCTCTCGTGGAGGGGTACACGCGTCTGCGCAAGTCGGGCGGCCGTCTCGTCGGTCTGTGTCCATTCCACCAGGAGAAGACGCCGAGCTTCGGCGTCTCGCCCGATCGCGGCACGTTCAAGTGCTTCGGCTGTGGCGAAGGCGGCGACGCCATCGCATTCGTCCAGAAGATCGAGAACGTCGACTTTGTCGGCGCGATCGAATGGCTGGCCGACCGCTTCAACGTCCCGCTCGAATACGAGGAGACTTCGCCAGAGCAGGATCGCGCGCGGAAGCGTCGAGAGCGGTTGCAGCAACTGCTCGACCGCGCAGCGACGTTCTACGAGCGGCACCTGTGGCAGTCGCCAGCTGGTGAATACGCGCGCGACTATCTCTCGTCCCGCGGCTTGAGCGAGGAGATCTGCCGCGAGTTCCGGCTGGGGCTCGCCGCCGGCGGAACCTCACTCGTTCGTGCCGCCATCGACAAAGGCTTCACGCACGAAGAGCTGCTCGGAGCCGGCCTTGTCAATCGACGAGGCAACGACTACTTCGCACGGCGGCTTCTCTTTCCGCTCAGCGACGCGCGCGGGCGGGTCGTGGGCTTCCAGGCGCGCAAGCTCCACGACGACGACCCACTCAGGGCGAAATACGTCAACTCACCCGAAGGCGATCTCTTCCGAAAAGGCGATTTGCTCTATGGGCTCGACCACGCGCGGACGGCGATCGCGAAGCAAGATCGCGCAATCGTCGTCGAAGGAAACCCCGACGTCCTCGCGCTTCGTCAGGCAGGGTTCGAGCCGGTCGTCGCTGCCATGGGCACTGCGCTCACCGAACGGCAGCTCAAGGAGCTCACGCGCCTGACGCGGCGCCTCTACCTGTGCTTCGACGCAGACGCTGCAGGACAGGACGCGACGCTCCGCGGAATGGAGCTCGCCGCGAAGCAAGGGTTCGACATCCATATCGTGTCTCTCGCACCCGGCACCGATCCCGCGGACGATCCGGCAGCGTTTGAAGCGCAGCTCGGCCGGGCGGACGATTACTTGCCCTACCGCGTCAGGCTGACGATCGAGCGTGCGCGCGACCGACAGGACGCGTTCCAGCTCGTGCAGCAGCTGATCGCCGCGTTCCCCGACTCGCCGCAGCGACAAGACGCAGTTCGGCTGGCAGCGGATCGACTCGACCTTCCGCCCGAAACGCAGGCCGGCCTCGCGCCCGGCGCCTCGCGCCGCGTCGGCACGCTGTCACCTCGCGTGCTCGACGCAGGTGCGCGCTTGGAGCGAAACGCACTCGCGGCGGTAGCAGCGCACGCGTCCCTTGCGCGCTTCCTCGAGAAGCTGTCGGCCGATCATTTCGACGCGCCGCTCAACCGGCGCATGCACGCGCACCTCCTCGGCGAGGTCGCAGCAGACGAAGCGCTGACGGCGTACCTCGCAGAGCTTCACGCGTGTGCAGAAATGGAATCGATCGACGAGCTAACGGGCGAGCAGCTCCTGCTACGACTCCGCGAGCGGCGTCTTCGGCGTGAGCTTGCGGACGCCGACGACACGCGGATGCTCGACCTCCAGCAGGCGCTTGCGGAGGTCCGAACCGCGATCCGCGCCTTCGCGTAGCCGCGGCTACACTTCGGCCGCCAATCCCCGGTAGCTCAATTGGCAGAGCATCCGGCTGTTAACCGGAGGGTTGTTGGTTCGAGTCCAACCCGGGGAGCTCAAGCACGTCCGGCCCCGCGTCTTGGACGTAGCCGACGTGCGGGCGAGAACCTCGAGTAGCTCGCGTAGAGTCGCTCGATGCGGTTCGGGATCTTCTACGAGCACCAGCTGCCGCGGCCGTGGGGGGACGGCGACGAGCTGAAGCTCTTCCAGGACGCGCTCGAGCAGGTGGAGCTCGCCGATCGCGTCGGCTTCGACCACGTGTGGGAGGTCGAGCACCACTTCCTCGAGGAGTATTCGCATTCGTCTGCGCCCGAGGTCTTTCTGGCGGCGTGCTCGCAGCGGACAAAACGGATCCGTCTCGGGCACGGGATCACGCTGATGCCGCCGGCCTACAACCATCCTGCGCGCGTTGCCGAGCGGATCGCGACGCTCGACCTCGTCTCCGGCGGACGCGTGGAGTGGGGGACGGGCGAGTCGTCGTCGCGGCTCGAGCTCGGCGGCTTCGGCGTGCCCGTCGAGCAGAAGCGGGCGATGTGGCTCGAAGCGGTCGAGCAGGCCGCCGACATGTTGGCGCTCGAGCCGTACCCGGGATTCGAGGGCGAGTTCTTCTCGATGCCGTGCCGCAACGTCGTGCCGAAACCGGTTCAACGTCCGCATCCACCGCTCTGGGTGGCGTGCTCGAACCGCGAGACGATCAAGCTCGCCGCGCGGCTCGGCGTCGGTGCGCTCACGTTCGCATTCGTCGACGCGGAAGAGGCGAAGCAATGGGTTGACGACTACTACCGCATCCTCAAAACGGAGTGCGTGCCGATCGGGCACGCCGTCAACGCGAACGTTTGCATGGTCTCGAGCTTCGGCGTGCATGCGGACGGAGATGTCGCACGTGCGCGCTTCCGCGACGGCTTTCGCTTCTTCCGCTTCGCGCTCGGCTGGCACTACGGGTTCGGCTCGCACGTTCCCGGGCGCACCAACATCTGGGAGCAGTTCGAAGCGATCAGCCATTCCTTCCCCGAGCTCGAACCGGCCGAAGGCGGCATCGGCACGCCTGAGCAGGTTCGCGAACGGCTGCGCGTCTTCGCCGAGGCCGGCGTCGACCAGGTCGTCTTCATCCAGCAGGCCGGCCGGAACGAGCACGGGCACATCTGCGAAGCGCTCGAGCTCTTTGCGGCCGAGGTGCTGCCGGAGTTCGCGGAAGCGCGCGACGAGCGCGAAGCGGGCAAGGCAGAAGAGCTGGCTCCGTTTGTCGCTGCCGCGCTCGAGCGAAAGCAGCGGCGCGAACCGCTTCTCGACGACGAGATCGCTCCGGTGGCCGCGCTCGGTCGCAGCGTCGCCGAGCAAGGCTGAGATGCAGCGCGACGGCGAGGCAGAGTTCGACGAACCGCGCGAAACTGTGTGGCGCGCTCTGATCCATCCGGACACGCTCGCGGCGACGCTGCCCGGAGTTGCAAGCGTGAGCGTGCACGATGAGACGCACTGGTCGGCTGACGTACGCATCCGCCTCGGCAAGCTTCCGCTTCGGATGCGGCTTGCGGTGGAGCTGGTCGAGCACAACGAGCCGGAACACGGCCGGCTGCACGCACACGGCAAGGGCGTCGGCGGCTCCCTGACCGTCGACACATCGTTCGACCTCCAAGAGATCGACACTGGAACGCACATGCGCTGGGCGGCTGACGTACAGCTCGGAGGTCCAGGCGCGCGCCTCGGCGGCCACTTGCTCGGCCCGCTCGTGGACCGCCAGGTCGCGCGGGTCCTCGAGACGGTCCGCGAACAGATTCGCGCCGCCGGCCCCTGAACGCGCGCGCGCTATCGTGCCGCCGGTGAACGACCGGTGACCGAGCGCTTCCAAGAACTGCGGCAGATCTCGAACGAGCTCGCCGACCTCGGCCGAGTCGCGGATTTGCTCTCGTGGGACGAGGAGACGCACATGCCGCCCGGCGGCGCGACGGCGCGCGGCGAGCAGAAGGCGACCGTCCACCGCCTCGCCCATGAGCGCTGGACGTCCGACGAGCTCGCGTCGCTCCTCGAAGATCTCCGCGGGTACGAGCAAGAGCTCGATCCCCAATCGGACGAAGCGAGCCTCATCAGGATCATGCGGCGCGACAGTGAGAAAGCGCGTCGCGTTCCGACGAAGCTCCAGGAAGAGCTCGTGCGCGGCTCGAGTCTCGGGTACCAGGCATGGCTACGTGCACGCGAGGAGCGCGACTACGGACTGCTCCTGCCGCAGCTCGAGCGCACTCTCGAGCTCAAGCGCGAGTACATCGAGTGCTTCGCGCCCTACGACGATCCGTACGACGTCCTCCTCGACGACTACGAGCCCGCGCTGACGACGAAGGAGATCGATCCCGTCTTCGAGCAGCTGCGGCTCGCGCTGCCGCCCATGATCAACGCGATCGAAGACGCGGAGCCGGTCGACGACTCGTGCCTCGCGCGCGAGTTCCCGATCGACGGCCAGCGCCGCTTCTCGCTGTGGCTGCTCGGCGAGTGGGGCTACGACGCGAAATCGTGGTCGCTTGCGCGAGCCGTGCACCCGTTCCAGATCTCGATCGGCCCGATGGACATCCGCCTGACGACGCGTTTCGAGCCGACCGGGCTCGGGGGTGTCTTCGCGTGCCTGCACGAGTTCGGTCACGGCGTCTACGAGCGCCACATCTCGCCATCGCTCGCGCGCACGCCGCTCGCCTCAGGTGTATCGATGGCGTTGCACGAGTCGCAGAGCAGGCTCTGGGAGAACCTCGTCGGCCGACGGCTCTCCACGTGGCGGTTCGCGTATCCGCGGCTCCAGTCAGCGCTCGCGGAGCTCGCCGACGTACCGCTGGAGACGTTCCATCGTGCGATCAACAAGGTGGAGCGCTCGCTCATCCGCGTGGAGGCGGACGAGGTGACCTACAACCTCCACATCATCATCCGGTACGAGCTCGAGCGCGAGGTGCTGTCCGGGTCGCTCGCGTTGCGCGACCTTCCCGACGCTTTCGACGCGAAGATGCTCGAGTACCTCGGCCTGACTCCGCCCGACGTCGTCTTGGGCGTCCTGCAAGACCTCCACTGGTCGGATCTCGGCTTTGGCTACTTCCCGACGTACTCGCTCGGAAATGTGATCTCGGTTCAGATCTGGGAACGGGCAGCAGCCGAGCTCGGCGACCTCGACGCTCAGTTCGAGCGCGGCGAGTTCACGCCGCTCCGCGAATGGCTCGCCGAGGAGCTCCACCGCCACGGACGCAAGTTCACGGCGCGAGAGACGCTCGAGCTCGCGACCGGCGCGCCGCTCGATCCCGGGCCGTACATCGGATACCTCGAGCGGAAGCTCGAGGACCTCTTCGGCGCGGTCACGGCCTACAGGCCGTAGCTACGACTCGTCGCTGTTACAGGTGCAGACCGGGTCGCCGAGCCGCTGTCGCTCGTGCGGGAGGCCACACGACGCACACGTCGGTGGCAGCAGTCGGGCACGGACGAGGAGCGATCGCATCAGGGTCGCAGCGAAGAGGAGGTACGTGGCGGCGAGCGGCAGAGCCATGAGCCCTCTATCGGCCGCGACGGCCAATGGGTTAACGGCCGAGTTCGGGTGCGTTGAGTCGCGGTAAGATGCGGCTCGTGAGCTGGCTGTACATCGCTCTGCTCGCGCTGGCGCTAGCGGTGCTGATCGGTGCCGAATGGCCTCGCCTCGGATCGCGGTTCGGGTTCGAAGCGCGGCAGCGTCGCGACCGGGCTCGCCGGAAGGCGAACTTGAAGCTGCTCCGCAACGAAACGGTCGAGTTCGAGGAGAGCGTGCGCCGCGACCTCGCCGATCTGCCGACGACCGAAGAAACAGACCGGCGCTTCTAGCTCGCGCTAGGGGACGATGAACCGCGTGCGGTAGACACGCGTGTTCGGGAGAATCGGGCCGGTGTTCTCCATGTTCTTCGCTTCCTGGTAGTCGGAGGCGGTGAACGTCAGCTGGTGAGCGCCGCTTCGAAGGAAGCGGGCGGCGACAATCGCGTGCCCGCCGGACCAGCGGACGTCGGCGAGCCGGCCGTCGACGCGCGCGGTGAGCGAGCCGGGGTCGACGCCCGCGCCGGCGTCGTGAACTGCGACGACGAGTGACGTGCTGCTCCGGCGCACGAGCCGGACCGAAGGCGGCTTCGTATCACCCACCCAGAAGCGAAAGACGAACGAGCCCGCGCGGTCGCGGTCCGGCGTGTCGAAGACGAGGTCGTATGCGCCCGCAGCCGGACGCACCGCCGCGACGACCGGTTCGAGCCGGCCGAAGTCCTGGTACGGGTTCAGGTTGCCCGGCAAACCGGTATTGCCGACGAGCCGGTTTTCGTCGTCTGCGAAGACGAGTCGCGGTTGCACACGCACGCCGCTTGCCTCCGACACGACGGCCGCGCCGAAGTTCGCGACCGGACGGGTCAAAACGATGCGATATGCGATCTCGGGTCCGGCTAGCCGTGATGGCGACCCCGCGACCGGTCCGCGCTCGGGATAGCGGTACTCGCTGACGAGGGAGGAGCCGCGCGCGGTTGTCGCTCGGTAGGTGCCGGACTTCGCGAGGCGCGTATGCGGCACCTGCGAAAGCTTCGGCGCTTCGATGCGGAACCAGAAGGGGACGCGGCG
>JBKPRX010000043.1:0-21928 GCA_046734795.1 Actinomycetota bacterium
TCAAGGATCCCGGCGGATATCGAATCGAGCTCATTGAACGCGGATGAACAACACGCGCGCGAGCGCTTGCTAGAAGCGAAGTTCGCCTGCGCACGTCGGTTCATCGAGGCAGTCACGGCGCACGATCATGACGCGGCGGAAAAGTTGCTCGATCCCGATGTCGAGACCGTGACGCCGCGCGGCACCTTTCGTGGTATCCCAGCATGCCGGCAGGTGCTTCAGAAGGCGACCGGAGACGAGCAATTCGAAATGGAACAGGCGACACGTGAGCTTGAGGACGCTGACGGCGACATCATTGCCCGCACGCGTGAGATCGCCCGCTGGCGCGAAACCGGCGAACTGGCGTACGAGCGTGACTTCGCGGTGTGCTTGACCCTCGACGACGATCGAATCGTCAAGGTCGTCGTGATGCCGGGCGGCGCGCTGCCCTCATAGCCTGTGTATCAGGTGCGGCCCGCGGTTCTATTCAGAGTCGAGCTCTCGTGACCGTGAGGATTTGACTTGCGCTCGTGCGGGGTTCTGGACGGCTACCGCATCTACCTGATCGACCGCAGCGGCGGTTGATCCGGAAGCGCAATCTCGCCGGTGTGCGAGCGCAGCTGAACTTCAGCGACTGTCGTCGGCAAGCGAGCCTTGCATAGCCTTGCCTGGAGCCTGCCGTTCGTGCTCGCGGGGTTCGCGCTGGTCGCGACACGGAATAAGCTCCGCTCAGAAGGGGGATCGGCGGTGGCGCCCGGCGGTCGATGAAGGAGGCAGTCCTTCCCGCCGCACTTGGAGCCGACCGATGACCCCGCTGCCCTGTCGCAAGACCGCCGTTCTCTTCCTCGTCGCACTCACGGCGGCGCTCGCACTTGCAGCATCCGCGCTCGCGGACAAGCCGACGATCAAGTACACCGCCGAGGGTCAAGCCGCGGCGCGTGCCACCGTGCTCAGGCGCAGTGACCTCGGCTCGGGAGGCTGGCAGGGCGGCTCTCTGAAGCCCGATCTCTCGTCGGATCTCCCTTGCCCGAATTTCAACCCGAAGCAGTCCGATCTCGTCGTCCTCGGCGCGGCGCACACCATGTGGTCACACGACGTGACGACGGTCGACAGCGTGTCGGAAGTTCTGCAGTCGCCGCACATGGTCGAGCTCGACTGGCAGCGGAGCGTGTTGTCGCCGCAGCTCCTTCCCTGTCTCCGCACGGCGGTGGCGCAGCAGGTTGGCTCGGGAGTCCATTTCGTCTCTCTGCAGAAGCTCTCGTTTCCGCAGGTCGCGACCCACACCGCCGCCTACCGGGCCGTCATGGACGTACCCGCCTCCGGATCAACGGTCAGGGTGTTCTTCGACCTCGTGGTGTTCGGCCGCGGGCGAACCGAGGTGACGCTGGCGATGATCGCGCCCTACGCGAACGCAAAGAGCGTCATGCAGACGGAGATCCGCTACGCACGCCTGCTCGCTTCGCGCATCCGCGCGTAAGACGCTCGCGGCGCACCCA
Source organism: Actinomycetota bacterium (assembly GCA_046734795.1). GTDB lineage: Bacteria > Actinomycetota > Thermoleophilia > Gaiellales > Gaiellaceae > JBKPRX01. Next base: position 1,476 of record JBKPRX010000043.1, read on the forward strand.
TCGGTGACGATTCCGCGCCGGCTTGCGCGCGGACACTATCGGCTCGGATTGCGCGTGGATATTCAGAACGCTCCCGAACGAAAGGAGCGTCATGCAGAGAGGTTGGATCCCCCGCGTCGCGGCCGTGGTCGCAGTCGTCGGCGGGGGCGCGGGTGCAGCTCTCGCTGCGTCGGTTGCCGACGGCAGCTCGAGTGTCATCCATGCGTGTAGCGCCGTAAGCGACGGACGGTTGCGGCTCGTTCACGACGCGTCGTCGTGCCGGCACAACGAGGTCGCGGTCTCGTGGTCGAGCGACGGCGGTCCCGCAGGACCGCCCGGCCCAGCTGGACCCGCTGGGCCTACCGGTCCTGCCGGTCCTGCTGGTCCTGCTGGCCCGTCAGGCCCGGCGGGTTCGCCGGGTGCGCAGGGTCCTGCAGGTCCGCAAGGCCCGGCCGGCCCGCAAGGACCCGCGGGCCCCGCCGGATCAGGGCTCACCTCGCTCGAGCAGCTGGACGGCGTCGCCTGCACTGCCGACGGCGTCGCCGGCAAGATCGCGCTGACCTATGACGGCTCGCGAAGGGCGGTCCTCGCGTGCAGCGGTTCGAGCACCGAGCCGCCGCCTCCTCCGCCACCGCCGCCGCCTCCGGCGGGAACGCTCGTCGTCAACGAGTTCTCGACCGGCACGACCGGCGCGGCCGCGGACGAATTCGTCGAGATCGCGAACGTCGGCAGCGCTGCGATCGACATCAGCGGCTTCAAGGTCGTCTACCGCTCGGCGACCGGCACGTCCGATGTCACGCTCTCAACCGTGCCGGCGGGCACGACGCTCGCAGCGGGCGCGTACTACCTGCTCGGCGGCAGCGCCTACGCAGGCGCGAAGACGCCGAATCAGTCGTTCGCGTTCGGCCTCGCCGCGACTGGTGGTGCAATCGGCGTGCGCGACGCGTCGGGGACGCTCCTCGACTCCGTCGGCTACGGCTCTGCGGCGAACGCGTTCGTTGAAGGATCCGCAGCGGCGGCGCCCCCCGCGAGCGACGCGCCAGGATCGAGCGCGGCGCGAACGCCGAACGGCCGCGACACAAACAACAACGTAAGCGACTTCACGGTCGCGTCACCGCCGACTCCCGGAACAGCGAACTAACGGGCGCGACTCAATGCGCGTCGCCGCCGCTGAACAGCGCGGCGGCGGCGCGCTGCATCTCTTCCTGCGGCACGTCGCGGAGGTGCTGCGCGAGCCCCCAGCGGTGTCCGAACGGGTCCGTGATCTGACCGTACCGCTCGCCCCAGAACGTGTCGCTGAGCGGCTGTCGCACTTCGACCCCCGCCGCGGTCGCGCGCTTCCACACCTCGTCGACGTCGGCGCAGCGCAGGTGCAAGACGGTCGCAGTGCCGCCGATCGCGAGCGGCGACAGCACGCCGAGCTCCGGAAACTCGTCCGCGAGCATCACTGTGGATCCGCCGAAGCGCAGCTCGACCTGCATCAACTTTCCGCCCGGAAGCTCGATACGCGCCTGCTCCTCGGCTCCGAGAACTTCGCGGTACCAGTCGGCTGCACGAGCAGCGTCGGCGACGACGATGTGTGCGGTGATCGTAGGTTGGTCGCTCACGCAAACTCCTTTCTCGTCACTGTGGCCGTCGGCACAACTGCCGCGTCCGCCCGCGATTCGGCAACGATTGCCACGATGAGCGCCGCCACGAGCGCGGCGATCTGAGCGCTCGCGCTTACTACCGCACCGAGCGGAATCGTCGCGAGGACGGCGAGCGTCGCCATCGCTCGGAACCGCATCGTCCCGAGCCGCAACTCATGACGGAACAGCAGATCCCCGACAAGGAATGCCGCGATCCCGCCGGCAAGGAGCGAGGCACGGGCCCAGTGCAGCTCCGCCGGCGGGTCGGCGAGCGCATCACGCTCTGCGGCGGCGGCGGCCACGATCCCGAGCAGAATCGGGATGTGCCAGTAGCCGAAGCCGCGTAACGCCGCCCAGGCACGCGCAACCGGTTCGAGCGCGGACAGCGCCCGCTCGGCCTGCGTGTCGTCGCCGCCGAAGTAAAGCCACCACAGGCACGCACTCGCGGCGAGGCCAAGCGTCGCAACGACGACGAGTGGAACGTCGACAGGTAGATGCGAGGCGCCGATCCCGACTGCGACGACGGATTCGCCGATCGCGACAAGCACGACGAGCCCGTGCCGTTCGACGAAGTGCGACGGCTCGATCGCGAACCCGCTCGGCGGTTGAACAAACGGCGTGAGCCACTCGAACACGAATGCCACCGACCAGAGGGCGTACTGCGCCGTCCCACCGATCGCGCCGCCGGCCACGATCATCACCGCCGAGAGGATGTTGTAAGGAGCCAGTCGCAGGATCGCGCGCGCGACGGTGATTTGCGTGGCACGCGTGAAGAGCGTCGTGTGCACGACGACGATCGCGAGATAGGCGAGCCCGAAAGCGAGGCCGCTACTCGAGAAGGCGTGCGGGACAGAGAGAGCAAGGATGAAATAGCTCCCCATTCCGCCGAGCAGCAGCAAACGTCGGTTGGTCGTGTGTGCGGAGACGGCATTCGTCATCCACGCGTAGCCGCCGTACATCCACCAAATCACGCCGAGCATGAGCACGACCTGCACGAACGACTGCCACGACGGATCGTTGTGCAGAACCGCCGTCAGCTGGGTGATCGTGAAGACGAAGACGAGGTCGAAGAAGAGTTCGAGCGTCGTGACACGGTTCGACTCGGTGTGCGCAGCGTCCATCGCTGCGAGCGTATCGACGCGCAAGGCGGCTACGGATCCGTAAAGTCGGAGCGTGCTCCTCTACAACAGCGCGGTCTCCGGCAACTGTTACAAGGTGCGACTTCTGCTCGCGCACCTCGGGCTCGCGTACGAGACGCGGGAGGTCAGCGTCGTCGACCGGACCGGCCGCGACGAGCTCATCGGCGATCTGAATCCGGCCCAGCGCGTGCCGACGCTCGTCCTCGACGACGGTCGCCCGCTCGCGGAGTCCAACGCGATCCTCTGGTACTTCGGCGACGGCACGCGGTTCGTTCCGGAGGATCCCTACGAGCGGGCGCAGGTCCTGCAGTGGCTCTTCTTCGAGCAATACGACCATGAGCCTGCGATCGCAGTCGCGCGCTTTTGGCTCGCCTACTCGGGACGGCCGGAGGCCTTCGAGCCGCAGCGCGCAGAGAAGCAACGCGCCGGCTACCGCGCGCTCGCGGCGATGGAGCGGCACCTCGCCGGGCGCGAGTTCCTCGTCGGCTCCGCTTTCACGATCGCCGACATCGCGCTCTATGCGTACACGCACGTCGCGCACGAAGGCGGATTCGATCTCGATGCGTACCCGTCGGTGCGCGCGTGGCTCGAGCGTGTCGCCGCGCAGCCGGGGCATATCGCGATCGACGCCTGAGCGCTAGCGCTGCACGCCCATCGCGATCGCCGCGACGTAGCGCTTGCCGCCGTTCTGCGCTTGCGTGTGGAGCAGCGAGCGGCGCCCGCCGTTGACGAAGATCGCGTCGTCGCCGTTCCGCGTCACGCGCTGTCCGTGTTGCCTGTACGGCGCGCGCGAGTGCACCTTGTCCGTGACCGTGTCCGCAAAATAGAGCTGTCCTGTGTGCACGACGTTGCCGCCCACGTGCACCTTTACGTGCACATGCACGGCGCGTCCCGGATACCAGCCGGGGTAGATCGTGTCGAAGAGCGCGACGCCGCTCGCGTTCGTGCGCTGCACACCGCGGAGGAAGGTCGTGCCCGGATTGTTCGCGACGGACCCCGAATACGCGCCTCCGGCGTCGCAGTGCCAGATCTCGACCGAAGCGCCGCGAATGGGTTTGCACGTCGAAGCGTTGACGACGGTCAGCCGTAACGCAAGCGGAGTGCCGGGGCGGCCTTCCGTGACGTTCCTCCTGGTGGCCGCGCCGGCGACGTAAAACGGCCCCTCCGTCTGCTCCGGGGCGAGGACGCAGCTGACAGCGCCGGTCGCGACCCCGGCGGGGCCGCCGCTCGCCTCTGCGTCGGCCGCAGCGCGGAGGCCAAGAGCGGCTGCGACGAAACCGCCGAACTGGAGCAGCGATCCGCGACGCGTGAGCTTCCCGTCCACCGCCGCAGAGCCTAGTCCGTGTTTCGCAACTGGCCGAACCGTGGGAGGACGTTAGGGTGCGTTTCCGTCCTGGAGCCAGGCTCGACACCTCGCAGGTCACGGACGCGCGCGGCCGCACAGGCCTTCCCGGGGGAGTCGCGGTCGGCGGCGGCGGCCTCGGTCTCGCCGGGATCGTCATCTACCTGTTGATCACGTTCCTCGGCGGCGGCGCCACGAGCCCGCTCGACAACTTGAACGGCGAGACGGTCGCGCAGGCGCCTCCGAGCCAAGCGCTGGGCGAGGAGTGTCAGACCGGGGCCGACGCGAACCGGCGGCAAGACTGTCGCATCGTCGCCGACATCAACAGCGTGCAGAAGTTCTGGTCCGGCGCGGTCCGGAACTACGCGCCGGCGAAGACAGTGTTCTTCACGGGGTCGGTCGGTACGGGGTGCGGCACGGCGACCTCCGACGTCGGGCCGTTCTACTGCCCCAACGACAAGCGCGTCTACATCGACCTCGATTTCTTCGACGAGCTGCAATCGCAGTTCGGCGCGCAGGGCGGTCCGCTTGCCGAGGCGTACGTGCTCGCGCACGAATACGGACACCACGTTCAGGATCTGCTCGGCGATCTCGGCCGCTCTGGCCAGGGCGCGAGCGGCGGTTCCGTCCGGACCGAGCTGCAGGCCGACTGCTACGCAGGCGTGTGGGCGAAGCACGCCGTCGCGACCGGTTACATCGTCGATCTCACCGAGCGCGACGTTGCGGACGCCCTCGACGCGGCAGCCGCGGTGGGCGACGATCGGATTCAGGCGCGCACGCGCGGCCAAGTGAATCCGGAGACGTGGACGCACGGTTCGTCCGAGCAGCGGCGGACGTGGTTCAGCAACGGCTTCCGCTCCGGGAACCCGAGCGCGTGCGACACGTTCTCGGGGAACATCTGAGGGGCGCTTCGGCTAAGGCCCCGCTCGGCCGTCGTGCCAGCGCCTGACGACGACGAAGCGCATCCCGTTCCAGTGGAAGCGTCGATGGACGAAGCCGCCGCTCGGGCAGCAGTTCGGATCGCGTTTCCGGTAGATCGGCGTCGTCTCGACGAGATCGCGGCCGACTCGCACGAGACCGAGCTTGTAGACGTCGAGCTCCTGGTGCGCGACGCGCCAGCGATTTCCGTCGCGTCTGAAGACGACCCAGGCGATATCGCCTGCGGTTCCGCCGCTGAAGACGGTGACGGCCAGCTCGTTGATGCCGTCGCCGGTCAGGTCGTGGCAGATGACGCGGTCGGGTCCACCGCCGCCACCGGGTTTGACCGTCGCGCGTAGCGGTGCGAGTGTCGGCGCCGCGAGGATCGCAGCGCGCGCGGCAGCTGGAGTGCAGGCCGGCGGGGTGGCAACGAGCACGCGCGGGACTCTAGGCGTTGTTGCACTTTCGGCGCGAAGTCGTCACAGACACGTCGGAACTCGATCGCTACGTTGACTTCGATGGAAACGAGAGCGAGAACGGCGACACCGTGGGGACCGGCGGACCTCGTCGACGAGTTGAACCTGCCGCAGCGGGCGAGGGAGAAACGGTTCGCATCGGCGGTGCAGTTGCTCGAGACTGGGAATGGCGAGCAGCTCGTCCGGTTCGTCTACAAGACAGGCGGCACCGCGCGGCGCGGGCCCGTCACGCTCAGGGCGAAGGACATCGCACGGTTACGAGCCGAGCTTGCGAAGCATCCGGCACTTGCGGAGGCGCTCGGGCTCGGCTGAGCTAACAATCACGCGGCCGCGAGCACGCGCTCGCGCGCGGCGTCGACGAGCGATGCGAGCACGAGCGCCCCGTCCGCCGAGCCGAGGAGCGGATCGACGGCGTGCTCCGGGTGAGGCATGAGGCCGAACACGTTCGCGTCGGCGTTCATGACGCCCGCGATGTCGTCGATCGAGCCGTTACAGGGCTCGACGTACCGAAGCACGACCTGTTCTTCCGGCAGGTCGGGCGGCGGCACGTAACACCCTTCGCCGTGCTTCACCGGGATGACGAGCTCCTGGCCCGGCTCGCAACGCGACGTGAACGCAGTGTCGACGCGCTCGACGCGGAGTCGCACGTCGCGGCAGATGAACGAGAGCGAGTCGTTCGCGCGGAGCACTCCCGGTAGCAGGCCGGCCTCGCAAAGGATCTGGAAGCCGTTGCAGATGCCGAGCACGAGCCCGCCGTCACCGGCGAACCGAGCGACGTCGCGCATCACCGGCGCGAACCGCGCGATCGCGCCGGCGCGCAGGTAGTCACCGTACGAGAAGCCGCCGGGAAGGACGACGGCGTCGAGCTCCGGCAGCTCGCTCTCCGCGTGCCACACCGGAACCGCCTCGGCGTCGAGCGCCCCCACCGCCCACAGCGCGTCGTGGTCGTCGAGCGAGCCGAGGAAGCGCACGACTCCCACCCGCGGCTTAGGCAGCATCAGCCGCGAACCTCGATCTCGTAGCTCTCGACGAGCGGGTTCGCGAGGAGCTCGGCGCACATCCGCTCTACCTCCTCGCGCGCTGAGACCTCGTCCTGTGCGTCCACGTCGAGGTCGATCACCTTGCCGACTCGCGCACCCTCGACGGCAAACCCCGAGTGCTGCAACGCGTTCTCGACGGCGCGGCCTTGTGGATCGAGGATGCCCGGCTTCGGCCGGACGAGGACCGTCGCGTGCATCTTCGTCACCCGAGCACCACCGTCGGATCCTCGACGTATTTGTCGAATGGGATCTTCGTCAGGAGCTCGAACGCCTCGACGTACTTCGACCGGGTGCGCGCTACCACGTCGTCGGGCAGCTCGGGACCCGGATAGGTCTTGTCCCAGCCGCTCGCCTCGGTGTGGTCGCGGACGTATTGCTTGTCGAAGCTCTCCTGCGAGCGTCCGGGCTCGTAGCTCTCAGCGGGCCAGAAGCGGGACGAGTCAGGCGTGAGCGCCTCGTCCGCGAGAACCAACTTGCCGCTCTCGTCGAGGCCGAACTCGAACTTCGTATCGGCGATGATGATCCCGAGCGGCCGCGCGTACGCCGCAGCGGTCGTGTACAGCTTGATCGCGACGCGTTCGAGCTCGCGCATTCGCTCTTCGCCGACGAGCTCGGCCGCGCGGTCGCGCGTGATGTTCTCGTCGTGACCTTCTGTGGCCTTCGTCGAGGGCGTGAAGATCGGCTCCGGCAGCTGGTCCGATTCGCGTAAGCCCTCCGGCAGCTGATGGCCGGAGACGATGCCTGTCGCCTGGTAGTCCTTCCAGCCCGAGCCGGTGATGTAGCCGCGCACGATCACTTCGACCGGCAGCATCTCGAGCCGCTTGCACTCCATGGAGCGTCCATCGTCGCGCAGCGCGAGCATGTGGTTGGCGACGATCGGTCGCAGCAGTGTGAACCAAAACGCGGAGAGGCCGGTGAGGACGCGACCCTTGTCCGGGATGGGTGTGGGCAGAACGACGTCGAAGACGGAGATCCGGTCGCTCGCGACGAGCAAGAGTCGTTCGTCGTCGAGCGCATAGAGCTCGCGGACCTTCCCGGATGCGACGTGGGTCGCGGTCTCAGACATGCAGCGTTTCCTCCTTCCGCTCGAGCGCCGCCAAGCGCTCGAACACGGTGTCGATGTGTCGTGTGTACGCACGAAGGTCGAACACGGAATCCAGATCGACCCGCCCCGCGATCTCGGAGTCAGCGCGTACGAGCTCGGCGAAGTCCGTCTCTTCGTCCCACGCACGCATCGCGTGACGCTGCACGAGCCGGTAGGCGTCGTCGCGTGCGAGGCCGGACTCGACGAGCGCCAGCAGCACGCGCTGGCTGAAGAAAAGGCCGTGGCTTCCTTCGAGGTTCCGGCGCATTCGCTCGTGCCTGACGACGAGTCCTTCGACGAGCCATGTGAATCGGTCGAGCATGTAGTCGAGCGCAAGAAACGCGTCCGGTATGACGACGCGCTCGGCAGACGAATGCGAGATGTCGCGCTCATGCCAAAGGGCGACGTTCTCGAGACCGACGATCGACGCCGCACGCACGACGCGTGCGAGCCCGCAGATCCGCTCCGCGACGACCGGGTTCCGCTTGTGCGGCATCGCCGACGAGCCCTTCTGGCCCTTGCCAAAGGGCTCTTGAACTTCGGCGACCTCGGTGCGCGCAAGGTGCCGGATCTCGAGCGCGAACTTGTCGAGCGACGAGGCGACGACCGCGAGGGCGGCCAGCAACTCGGCATGACGGTCGCGTTGCAGGATCTGCGTCGAAACGGGTGCCGGTTCGAGCCCGAGCCGCTCGCATGCGAGACGCTCGAGCTCGGGATCCGTCGCCGCGTAGGTTCCGACCGCGCCGGAGAGCTTGCCGACGCGAATGCCGTCGAGTGCCCGCGCCACGCGCGTGCGTCCGCGATCGAGCTCGAACGCCCAGCCGGCAAGCTTCAGCCCGAACGTCGTCGGCTCGGCGTGCACGCCGTGTGTGCGGCCCACGCAGAGCGTGTCCTTGTGCACCCGCGCGCAAGCGACGACTGCGTCCTGTGCCCGTTCGAGCTCGTCGAGGATCAGCTCGCCGGCGCGGCGGATCTGGAGGGCGAGCGCGGTGTCGACGACATCCGACGAGGTGAGGCCATAGTGGAACCAGCGGCCTTCCTCGCCGAGCTGTTCCGCGACGGCGTCGACGAACGCGGCGGTGTCGTGGTGCAGAGTCGCTTCGAGCGCTGCCACCCGTTCCGGCGTCGGCACGACGGCGTCGTCACGAATCGCCCGCGCAGCATCCGCCGGCACGACACCGAGCTCGGCCCACGCGTCGAGCGCCGCCAGCTCGACCTCCAACCAGGTCTCGAGCTTGCCCTCATCCGACCAGACCCTGGCCATGGCCGGACGGGAGTAGCGCGCGATCACTCGTGCCAGTGTAGAGACCGCGGCTGCCGGCGGATCGATGCACGAATCGGCCCGAAATTGACACAGACTCGGCGTCCGCGAGCAGGCACAGTTTCAACCCCGGGGTGGGTGGGGGTTTGGGATGGGCCCGACGCGCCGCGCCGCGAACCCGCTCCGAACTTGGCCACCGGCGTCAGGCGCCGACGAGGGTCAGCCGGTACAGCGCCTCGCGAACCTCGACGCCGCGAACCTCGTCCACGCGGTCGCCGTCGCGCCGCCATCCCTCTCGCTCGTAGAAGCGCCGCGCGCGCGGGTTGTCGTCGAGGACCCAGAGCATCGCGGTCGTGTACTCCTCGGCGATGAACCATCCGATGACGGCGTGCATCAGCTCGCGCGCGGCACCGCTGCCCCACGTTTCGGGACGGACGTAGATCGCGTAGAGCTCGGCAACGTCTTCCTCGGTTCGCGAAGGGCCGGCGCTCGCGAAGCCGACGATTGCCCCGCCCGTGTCCTCGGCGACCCAGGCGGGTAGCGACTCTTCCTCCAGAGTGCGTCGCCAGCTGGTCTCGCGCTCGTCCACCGAGAGGCTCTCGAGCACGTCTGCCGGAAACACATGGTGGTACGCGGCCTGCCACGTGTGCACGTGCACCTCTGCGATTGCGCGCGCGTCTGCTGCCGTCGCGCGCCGGATCGTCACGCGCCGAGGATGCGAGCGGCGAGGACGCCGGCATTGCGCGCGTTGTCGACACCGACCGTTGCCACCGGAACGCCCGGCGGCATCTGGACGATCGAGAGCAACGCGTCGAGGCCGTCGAGCACGCTCAGGCTCGAGCGCAACGGAACGCCGATCACCGGCAGGTCGGTGTGCGCAGCGACGACGCCCGGTAGGGCGGCGGCGAGGCCGGCGCCGCAGATCAGGACGCGCAAGCCGCTTTCGCGTGCGCCTCGCGCGTACTCGGCGACGGCGTCAGGCGTGCGGTGAGCGGAGCGAACCTCGAACTCCCACCCGATCTCGCGCTTGTCGAGCTCGTCCATCGCGCCCTGCATGCGCTCGCGATCGGATTCCGAGCCGACGAGGATGCCGACGAGCGGCTCAGGCATGCACGAGCTCCGCGATGTCGCGACGGTACCGCATTCCGGCGAACGAGATCCGGTCGACCCCGCGGTACGCCGCTTCGCGCGCGCCGCTCACCGTCTCGCCTGTTCCGACGACGTTGAGAATCCGCCCGCCGTTTGTGACGAGGCGTCCGTCGCGCAATGCAGTGCCCGCGTGGAAGACGAGCGCGCCGTCGGCCTCGGCGTCCGTGACGCCGTCGATGGTCGTGCCGGAGTCGCTGCTCGCCGGGTAGTCGCCGCCGGCGAGCACGACGGTTACGGCGGCGCGCGGCGAAACGGTGAGCTCGACGTCGCGGAGAGATCCGACGGCGCAGGCGTGCAGCGCGGTGAGCAGGTCGCCTTCGAGGCGCGGCAGGATCGCCTGCGTCTCGGGGTCGCCGAACCGCGCGTTGAACTCGAGCACGCGCGGCCCCTCGGCCGTCAGCATCAGGCCGGCATACAGGAGCCCTCGGAACGACGCGTCACGCGCTGCGAGCTCGGCGACGACCGGCTTGTGCACTGTCTCGACGATTTCGTCGGCCAGAGCTGCGTCGATCGAAGGAACCGGCGAGTACGCGCCCATCCCACCGGTGTTCGGTCCGACGTCGCCGTCGCCGATTCGCTTGAAGTCCTGCGCCGGTGCGAGCGGAAGCACACGCTCCCCGTCGACGAGCGCGAAGAGTGAGAGCTCGTCTCCTTCGAGCAGCTCTTCGATCACGAGCGAGCTGCCGAACGTGCTCGCGGCGGCGAGCCCGGCGTCCAGCTCGTCCTGCGTCCGGCAGACGAAGACGCCCTTGCCCGCCGCGAGTCCGTCCGCTTTGACGACGCACGGCGGCCGCGCGATTGCGAGCGCCGCCGCCGTCGGAACTCCGGCCGCATGCATGACGTCCTTCGCGAACGTCTTCGATCCTTCGATGCGCGCCGCAGTCGCGCTCGGCCCGAAGACGGCGAGACCGCGCGACCGCAGCATGTCGGCGACGCCCGCGACGAGCGGCGCCTCCGGTCCCACGACGACGAGGTCGATCCCGAGCTCGAGCGCGAGACCCAGCAGCCCTTCAGCGTCCACGTCGCGAACCGGATGGCAGTGTCCGAGCGCCGAGATACCGGGATTGCCCGGGGCCGCGTGCAGCTCGGTCAAGCGAGGGCTCTGCGCGAGCTTCCAGGCGAGCGCGTGCTCGCGTCCGCCCGACCCGACCACGAGGACTTTCACGCGGCGATGCTACGCCAGCCGTCGGCGCGATGTTTCAGGGTCGCCGCTCGCGCGCATCAGCACGGCGTGTACGAGCCCGGCCTCGACCGCCACGAATGGGAAAGCGAGCTTCGCGCGCTCGAGGACCAGCTCTCCGAGAACCCGGCCGAGGCACTGCCCGAGCTCGACGCACTGATCGGCCGCATGCTCGAGGAGACCGGCTACGCCCTCAGCGACACGGTCGCGCGGAGCGGTAACGAGCCGGAGATCGTCGCGGAGTTTCTCGCGGCTCGCGAGATCACCGAGGCGGTTGAGCGCGACGCCGACGACATCTCGCCCGGCGACGTCGCCGCGGCGATCAACGGCTATCGCGCCGTCTTCGACCACGTCGTTGCAACCCGTTCGGGCGCCGACGCCGAGCTCGACGCCGGCGAGCTCGACGAGTAGGCCCGCTCTACCCTTCAGGTCATGGCGACCGAGCAAGTGCCGCCGCCGTACGCCGCCGAGGCTGCGGAGGTGCTGCGATTTCCGGCGAATCGCGCCGAGCAGGACAGCGTTGCCGTTGAGGAGCCGCTCGAGATTCGCATCGGCGGGCGCCCTGTGGCGGTGACGATGCGCACGCCGGGCCACGACGAAGAGCTTGCGCTCGGCTTCTGCCTCTCCGAAGGTTTGCGGCCGGTTGCCGCAGCGCCGCCGGCAGATCTCGCCGCGAACACCGTCGAAGTCGACGCGCCGGCTTTCGACCCCGACCGGCTGCAGCGGAGCTTCTACACGAGCTCGTCGTGCGGCGTGTGCGGCAAGGGCGCGCTCGATGCCGTCGCGGTGGACGCGCCGCGCGTCCAGAGCGATCTCTGTGTGCCGGCGAAACTCGTCGCCGATCTGCCGGAGCATCTCGCCATGGGTCAGGCTGCATTCGCCGCCACCGGAGGCCTCCATGCGACCGGGCTCTTCACACCGAGCGGTGACCTTCTGTGCGCGCGCGAAGACGTCGGCCGCCACAACGCCATGGACAAGGTGATCGGCTGGGCGCTTCTCGAGGGACTGCTGCCGCTCTCGCAGTCGGTCTTGTGCGTGAGCGGCCGGCTGTCGTTCGAGCTCGTGCAGAAGGCGGCCGTCGCCGGTTGCCCGATCGTCGTTGCGGTCGGCGCGCCCTCGTCGCTCGCAATCGAGCTCGGCCGCGATCGCGGCGTCACACTCTGCGGCTTCGTGCGCCGGGGGAACGTCAACGTCTACACGGAGACGTGGCGCGTCGTTCCGTGACCGGCGCGCTCCTCGTCGGCGGCGCGAGCAGGCGATTCGGCTCCCCGAAGGCGCTCGCGCAGCTCGACGGTGAGACGCTCGCGGCCCGCGCGTGGAGGCTGCTCGGCGAAGCCTGCGACGAGAGGATCGCCGTCGGCAAAGCACGCGACGGACTCGAGCTTCCGTTCCCGATCTTCGACGACGGCACCGACGTCCGTGCGCCGCTTGCCGGCGTCGTCGCCGCACTTCGCGCGGCGACGAACGAGGTCGTGCTCGTTCTTCCGGTCGACTGTCCGTTGATCGACGCTGCGGACTTGCGCGCGCTCGCCCGTGCGTGCCGCGACGCTTCGATCCCGCAGAGCGGTCCGCTCCCGGGGGCGTACGCCAAGTCTGCGTCCCCGGCGCTCGAGCGTGCTTTCGCCGCGGGAGAGCTCAAGTTGCAGGACGCTCTGCGGTCGCTGGACGTGTCGGTCGTGGAAATCGACGACGCCCGCCTCGTGAACGTCAACCGGCCGGAGGACCTCGAGCCGCTTCACGACCGCGGGTCCGCGACTACAGTCGGTTGACATGGCGAGCATGTTCGACGTTGCAGGCGAGGCCTACGACCGTTTCATGGGGCGTTACTCGCGACTGCTCGCTCCCGAGTTCGCGGACTTCGCCGGCGTCGCGAGCGGACAGTCCGCGCTCGACGTCGGTTGCGGTCCGGGTGCCCTGACGACCGAGCTCGTGCGGCGGCTCGGGGCGGAGAACGTCAAAGCTGTCGAGCCGTCGGCGCCGTTCGTCGCGGCGTTGCGGGAACGGCTGCCCGACGTTGACGTGCGGGAGGTTCCGGCCGAGCAACTGCCGTGGGGAGACGACTTCTTCGACGCGGCACTCGCGCAGCTCGTCGTGAGCTTCATGCGCGACGCTCCTGCGGCGGTCCGCGAAATGGGTCGCGTGACGCGACCGGGCGGCGTCGTCGCCGCCTGCATGTGGGACGCGGCCGGCGGCATGGAGATGCTGAAGCTCTTCTGGGATTCGGCACGCGAGGTCACCGGCTCCTCACCCGAGGCCGACGAGAGCCGGATGCGCTATCGGTCGGAGGAAGAGCTCCGCGAGCTGTGGCAAGAGTCCGGCCTGACCGACGTCGAGACCGACTCGCTCGCAGTCGTGGCCGGGTACGAAAGCTACGACGACTTCTGGGGCGCGCTCCAGTTTCGCGTCGGCCCGATCGGCGAGTACTTCGCGAAGCTCGACGACGATTCGCGAGCGCGGTTGCACGACGTCTTGCATGAGCGCGTCGGCAACCCGGACGGTGCATTCGAGCTGACCGGTCGAGCGTGGGCCGTGCGCGGCCACGCCTGACGCGTGGCGCGCGTCGCGATCGTCACCGGCGGCAGCCGCGGCATCGGCGCTGCGACCGCGCGGCTCCTCGCGGGCGAGGGCTGGGACATCTGCATCTCGTATCGCGAGGAAGAAGGCGCGGCCTTGCAGGTTGTCGACGACTGCGTTGCTCGCGGCCGCCGCGCACACGCGGTTCGCTGCGATGTCGCCGCGGAAGCTGACGTCGTCGAGCTCTTCACAGCCGCCGACCGCGAGCTCGGTCCCGTGCAGGCGCTCGTGAACAACGCGGGCATCGTCGGCGCCAAGAGCCGGGTCGACGAGCTCACCGTCGAGCGGATCGAGCGCATGCTCGCCGTCAACGTCGTCGGCTGCTTCGTGTGCGCGCGCGAAGCCGTTCGGCGAATGTCGACGCGTCACGGCGGCGAAGGCGGATCGATCGTGAACGTATCGTCGATCGCGAGCCGCCTCGGGAGTCCCGCGGAGTACGTCGATTACGCGGCGTCGAAAGCGGCCGTCGACACGATGACGCTCGGCCTCGCGCGCGAGGTCGCTGCCGAAGGGATCCGCGTCAATGCCGTGCGACCCGGAGTCGTCGACACGGAGATCCATGCGAGCGGAGGCCAGCCCGACCGCGTCGAGTGCCTCACGCCCCTGATCCCGATGCAGCGCGCAGGCGAGGCGCGCGAAGTCGCAGAAGCGATCGCGTGGCTCTGCTCGGACCGCTCGTCGTACGTGACCGGCACGCTGGTCGACGTGGGCGGCGGGCGCTAGCCGCGCGCGACTGCTTCGAGGCCGCGCGGCGAGAGGACGCGCTCACGGTCGGCGCCGGTGCCGATGAGGCAGACCTCGACTTCGAGCTCGCGCTCCACGAACTCGACATACGCGCGCGCCTCGGACGGCAGGTCCTCGAGCGCGACGACGTCGTCGAGCGGCACGTTCCAGCCGGGCAGCGTCTCGAACACCGGACGAGCGTGGTGGAAGTCGCTCTGGTGCGCCGGGAAATCCTCGCTCTCGGTGCCGTCCGGAAGCCGGTAGCGCGTGCAGACCGGCAGCTCGGCGAAGTGCGAGAGAACGTCGAGCTTCGTGAGCGCGAGCGATTCGATCCCGTTGAGACGAACGGCATAGCGCAACGCAACGAGGTCGAGCCAGCCGCAGCGGCGATTGCGTCCGGTGACGACGCCGAACTCGCCGCCGAGCTCGCGAAAACGGTCCTGCTCCGGTCCTTCGATCTCCGTCGGGAACGGGCCTTCACCGACTCGCGTGACGTATGCCTTCGAGACGCCGATCACGCGGTCGATCCGGTTCGGACCGATCCCGACGCTCGTCGCAGCGTTGCCGGAAATCGTGTTCGACGACGTCACGAACGGATAGGTGCCGTGGTCGAGATCGAGCAACGTTCCTTGGCCGCCCTCGAACAGCACGGCCTGACCGTCCTTGAGCGCACGGTCGACGAGGAGCGAGACGTCCGCAATGTACGGGCGCATGCGCTGCGCGTACGCCTCGAGCCGCTCGGCGAGCTCGTCGAGCTCGAGCGGAGCTTCGCCGTACACACGTTCGAGCCAGAGGTTCTTCTCGGCGAGGGCGACCTCAATCTTCTGCCGAAGGATCTTCGGATCGAAGAGGTCTTGCGCGCGGATGCCGAGCCGCAGCGCCTTGTCCGCGTACGCAGGGCCGATACCTCTGCGCGTCGTGCCGATCTGGAGGTTGCCGAGCCGTCGCTCACTCGCGCCGTCGATCGCGACGTGCCACGGCATGATCAGGTGCGCCTCGCCGGAGACATGCACGTCGTTCGTCGAGACGCCGCGCGACTCGAGCTCGTCGACCTCGGCCAGGAACACCTGCGGATCGACGACACAGCCGGCGCCGATCACGCACGTCTTACCGGTGATCACCCCGCTTGGGATCTGGCGGATCTTGTACGTCTCGTCCGCGACGACGATCGTATGCCCGGCGTTTGGTCCACCCTGGTAGCGGCAGACGACATCCGAATGTTGGGCGAGCAGGTCGACGATCTTGCCCTTGCCTTCGTCGCCCCACTGCGCGCCGACGATCACGGTCGCAGGCACGTCGAGACAGTGTAGGGAAGGCGGAGGCCGAGGTGCGTCGCGGCTCGGGTGAGGAGCTAGACGGCGATGGCGACTGCGGCCACCGTCGCACCGGCGCAGAGCAAGGCGAAGACCTGGCCGAGTCGCCGGGCGAAGACGGGATCGTCCGAGGCTCGATTCGCCCCGCGCCGCCACATCGCGAGACCGAGCCACTCGCCGCTCACCTTCCACATGTGCGCGGTATCGCCCGGGCTACCGCGTCCGCGGCGGCGGCGGTGGTGTCCAGCTCGCCATCAGGCTGCGGCGGATCCAGTCCGGTGTTCGTGCTTGTGGTCTCCGTCGCGTTCGACGCGGATCGAGTGGCCGCGCCGGCAGAGGAACGTGCCGTGGTCGAGGTCGAGATCGAGACGCCCGGCGAAGGTCGATCCCGACCAGCCGGCGATTGCGTCGAGCTCGACGCACAGCTCGCAGACAGCGGTGAACGACGTCGCTCGCGGGGAAATCTGGACGAGTTGGTCTCCGTACATCGAGTACTCCTTACGCTGCGAGATCAGCGAACTTCGCGTAGCGCTTGAGGAACGAGAGCTTGATGGCGTCCGTGGGCCCGTTGCGGTGCTTCGAGACGATCACCTCGGCAACGCCCTGCTGGTCGGATTCGTCGTTGTAGTACTCGTCGCGGTAGATGAAGACGACGAGGTCGGCGTCCTGCTCGATCGAACCGGATTCGCGGAGGTCGGAAAGCATCGGTCGCTTGTCGGCGCGCTGCTCGACGGCGCGCGAGAGCTGTGAGAGCGCGACGATCGGAACGTCGAGGTCGCGCGCGAGCACTTTGAGCTGGCGCGAGATCTGCGACACCTCCTGCACGCGATGCTCGATTGCCGCGCCGGCGCTCATCAGCTGGAGGTAGTCGAGGACGATCAGGCCGAGCTCCGGGTGGCGCGACTTGAGACGGCGTGCCTTCGAGCGGATCTCGGTCATGTTCAGAAGGCCGCTGTCGTCGACGTAGATCGGCGCCTTCGCGAGCTTGTCGCCTGCGGCGACGAGACGCGGCCAGTCGTCGGCGCCAAGGCGGCCGCTGCGCAGCCGCGACGAGTCGACCTTCGCCTCGCTGCACAGCAGTCGTTGCGTCACCTCTGCCTTCGACATCTCGAGCGTGAAGAGGCCGACCGGAACGTTGTCGCGAATCGCGAGGTTCGCCGCCATGCAGAGAGAGAAGGCGGACTTACCCATGCTCGGGCGCGCAGCAACGATCACGAGGTTGCCCGGTTGGAATCCGGAGGTGATGCGATCGAGATCGCGGAAACCGGACGGCGTGCCGGTGACGTCTGCGCCCGCCTCATAGAGGGCGGTAATGCGCTCGAAGCTCTCCTTCAGGAGCTCGTCCATCGGCGTGAAGTCCGTCGTCACCCGCTGCTGCGAGAGGTCGAACACGATCTGCTCCGCGCGATCGACGAGCGTCGGCGTCTCGCCGTCGCGCTCCCACGCGAGCCGCGAGATCTCGGTGCCTGCGCGGATGAGGCCGCGGAGGGTCGCCATCTCGCGGACGATGCGCGCGTAGTGCGCCGCGTTCGCCGTCGCCGGTACGAGCGCCGCGAGCTCGTGGATGCGCACGCGACCGCCGGCCGCCTCGAGATCACCGCGTTCCTCGAGCTCGTCGACGAGCGTGATCGCGTCGACCGGCTCGCCCTTCGCGTAGAGGCCGAGGGCGGCCCGGTAGATCTTCGCGTGGCTCTCCCGGTAGAAGTCGTCGGCGTCGAGGATCTCGCTGACGGCGCCGATCGCGCCGGGCGAGATCATCATCGCGCCGAGCACCGACTCCTCGGCTTCGAGGTTCTGCGGCGGGATCGGAGCGGAGTCGGGAACTGGGGCGAGCGCTGCCACGTGCGCTGACGACTCAAGCACCTGAGGGTGGGGATTGCCAGCTGTAGACGAGGCGGTTTTCGACATGCCAGAAGTTCCCGATTTGCAGGGAAGATGTCGAATGATCACAGGGCTGTCGGACGGCACGCTGTGGGAGGTTCCGCCGCTCGTAGCGGGAACTTCCTGCGTTCATCCACAGCCGTGGACGCACATGTGGACGAGCGTCCCCGCCCGTTGTGGAGATCAGAACGCGACCGAGACGATCGCGCGGTACGTGGAGGACCTCTCGACGCCGGGGCGGTGCCCGAATCCGTCGAGCGCGAACGTCCTGCGTGAGCTAGCTGGGGTCTGCCTCGTCCGCCGGCGGCTCGGCCTCGTCGGCCGGCTCGGACCCGTCAGCGGGCTCACTCGCCTCGGCAGTCGGCTCGGCCGGCAGCGCCTCGTCGAGCTCGTCGGCGAACTCTTCGGCGGGCTGCGGCGCAGCTGCTGCGGCGGCCGCCTCTGCTTCGGCGCGCTCGGCGGCTTCCATCGCTGCGAGCTCTTCGTCAGAGGGAAGCTCGCCGCCCTCGGGCACGACGAGCGTCTTGACCTCGACGTTCACGTCTTGGAAGACCTCGATCGGCACGTCGTAGCGTCCGATGCGCTTGATGTTGTCGATGCCGATCTTGCGTCGGTCGACGCGGATCTTTCGCGTGCGCCAGATCTCGTCGGCGATGTCGGTCGGCGTGACCGAGCCGAAGAGGACGCCTGTCGATCCGGCTTTGACGTCGAAGCGCAGCACGGTCTTCGTCAGCGTCTCGCCGATCTGCTGACCTTCCTCGAAGCTTCGCGCTTCGTGACGTGCGCGTTGCGACTCGCGCTTCTGCAGCTCCGCGACGCGCGCTTTCGTCGCTTCCTCGGCGAGCTTGCGGGGCAAGAGGTAGTTCCGCGCGTAGCCGCGGGCGACCGAGACGACGTCGCCGCGCAGCCCGACCTGATCCACGTCTTTGAGGAGGATGACGTCCACGGCCTACCTGTCGATGACGTACGGCAAGAGTGCGATCTCACGTGCACGCTTGACCGCCGATGCGACCTGCACCTGGTGTCGGCGGCATGCGCCGGTGATGCGGCGGCTGCGGATCTTGCCCTTCTCGGAGATGTAACGCCGTAGCTGGTTGATGTTCTTGTAGTCGATCTCGGCGACTTTCTCCTTGCAGAAAAAACAGCTCTTGCGCCGGCCGCCCGAGCTCGGGGCGCCGGGGCGCTTCCTGCGTTCTTTCGTCTGTGCCATGCGTCTCTTCTCCTAGAAGGGAATGTCGTCGTCGGCGGCGGACGGCGGAAAGTCGGCCGACTCGGCGGTCGCCGCGGCTGGCACGAACTGATTGCCGCCGCCGGCGTCGTCACCGCGCCCGCCGAGGAACTGGACGGACTCCGCGACGATCTCGACGGCCTCGCGCTTCGCGCCGTCCTGCGCCTGCCACTCGCGCCAGTCCAAGCGGCCGTCGATCCCGACGGGGCGACCTTTGGAGAGGTACTGCGAGCAGCTCTCGGCCTGGTTACCGAAGACCGAGACGCTGAAGTAGTTCGGCTTGTCGACCCACTGGCCGGATTCGTCGCGCCTTCGGCTGTTCACCGCGACGCGAAGGCTGCAGACCGGCGTGCCTCCGGGCGTGTGTCGAAGCTCCGGGTCGCGCGTCAGGTTCCCCACCAGAACGACTCGATTGATGTTCGCCATTCGCTACTCCTCCTCTTCCTGCGCGCTCACGTTCGCCGCAGCGTACTCCTGGTCGGGGGCGTGGCTCCGACCGCGCGGGCCGTCGTCACGGAATGGTTCGTCTCTCGGCGCAGTCGTCCGGGACCCCTCGATGTGCCGAACCGCCATGTGGCGCATGACGCCGTCCGTGATCTTCAACACGCGCGTGATCTCGGCGAGCGTCTCGGCGTTCGACTCGAAGACGACGAGGTGGTACACGCCGTCAGTCTTGTGCTGGATCTCGTAGGCGAGCTTGCGGCGGCCCCACGCGTCGTGCGAGCGCCACGTACCGCCGCTCTTATCGACGAGCTCGCGCGTGCGCGCGACGATCTCGCCCTGCCGGTCCTCCGGCAGCTCAGGATCGAACAGAAGCAGAATCTCGTAAGCAGTCACGTCCCGACAACCTCCCTTTGACGGCCTTCCCGTGGTCTGAATCGGCCTCGACCTGCTGGCGCCGCTCGGGACCGTCGGCACGATGACGAGGCAGGAAGCGGGCCTCAATGTAGCAAGGGGCAGGTGTAGCATCGACTCGTGACCTCGCCGGGGAAGCGCGCGCTCCTCACGAGTCTCGCCGGCGTGGCGGGCGGCGTTGCGCTCTACCGCTGGCTCACGCGTTCGCAGCCCCTTCCGCAAGCGTCGAGCTCGCCAGGCGACCCGGTGGTCGATCCGCGGGCGGAAGCATTGCGGGCAAGGCTCGAGGAGCCGGCTCCGGTTGACGCCGCCGCGGACGAAGGCGTGGCCGAAGGCGAGACGTCGGTCGAAGAGCGCCGGCAGCAGGTGCATGCCGAGGCGAAGTCGACGGTTCGCGCGATGCGCCGCACGGCCGGCGATCCGTAGCGCCGCGTTTTCCGATTTGGCGCAGCTGGGAACGCTGTGCCGATGGCGCTTCCGATCCCAGCCGAGTTCGAGGAGGCTCTCGCGACCTCGCCCGCGGCCCGCGCGCGGTTCGACGCGCTTCCTGCGGAAGGGAAAGATGCGTGGATCCGCTGGGTCATGAGGCCTCGTGTGCCCGGCGCCCGACGCCGGCGCATGCAGCGCGCGGTCGCCACGCTCGCCCGGCCGGCGGCCGCCGCGGGCGTTGCGCGCACCGAAGA
>JBKPRX010000044.1:0-31853 GCA_046734795.1 Actinomycetota bacterium
GATCTCGAGGATCTGGCGCTTCGCGTCCGCCGCCGCGGCGCGCACCGCCGGTCCCATCGACGGCGTCGTCGACGAACCCGCGGAGATCGCGGCGTACGGGCCGCGCGCGGAATCGCCGAGCTCGACACGCACCTGCTCGAGTGACACGCCGAGCTCCTCGGCCGCGATCTGCGCCATCGCCGTGCGCGTTCCGGTGCCGATGTCCTGCATCGCGGTGACGACCTGAGCCCGACCGTCCGCGCCGACGCGAATCCACGCGTACGACGGCGGGCCGCCGCCGCCGAACCAGACCTGCGACGCGAGGCCGACGCCGTATCGCCACGTTCCGTCGGAGCGCGTGCGCAGCTCGTGCCGGCGCTCCCAATGCTTCTCGGCGCGGCGGTAGCACTCCATCAGGTTCTTGGACGAGAACGGACGGCTCTCACGCGAGTGCGCGTAGTTGCGCTTACGCAGCTCGAGCGGATCCAGGTCGAGCTCCGCCGCGAGCTCGTCGAGCAGGCACTCGAGCCCAAACGTGCCCTCGACGAAGCCCGGCGCGCGGAACGCCTTCATCGGCGGCGTGTTGGTCTTCGCGCCGTAGGTGACCGTGCGCACGTTGCTGCAGTCGTAGAGCATCTGCATCGGCCCCTCGGTGAACGTGACGTTCCCGTCCCAGCCCGTTGCGTTGATGAACTCGCCGTCGAGCGCGACGATCGTGCCGTCGTTGCGCGCACCGATCTTGAGCCGCTGAATCGTCGCGTTGCGGTTGCCTGCGGCCAAGTTCTCTTCGCGCCGGCTGAGCGCGCAGCGAACGGGTCGACCTGTGCGCTTCGCTAGCTCGGCGGCGACGAACGTGTACTCGTCCGGACGGTTCTTCGAGCCGAACCCGCCGCCCATGTACTCGCACACGACGCGCACGCGGTCCGCGGGCATCCCGAGCGTCGATGCTACTGCGGCACGAATGCCCCAGATGAACTGCGTCGAGATGTAGACGACGAGCATGTCGCCCTGCCACTCGCAGATCGCCTGGTGCGTCTCCATCGAGTTGTGCAGCACGGACTCCGTCGTGAACTCGCGCTCGAGGACGACGTCTGCTTCTGCGAGGGCTTGGTCGACGTCGCCGCGTTCCTGCCGGCGAGGCTCTTCGATCAGCTGCTCGCGGCGAACCGCCTCCTCGGCGTCGACCACGGCCTCGAGCTCTTCCCATTCGACGTCGACGAGCGCGAGCGCGCGCTCCGCCTGCTCGCGCGTGTCGGCGGCGATCGCAGCGACGGCCTGTCCGAAGTAGCCGGGCTCGTCGGTGAGACCGTGCGCCTCACGGGGGCCAACGGCTGCGCGCACACCCGGCGCTGCGAGCGCGAGCGAGAAGTCGACCTTGCGTACGCGAGCACGAGCAAACGGCGAGCGCACGAGCACGGCCTGGAGGAGACCCGGCAAGCGAATGTCGCCGGTGTAGCGAGCCTCGCCGCGGATGCGTTGCGGCGCGTCGACGCGCGGCGTGGGCTGGCCGACGGTCGTCCGCGGTCCTGACGGCCACTGCTCGAGAGCGTCCTCGTCGACGACGAGCCAGACCTCCTGGTACTCGCCTTCGACTTCCTTCTCGGTTCGAATCAACCGCGCCAATGCAGGATCGCCTCCTCAATCTTCGGATACGTGCCGCAGCGGCACAGATTCCCCGCCATGTGGTGTCGAATCTCGTCGCGCGTCGGGGCCGGGTTCGCTGCGACGAGTGCGGCGGCCGAAACCACTTGGCCGGGAGTGCAGAAGCCGCATTGCACGGCGTCGGCGCGTGCGAACGCCTCGACGAGCGGATGCTCCCGGAAGCCTTCGATCGTCGTGATCTCGGATTCGACCGTGTGCGCGAGCGTGATGCACGAGAGGATCGGTACGCCGTCGATCTGAACGGTGCACGCGCCGCAGTGGCCTTCGTTGCACGAGATCTTCGTTCCGGTCAAGCCGAGGTCGTCGCGCAGGACGCTTGCGAGTGACGCCTCGAACGGAACGTCGAGGTCGTAACGCGCGCCGTTGATCGTCAGCGCGAGCTCAGGCATGCGTTGTCACCGTCAGGATGTCCGCGATCTGGATCAGGCGCGCGGCTGCGCGCGTCGTCGGGCGCTGCTCCGCTTCCTCGACCTCCGGCAGCAAGCGCCAGATCTCGCGCGCGACTTCGAGCAGCTCGCGAATCTGGTCGACAGGCTCGCGCATGCCGTTCCGTTCGTGGCAGGTGGTGAGCGCGAGCCCGAGGACGCCGATCGCGTCCGGCTGGCGCATGAACAGGAGCGGCTGCGCCGCGGAGAGGTACTGGTGGATGCGCGCGAGCTGCATCGGCTGGACGAGGTCGTCGCTGCCGAGCGGCTGCGTCGGCTCGAGCGGCGGCTCGCCGCGCGCGATTCGATCGGCGTTGTCCCAGAGCATCGCGCGAAGCTGTTCGTCGTCGAAGCCGGCGGTGCGCGCGGTGCGTACGCCGTTCAGCAGCGAGTTCGGCTGCTGCCCGTACGGATAGTCGGACGCCCACAGGACTTGCTCCGGCGGAACCTGGCGGTAGAAGTCGAGCAGGTCGACGGCGCTCCACACCGACGTGTCCCAAAACACGCCCGGCTTGCCGGCGAGACGCTCCGCCAGGGCTTGCAAGTCGGCGATGCCGGCGTGCGCGATGATCAGCTGCGCTTCGTCGTACCGCTCGACGAGCGCGCAAAGATCGTTCGCGATCGGCGGCAGGCCGCGGCCACCGTGGATCAGGATCGGAACGTGTTCGGCTGCCGCGAGCTCGAAGACCGGCGCCAGGCGCTCGTCGTTCAAGAGGAACTGCTGGGCGCGCGGATGCAACTTGATCCCGCGCGCGCCAAGGGCGATACAACGCTCCGCCTCTTCGATCGGATCGGAGGTGAGGTCGAGCCGCACGAATGGGATGAGGCGGCCCTCGGACCGTTCCGCGTAGGCGAGCGTCCGATTGTTGCCGGCTCGGAAGGCGGGCTCGCGGTCGGGCTCGTCGAGGCAGAACATGAAGGCGCGCTCGATGCCGTAGCGCTCGTGGACCCGCTCGAGCTCCTCGTAGTTCCCGACCATTCCGTCGATGTCGTGCCCGAGGTGGACGTGCGCGTCGAAGATCGGGCCGGGCGGCAGCTGGGCCTTGAGCTGCTCGTCCCAGAAGTCGACGAGTTGGCGTGCGCGCTCCGCCGGATCCACCACGACGTGAATCTACCCGCGGCTAGCGAATCGAAGTCGCGAACGTCTGCGTCCGCCGGAGGCCGTGTGCGCTGACGCCGATCACGCCGCGGAGCGTTCCGTGCAGCTTCCGCCCGAGGATCCAGGTGCAGGTGGCGATTCCGTCTGCGAAGCTCGGAGTTGCCGCGACGGCTACGCGTCCGATACGGCCGGCGCAGTCGACATTCGCGAACTGCGCCAGCTCGCCGTCTTCGACCACAGCGACGGTCGTCGCCCGCGAGGGTGCGGGTGCGACGCGTTCGACCACAACGTTGCCGAGCGAAAGCACGGGCGGCGGCGGCTTGTTGCTTGTCAGATACGGACTCGCGGCGAGGTCGGGCAATTGCTGCGCCCGGTCGCGAAGTAGTCGTCGTGGCCGACGTCGAGCGTCAGCGGGAAGGCGCCCCACACCGCGCCGTCCCACATCGGGTCCGACGATGAGTCGGTCAGGAGGCCGATCGTCTGCCGATTCGGCGCACACGCCGAAGGGAACCCGAGCGACAGCAACGAGTTGCGGAGCATCACGTATTCCCAGTAGTCGGCCCTCCCTCTCCTGGAAGGCAGAGGCTCGCTGTCGCAGCGGAAGTCGCCCGAGGTGCCGTGCAAGTACAACGTGGCATACCCAGTCGGAGAAAAGTGGAGCCGCAGCCGGCCGAGCTCGACCCGTCGTAGTAGACGACGTAGATGCGATTGTGTCGCGAGAAACCGCGAGCCGCCAAGAGGGTCTGCAGGGCGCTCGTGAGCTGCGGATCGTGCGCACGCATCTCAGCGTCCGTCTGGTCGAGCTTCACGAACGAGACGTCGAGCGAGTCTTCGAACGTATCCAGGCGGAGGTCAGGTCCGCCCGTCTGACCTATGAACCAGATTTCGGCCAAGAAGACCGAGAAGTCGATCGCTCGTGTCGAAAGCGCGATCCGTTCCATCGGCAGGCACCACATAGATGAAATGAACCTGCGGTCCCCGGACGTCGTCGGGGCGGTCCACCGAGCTTCGATCGAAGTCCGCGCGCGCAACGGCAGGCGCGGCGAGAGCTACGGCGAGGAGCATGAAGATCGTGCGCCGCACTAGACAACTCTAGGAGCCTCGCCGGGCTCGGACAACTAGCCTTCCGGGCATGGCCGACGTGATGATCTACGCGGACACGCTGCGGTCTCCGGAACTTCGGCACGAGGTGCCGCTTCCGGTTCCCGATGCGTTTCTCTATCTCGAGCACGACGGGCGGCGAGTCGCGATCGTGAGCGCTCTCGAAGCAGGACGGCTGCGCGAGCTCGACGGTGCACTCGAGGTGCATTCGCTCGAGCACTTCGGCAACGACGAGCTGATCGCAGCAGGCCGCTCGTATGAAGAGATCGAGCTCGAGATCGCGACGCGCGCGTGCCGGGAGCTCGGGATCGAGGACGCGCACGTTCCTGCCGACTTCCCGCTCGAGCTCGCCGACCACCTTCGCAGCGTCGGCGTCTCGGTCACCGTCGACCGCGCGTTGTTCGAGGGTCGCCGCCGCGTGAAGAACGAGACGGAGATCGAGGGCATCCGGCGCGCCCAGCGTGCGTGCGAAGCGGCGCTCGACGCGGCACGCGCGCTGCTCCGACGTGCGGAGCCACGGAACGGCTCGCTCGCGATCGACGGGGAGCCGCTGACCTGCGAGCGCCTGAAGGTCGTCGTCGAGCGCGTCTTCGGCGAGCATGGCGTCGCGGCCGACGAGTTCGTCGTCTCGCACGGCGCGCAAACGGCAATCGGTCACGAGATGGGCCACGGCGCGATCGCGCCGAACGAGCCGATCGTCTTCGATCTTTTCCCCCGCGATCGCGCCACCGGCTGCTACTCCGACATGACACGCACCTACGTGGTCGGCGATCCCTCGAACGAGATCCGCGAGTTCCACCGGCTGACGCTCGAAGCGCTCGAGCGCGCGCTTGCCTCCACGAAGGCGGGCGTGAACGGAAAGACGCTGATGGAACAGACGTGCGACTTCTTCCACGAGCACGGCCAGCCGACGCAGCTCCACAAGAAGCCGGGCGAGGTGCTCGTCGACGGCTTCTTCCACGGTCTCGGCCACGGCGTCGGCCTCGAGGTGCACGAACGCCCGTGGATGAGCCGCGTCGGTGACGACCTCGTCGCCGGCGACGTCGTCACGCTCGAGCCCGGTCTGTACCGAAGCGGCGTCGGCGGCGTCCGCCTCGAGGACATCGTCCTCGTCACCGAGAGCGGCTGCGAGAACCTGACGAGCTACCCGTACGACCTCGAGCCGTAGGCGCAGAGGCGAGGTTTCGTCAGCCGCAGACTGCGCAGGACCTTGCGCAGTTCGGCACGATTTCACCATAATAGATCGTATTACGGTCTATCGAGTTCGCCCGGGCTCGACGTCCGCCGGGCTCGCAGCCCCGGGCGAGAAGGGGGGAACCATGGCCGCAGTCGCAGAGCCGGTCCGCTCCGTCACCTTCGTCGAGACGGCACCGGCCGCCGACCCGGCCCCGCTCGGACTCGCAGCGTTCGCGCTGACGACGTTCATCCTCAGCGGGCACAACGCAACGTTCATTCCCGACCTCGTCTGGGTCGGCCTCGCGCTCTTCTACGGCGGGCTCATTCAGCTCCTGGCCGGCATGTGGGAGTTCCGCAACCGGAACGTGTTCGGCGCCACCGCGTTCTCGACGTACGGCGGCTTCTGGTTGTCGCTTGGGATCTTCGTTGCGTTCGCCGTCTTCTCGAAGACGTTCGCCGGAGCTCTCGACGGCGCGAACCTTCCGAACGCACTCGCATGGTTCTTGCTCGCGTTCGCGATCTTCAACACGTACATGCTCCTTTGGAGCGCTCGCGTGAGCGTCGCGGTGTTCCTTGTCTTCTTGACGCTCGAGATCACGGAGATCCTGCTCGTGATCGGATTCTTCCGCGAAGCACACGGCCTGAGCCCCTACATGACGCATGTCGGCGGCTGGGCCGGCATCGTCACTGCGGCGACGGCCTGGTATGCGTCGGCAGCGGGCGTCATCAACGGAATGTCACCGCGACCGGTCTTGCCTGTCGGCGCACCGCCGTGGGATCGTCTGCCACTGTTGTCGCATCTAGGCTCTCCAATGCCGCGACGAGTGGAGGCGTGACGAATGGCCACCGAGACGACCGGACACGCGATCGACACCATGCTCCTCGAGGAGCGGCGGTATGCGCCCGCGCCTGAGTTCGCAGCGCAGGCGAACGCGACCGCCGACATCTACGAGCATGACCTCGAGACCTTCTGGGAGCGCGAAGGTCGTGAACGAATCACGTGGTTCGAACCATTCGCGAAGCTCTACGAATGGGAGCCGCCGTACGCGAAGTGGTTCGTCGGCGGCAAGACGAACGTGTGCTTCAACTGCGTCGACCGGCACGTCGAGGCCGGGCGCGGAACGAAGGTCGCATATCACTGGGAGGGCGAGCCGGAGGGCGACACGCGTCAGATCACGTACGCGGATCTCCAGCGCGACGTCGTCCGCTTCGCGAACGCGCTCAAGAAGATCGGCGTGAAGAAGGGAACGCCCGTCGCAATCTATATGGGCATGGTTCCGGAGCTTCCGGTCGCGATGCTCGCGTGCACGCGACTCGGCGCGCCTCATACGGTCGTCTTCGGTGGCTTCTCCGCAGACTCGCTCTCGGGGCGCATGGTCGACATGGAGTGCGAGGTCTTGATCACGCAGGACGAAGGGTGGCGGCGCGGCAGCACGGTTCCGCTCAAGCGAACGGCCGACGAGGCGATGGCGGCCGCGCCGAACGTCCGGAGCTCGATCGTCCTACGGCGCACCGGCAACGACGTGCCGATGCAGGAAGGACGCGACCACTGGTGGCACGAGCTCGAGCACGATGTGTCGGACGAGCCTGATTCGTGCCCGTGCGAGCCGATGGACTCCGAGGATTTGCTCTTCCTCATGTACACGAGCGGAACAACGGCGAAGCCGAAGGGCATCGTGCACACGACCGCCGGTTACCTCGTCGGCGTGTCGACGACGCACAACTACATCTTCGATCTCAAGCCCGACACCGACGTGTACTGGTGCGCCGCCGACATCGGCTGGATCACCGGGCACAGCTACATCGTCTACGGGCCGCTCTGCAACGGCACGACCTCGGTGCTCTACGAAGGCACTCCCGACTTTCCGGACAAGGACCGCTGGTGGGCGATCATCGAGCGCTACGGCGTGACGATCCTCTACACGGCGCCGACCGCGATCCGCTCGCACATGAAGTGGGGGCCGGAGTACGCGCAACGACACGACCTCTCGTCGCTCCGGCTGCTCGGAACGGTCGGCGAGCCGATCAATCCCGAAGCGTGGGTTTGGTACCGCGAGAACATCGGCGGCGACCGCACGCCGATCGTCGACACATGGTGGCAGACGGAAACCGGGATGGCGCTGATCACGCCGCTTCCAGGAGTGACGACCGTCAAGCCGGGTTCGGCGACGAAGCCGTTCCCGACCATCGCCGCAGCGGTCTACAGCGAGTCCGGTGAAGAGGTCGGTCCGGGCGGAGGCGGCTATCTCGTCTTGAAGCGCCCGTGGCCGGCGATGTTGCGCGGCATCTTCAAGGACGATAAGCGCTACCGCGACACGTATTGGTCGAAGTACGAGAACGTCTACTTCGCCGGCGACGGCGCGCGCATCGACGAGGACGGAGACTTCTGGCTCCTCGGCCGCGTCGACGACGTCATGAACGTCTCGGGCCATCGCATCTCGACCATCGAAGTCGAGTCGGCGCTCGTCGACCACTCCGAAGTCGCCGAGGCGGCGGTGTGCTCGCGCAAGGACGCGATGACCGGCGAGGCGATCGTCGCCTACGTGACGCTGAAGGGGAGCGCCGAGGGTTCGGTCGAGAAGCTCGAGGAGCTGCGCAATCACGTAGCGCGGAAGATCGGCCCGATCGCGAAGCCCGCGAACATCGTCTTCACGCCCGAGCTTCCGAAGACGCGTAGCGGCAAGATCATGCGCCGGTTGCTGCGCGACGTCGCCGAGAACCGATCGCTCGGAGATACGACGACGCTCGCCGATCCGACCGTCGTCGACGAGATCAAGACGCGCGCCGCAACGGCGCCGACGGAGGACTAGCCGCCGGAGCCCGACCCGCCAGACCCCGACCCGCCAGACCCCGACCCGCGAGACCGGGAGTTTCCGCCGCCGCTGTCGTCGCCCGGCTCGACCTCGCCGGCGCCGCCGTTGTCGTCGCTCGTCACCGGTGTGGTCTCCGTTGCGGCGGGGTCCTCGGTGCGCGTCGTCTCGGTGCCGCCACCCGCAGGCGCAGGGTTGCTCGTGCTGTCGTCGCCGCAACCTGACGCGCCGATGGCCAGCGCAGCCGCCGTAAGTGCAATGGCCAGCTTCCGCATTGCGGGAGGTCGTTTCGCGTTTGCGGAGCGTGAAACGCGCGACGAACGGGTTCCGCCGGCGCGAGGCCGCGCTCCGAAGACAGGACCCGAACCTACTCTTCCGGCGGCTGCTTTCGCGTGCTTACCGTCCGACAATGGTGGTAGGAAGTCGTCTATCGCGGACGCGTCTGGTTGAAAGCACTCTGACGGGCGAGGCCGGGTTAGGTGCTAACTGGCCCGCCGACCGAAGACGCCGAACGCCGCCTGGTAGTCGACCTAGCAAGCCGAGCCTTCGGGCTCGGCCTGCGCGCAGAGATTAACCCGCGTCGAGCAGGTTCTCGAACCGGTCGGCGTCGTCGAACGGTCCGATCAGCGCGAGCCGCAGCCGATCCTCCGCGAGCAGCTCGCCGGCGACACGGGCAACGTCGTCGCCCGTGACTGCGTCGAGGTGTGCGAGAACGTCAGCCGGATCCTCGGCGGCGCCTTCGAGCACCTCACGCCGCAAGCCGAACATCGTCAGTCCCTGCGGACTCTCGAGCTGGAGCACGAAGCGGCCCTTGGAGAAGCTGCGCGCCTTCTCGAGCTCGTCCGCGGGAATCGACTCCGCGGCGATCCGCTTCAGCTCGTCGGCGACGGTCGTGACGGCCTCCTCGATCCGTTTGATGTCGACGCCCGCCTGCGCGAACAGCGAGCCGGCGTCGGTGTAGCTGTGGTTCACGCCGTAGACGTAGTAGGCAAGGCCGCGGCGCTCGCGCACCTCGGTGAAGAGACGTGACGACATCCCGCCGCCGAGAATTGTCGCGAGCAGCTGCACGGCGTAGCGATCCGGATGCTGCAGCCGATAGCTCGGAACACCGATGCAGATGTGCGCTTGATCCGACTGCTTCGTGTGGAGCTTGACGCGGCCGTTTCCATTCGCGCTCGGCGTGAGCGGCGCTGCCTCTCCCGTGTCCGCCGGCTCGAGGCTGCTCAGGAGTTCTTCGACGCGATCGGTGACGTCGGCGCCGACCTTGCCGCCGATCCCGACGACCATTCGGCTCGGGCGGTACCAGTGGTTGACATAGTCGAGGAACGTCTCGCGTGTCGCCGCGCGGACTGTCTCCTTGCGACCGATGATGTCCCAGCCGAGGGGCTGGTCGCCGTAGAGGAGGCTCTCGTAGACGCCGCTGATGAAGTCGCGCGGCGTGTCGTAGTACATGTTCATCTCTTCGACGATCACGCCCTTTTCGCGCTCGATCTCTTCCGCGTCGAAAAGCGAGTTGCGCAACATGTCGACGAGGACGTCGAGTGCTACGTCGCGATGCTCAGCTGCGCATTTCACGTAGTAGCCGGTGTACTCCTTGCCGGTGAACGCGTTGAACTCGCCGCCGATCGAGTCGATTTCGGTGGCGATCGCCTTCGCCGTCGGCCGGCGCTCGGTTCCCTTGAAGAACATGTGCTCCGCGAAATGCGCGATCCCGTTCGTTTCGCGCGTCTCGTAGCGAGAGCCCGCGGCGAGCATGATCATGCAGGTCACCGACTGCGCCTGATCGACGTTCGCCGTCAGGAGCCGGAGACCGTTGTCGAGCTTGCGCCGTTCGAAGACTCCCATCGCGGCCATGCTAGTCGCGCCTGCGCACCCGACTACGATCAAACCGTGAGCACGACTCTGGCGCCGCCCCGCGAGGAGCTCGACCGAGGCACCGGAAGCGGTCTCGATCGGGAGTGGCGCGTGATCGTCCTGAACGACAACCACAACACGTTCCAGGGAGTCGCGACCGCCCTGGCCACGGTCATTCCCGGCGTGAGCTACGAGGACGGGCTACGGCTGGCGGATCGGATCCACAACGCGGGCCAGGCGATCGTTTGGTCAGGCGACCGCGAGCATGCCGAGCTCTACTGGCGCGAGCTCGCCGATCGCGGGCTCACGATGGCGCCGCTGGAGTCCTGACCGTGCCGTTCACCGTCCACCGGTAGCTCGGCTTCGCGACGAGCGAGGCACCGATGAAGCAGTCGCGCTCGGCCTTTGCGAGGAGGGCGTCGAGCTCCTGGGCCGGCGGCTCCGGCTCGAGCTCCAGCTCGAGCTCGACGTCGATCTCGACGAACGCGTAACGCCCGTCGTCGTCGCGCTTCGTGATGCGGCCAGACGCGCGGCCGGTTGCCACGAAGTCGATCTCCAAGCGGTCGCCGTGGTACCGAAGGCTCGTCAACGTGCAGCGGACGAGTCCCGCCAGGACGAGATGCTCCGGCGACCAGTCCTCGGGCGGCGAGAGCGGCGAGAGGCCCTCGGCGCCGATTCGACCGTCGCGCTCGACGTCGATTGCATAGGTGAATTCCTTCGCCGGCGCCGACACGAGCGCATCCTCGCACGCGCTGCAGCTGCCGTCCGGTGTCGGGCCTACGCTGGGCCAATGATCCGGCTTCGGCCGCTGAGCGAGGCAGAGTGCTACGCCCGCATCTACGGAGGGTCGGACCCCGCCGTCCGGATCGTCAGGCTCGATCCGCGACCGAAGCGATTTCCGCTCAGCGTGACCGGCGAGGATCTGCGCCGCTCGTTCGAAGAGCGCATCGACGGCCGCGAGCCCGGCGCAGAAGCCGCGTAGCGGCGCGCCTGGCGACACAGAATCGGCACGATCTCGCGCGAGACCCGTATGCCGCGGCCGCGTAACGTTCAGGAAGGGGACGCTGCACCCCCCAAGGGGGGAAGCGTTCGCAATTGGTGGGACACGGCTGCGTCGGACGTGCCGGACGTACTTGCACCGGATCTCGACCTCGTCTTCGTCGGGATCAATCCGGGCCGTGTCTCCGCTGCGGCGCGCGCACACTTTGCGAATCCACGCAACGACTTTTGGCGTCTCCTGCACGCGGCGTCATTCACGACTCGGTTGCTCGCACCGACTGACCAGTTCGAGCTGCTCGAGCACGGCGTCGGCGTCACGAATGCGGCGTACCGGACGACGCCAGGATCCGGCGACCTCCGTCGCGGCGACTTCGCCGGCGCGGCCGAGCGGCTCGAGCGGATCGCGGTCGAGCTGCGACCGCGCTGGCTCGCCTTCGTCGGCAAAGAGGCGTACCGCGGAGCATTCGGCGAGCGCGCCGACCTCGGCGTCCCGGAGCGCCGCCTCGGCGAGACACGTTTGTTCGTGCTCCCGAGCACGTCGCCGGCAAATGCTGCGGTGCCGTGGCTCGCGCGACGCCGCTGGTTCGGCGAGCTTGCACAACACGTCTATGGCCGCCCGATCCGCGATGCCGTTCGCGGCCTGATCGTCGATCCACGCGGCCGGATCCTCCTCGCACGGATCGTCGACGACTACGAGGTCTGGTGGACGCTCCCCGGCGGTGGCACGCTCGAGGACGAGTCCGACGAGCAAGCTTTGCGCCGAGAGCTCTCCGAAGAGTGTGGGCTCGAAGACTTCGAGTTCGGGCCGCTTCTCTGGACGCGTCGGCAGTGGGAGGTGTCGCTCGCCTATTGGGGTGCTCAGGACGAGCGCATCTACCTCGTCCGCGCGAACGCATTCGAGCCTGCTCCTGTCTTCACGCTCGAGCAGCTCGCTGCGGAAGGAATCGGAGAGCTCCGCTGGTTCGAACCACACGAGCTCGGACGGCTTCCGACGTCGCCGCCGTCGCTTGCGCAACTCGTTGCCGAGATCGCCGGGGACGGTGCGCCACACGAGCCGCTCGTGCTCGACAACTAGCGGTATCTGCGACTCGTCGCGAGACCGGCGCCGAACCGGAAGAGCGGCTTGGACAACTTCCTGTCGAGACGCCGGTTGAGCGCCATCGGAACGTCGCGGATTGACGCCGGCCACGTGAACGGCAGCCGCCCGCGCGCGGGCGCCCGGCCGAACAGGATGTCTGCGATCGCGTCGCCGCCCTGACTGCCGGGCAGGTACGCCATCACAAACGCTGCCGAGTGCCTGATCAGGTCGGCGATCATCAGTGGCCGGCCGGCGATCAACACGAGCACGACTGGCTTGCCGGTCTTTTCGACGGTTCTCACCAGGCGCTGCTCGTCGGCGGCAAGCGAAGCGGTGCGCGTGTCGCCCTCCCATTCCGCATACGGGTCCTCGCCGACGACCACGACCGCGGCGCGCGCGCGCTGCGCGGCAGCGCGAACGGCGCGCGCGTCCGTCCAGTCTCCGACGGTCAGAACGTTCCGCGGACCGACGACACGACGGACGCCGTCCACGACCGTCTTGCCGGGCGGCGCCGGGACGCCGTCCGGCACTCCCTGCCACCCAACGGTCCACCCGCCGTCCTGACGCGCGAGGTCGTCGGCACTCGAACCCACGACGAGGATCGGTCCGTGCCGCGCGAGCGGCAACAGCTTCGCCCGGTTTCGCAGCACTGTGACGGAAGCCGTCGCCGCAGCGCGCGAGAGCGCGATGTCGGCGGGTGTTCTTGCCGGCTTCGCAGCTTCTGGCGCGTATGGCTGCTCGAACAGTCCGAGCCGGAACTTGAGGGCGAGCACACGCGCGACAGCCGCGTCGATGGTCGCCTCGCTGACAAGTCCGTCACGGGCCGCCGCCTGCAGCGCAGTCACGAAGTCATTCGCACGCTCGGGGACCATCGAGACGTCCAGACCTGCGTTCAGCGCCATCGCGACCGCCCGCTCGTAATTCGCAACCACGCGCGGCTGCCGCTTGATCGCGGGCGCGCCCTGGCAGCTGCAGAAGAGGTTCTCGACGTCGCCCCAATCGGAGAGCGTCACGCCCGTGAACCCGAGCTGACCGCGGAGAAGGTCCACGAGCGCGGCGCGTGACCCGACGGTCGGCTCACCGTTCAACCATCCGTGCTGGTTCATCACCGTTGCGACGTGAGCGTCGACTGCCGCGCGGAAAGGCGGCAAGAACACCGAGCGGAGCTCGCGTTGAGACAGTTGCACGCGTCCGGCGTCCACGCCGTTCGCAGGCTGTGAATAGCCGAGGAAATGCTTCGCCGTCGCGGCTACCTCGACTCGGTCCGAATCCGCGCCCTGCAGTCCTTTTACCGCTACCGCGACGAGTGTCGATGCCAGGGCCGGGTCTTCGCCGTACGTCTCGTAGTAGCGGCCCCACCGGAGATCGCGCGCGACGTCGGCGACGGGCCCGAAGACCCAGCGGACGCCGCTTTGCCGCGTAACACGTGAAGTCGCCGCCGCTATCTGTTCGACTAGCGCCGGGCTCCGTGTTGCGGCCAGTCCGAGCTGTTGCGGAAACACCTCTGCGCCGCGAAGCCACGTGAAGCCGTGCGTCGCGTCGGCGCCGTACACGATCGGGATGCCGAGCCTCGAATGCGCGAGGGCGTAGCGCTGAAGCGCGTTCACTCCGCGCGCCCAGCCGAGCACCGACGCATCTTGCGAAGGCGTTTCGCCCGCGCCGCTCAGGATCGCGCCGACGTGTGAGCGGTCCAGCACATCTGCAAGATCTGCATCGTTTCGCAACCTGCCCACGTGGATCATTGCGAGCTGGCCCGCCTTCTCGGCCAAGGTCATCCGCGCGAGAAGGTCGGCGACTCGCGTCGCCACCGGCGCGGACGGATCGCGGTAGGGCGGCGTCTCGGTGGTGCGACCGTTCGCAGCCACGGTTGTGAGTGCCGCCGCAACCAGGACGAACGGGAGAAGCAAGCGGCGCAGCACGCGCCGATGCTAGCCGTGGCTCAGCCGCGCCAGCGGTTCGTGATCGGCGTGCGCCGGTCGCGGCCGAACGCCTTCGGCCGGAGACGCACCCCAGGTGGCGCCTGCCGCCGCTTGTACTCGGCCCGGTCGATCATCGCCACCGCACGCGCGACGACGTCCGCATCGAAGCCGTCCTGTGCAAGCTCCTCGCCGGACCGATCCTCTTCGATGTACGCCTCGAGGACGCGATCGAGTTCTGGATACGGCGGCAGCGAGTCCTCGTCGCGCTGGTCCAGACGCAACTCTGCGCTGGGGGCGCGTTCGATGGTCGTCTGCGGAATCAGCTCCCGACCCGCGCGCTCGTTGAGGTGGCGCGAAAGGCGGAACACGTCGGTCTTGAAGACGTCCTTCAGGAGCGCGAATCCGCCGGCCATGTCGCCGTACAACGTCGCGTAACCCACCGAAAGCTCCGACTTGTTGCCGGTCGCGACGAGGAGCCAACCGAACTTGTTCGAGAGCGCCATCAACAACGTGCCGCGGATGCGGGCCTGGAGGTTCTCTTCGGCGAGGTCGGGATCGCGACCGGCGAATGCTTCCTCCAGCGTCTCGGTGAACGCGCTCACGACCGACTCGATCGGCAACTCGAGAAAGTGCGTGCCGAGATTCTCCGCGAGCCGGCGCGCATCGCTTCTCGTTCCTTCCGACGAATACCGCGAGGGCATCGAGACGCAATGGACGGCGTCCGGTCCGAGCGCCTCGACGCACAACGCGGCGGTGAGCGCCGAATCGATCCCGCCCGAGACGCCGACGACAACCTCGCCGAATCCGTTCTTCCGAACGTAGTCCGAGAGTCCGAGCTCGAGCGCGCGACGCATCTGCTCGAGCTCAGGTTCGGGCTCCGTCACGCCGCCGGGTCGCAGGGATGCGGGCTCGCGGACTGCCCCGAGCTCGACGACGGTCGGATTCGGATCGGCAGGCCGCTCGCGTGCAAGCGCGCGACGGCGCGCATCGCTGAGCCGCCGGCCCACGACGCCAGCGGGATCGACGTCGACGACGAGCAGGCACTCCTCGAAACCGGGCGCACGCGCGAGCACGAGCCCTTCGTCGTCGAGCACGACCGAGTGTCCGTCGAAGATCAGCTCGTCCTGCGCACCGACTGCATTGCAGAACGCGAGATATGCCGTGTTGTCGCGCGCCCGGGTGCGCAGCATCTCCTCGCGCTCGCGGTCCTTGCCTACGTGGTACGGCGAAGCCGAGATGTTCACGATCAACTCCGCGCCGGCAAGTGCAAGATCGGTCGCGGGCGGACCCGGCTGCCAGACGTCTTCGCACACCGTCGGCGCAAAAAATGTGTCGCCGGCACGGAGCAGGATCAGATCGCGGCCGGCCGCGAAGTAGCGGTCCTCGTCGAAAACGCCGTAGTTCGGCAGGAAGCGCTTGCGGTACCGCGCCTTGACCTCGCCGTTCGAGCAGACGACACACGCGTTGTAGAGGTCACGGTCGAAGAACGGCGCGCCGACAAGCGCCGTGATCCCGCTTGTCTCGCGGGCGACTTCGCCGACGGTGCGCTCGGCTGCACGGACGAAGCTCGGGCGCAGGAGCAGGTCCTCCGGCGGATAGCCCGTCACTGCGAGCTCGGGGAAGACGACGACGTCCGCCTCCTCGTCGCGCGCCTGCGCGAGCCACTCGAGGATGCGGTCGCGGTTCCCGTCGAGATCGCCGACGACCGTGTTGATCTGAGCCA
Organism: Actinomycetota bacterium; assembly: GCA_046734795.1. Classification (GTDB taxonomy): domain Bacteria; phylum Actinomycetota; class Thermoleophilia; order Gaiellales; family Gaiellaceae; genus JBKPRX01. The sequence continues at coordinate 15,826 of JBKPRX010000044.1, forward strand.
GCGCAAGCCGCATCGGTAGTTTCAGACTAGCAGGCGAAAACCTACCGCTGCAGCCGGATCGCGTTCAGGTCGCGCTCGACGATCTCGTCCGAGCGCCGAATGAGGTCCTCGATGTCGTCGTGCTCGGCGTGGAGGTAGCGACCAGCAAGCGCGTCCGCGCGACCTGAGGCGAGGACGCGCACGAGCCGAGGCGCGAGCTCGGGCGGCGTCCACGGCATGTCGTCACCGAAGCCGTCGGTCATTGCGGTGCGCACGCGACCGGGACTGATGACGAAGACCGGGATCCGGCCGGCGAGCTCGTTGGCGAGTACCTCGCCGTAGCGGAACACCGCGGCCTTCGACGCGGGATACGCGGTCGCGGTCTGACCCGGAAGGTACGCGGCACCGCTTCCCGTGATCACGATCCGACCCGAGCCGCGCGCCAGCATTCCCGGAATCACGGCGGAGCAGCACAGATGAACGCCGAGGACGTTCACTTCGAATGTCCGCCACCACGCCTCCGGGTCGATCTCCCACGTCACTTCGCGGTTCCCGGTGCCGGCATTCGCAACAAGCACGTCGACGGGCTTGGTCTCGCGAATCCAACGCTCGACGTCCTCGCGTTTCGTGACGTCGCCGACGAGTGCGCGCCCGTCGATCTCGGCGGCGACCGCTTCCACCTGCTCGGAGGTGCGGCCGGTGACGACGACGTCCATGCCGGCGGCCGCGAGCTCGCGCGCGATGTTCGCGCCGATGCCGCGTCCTCCACCGGTGACGAGCGCGATGCCACTGAGTGCGTCAGACGACACGTGCGATCTCGTCCAGTGACTCCGGGTTCTCGAGGGTCGAGAGGTCGCCTGGATCCTGGCCGAGCACGCGCGCCCGGACCGCGCGACGGACGATCTTCGCGCTCCGCGTTTTCGGCAAAGAGTTCACCCAGACGATTCGCTCCGGCTTGAACGCCTTTCCGAGCTCGGCCGTCACCGCACTGACGACGCGCTCGGTCGCAGCGTCGTCGGCGGCCATGCCTGGTCGCAGCACGCAGAAGAGCCAAGCGACCTCGCCCTTCACGTCGTGTGGGACGCCGACAGCCGCCGCCTCCGCGACGATGCCGCTCCCGATCGCGGCCGACTCGAGCTCCGAGGGACCGATGCGCTTACCCGCGATGTTGAGCGTGTCGTCGGAGCGCCCGTGCAAGAACCAGTATCCGTCCGCATCGATCGAGGCCCAGTCGCCATGGCGCCACACGCCCGGGAACGTGCGCCAGTACGTCTCGAGGTAGCGCTCGTCGTCGCCCCAGATGCCGCGCGTCATTCCGGGGAACGGCTTGCGGATCACGAGCTCGCCCACGCTGTCGCGGACCGAGTTCCCATCCGCGTCGACGACGTCCGCATCGATGCCGAGCGCGGGAAACCCGACCGAGATCTCCTTCAACGGCTCGACGATGCATGCCGAGAGAAGAATCGCCGCGCATTCCGTGCCGCCGCTCACGTTGACGATCGGCGCGCGCCGACCGCAGACGTGTTCGTAGAGCCAGCGCGACGGTTCCGGATTGAGCGGCTCGCCCGTCGTGCAGACGGTCCGCAGGCTCGACAGGGCGGCGGTCGGCACGCCGTGCGGAACGAGCGCGCGAATCAACGTGGGCGAAAGGCCCAGCATCGTCAGCCGCTCCGACTCGACGGCGCGCCAAAGCCGGTCGACGGGCCAGTCCGGCGCTCCTTCGAGGAAGACGACCGTCGCTCCGCTCGCCATCCCGCCGACGACGAGCCACGGGCCCATGATCCAGCCCATGTCCGTCGCGAAGAGAATCCGGTCACCCGGCTTCACGTCGCAGAGGTACGCAGGCTCGCGCGCGATCGAGACGAGAAACGCGCCGTGCGTGTGGACCGCGCCCTTCGGCTTGCCGGTGGTGCCCGACGTGTACGCGATCAGGAACGGCTCGGTGGCCTCGACATCGACGGGGTCGATGCCCTGGCGTCCTTCGACGAGCTCGTGCCACCAGCGATCGCGTCCGATCACCATCGGCACGTCGTTGCCGCGACGTCGCCAGACGACGGTGTGCGTAACCGTGGGTGCGTCGCGGAGGGCCTCGTCGAGGATCTCCTTCATCGGCACGACCTGCCCTCGTCGTAGCGACGCGTCCGCGGTGATCACCGCTTTCGCTTTCGCGTCGTCGAGCCGCGTCGCAACGGCAGTCGCTGCGAAGCCTGAGAAGATCGGAACCAGAACTGCGCCGAGCTGCGCGACCGCGAAGGTCGCGATCGCCGCCTGCGGCGCCATCGGCAGGTAGACGCCGACCGCGTCGCCCGCGCCGATCCCGAGCGAGCCGAGCCCTTCCGCGAGTTGCGCGACCTCGGTTGAGAGCTCGCGCCACGTGAAGGCCTCACGGCGTCCGTCCTCACTGAGCCAGACCGCCGCCTCGTCGTCGGGCCGCTCGGTCGCCCATCGGTGCACGCATGAGGTCGCGGCATTCAGTTTTCCGCCGACGAACCATCGCGCCCACTCCGGACCCTCGCTCGCGTCGACGGTCCGCTCCCACGGATCGGTGAATACGAGCCCGAGGTCGGCTACGAGCTCACCCCAAAACCGGTCAGGCTCGTCGACAGACACGCGGTGCAGATCGCGATAGCTCGTGCACCCGAGCCGGGCCATCAACCGTGTGAGGTTCGCGTCTCGGACGAGCTCGGGCGAAGGCTCCCAGAAGAAGTCGCTCACGCCCGCACAGCCTACGCCGTCGTCGGTACGTTCTCGGAATGCGAGCGCGGCTCATCACAGAGGAAAACCGCAAGTGGTGGACCCTCGCCGCGGTCTCCGTCGGCCTGTTCATGATCCTGCTCGACAACACGATCGTGAACGTGTCGCTGCCGACGATCCAGCGTGAGTTGGATGCCGGCCCGAGCGAGCTCGAGTGGATCGTCGTCTCGTATGCACTGACGTTCGCGACACTGATGCTCACGGGCGGCAAGCTCGCGGACTTCTACGGCCGCCGCAAGCTCTTCGTCATCGGCCTCGCCATCTTCAGCGGCGCCTCGCTTGCGTGCGGGCTCGCACCGAACGCCGGTTTTCTGATCGGCGCGCGAGTGGCGCAGGGTGTCGGCGCCGCGATCATGAACCCGACGACGCTCGGCATCGTCACCGCGACGTTTCCGCCGCGCCTGCGAGGGACGGCGATCGGGATCTGGGCCGGAACCGCGGGCGTCGGGCTCGCAATCGGGCCGCTGCTCGGCGGCGTGATCACCGAGAAGCTCAACTGGTCGTGGATCTTCTTCGTCAACGTCCCTGTCGGCGCGTTCGCCATCCTGCTCGCGCTCTACGTGATCGACGAAACGCGCGACACCTCGGAAGACCAGCGACTCGACATCCCAGGGCTCGTGAGCTCTGCGATCGGCCTCTTCGCGATCACCTACGCGCTGATCGAGGCGAACACGTATGGCTGGACCTCCGCGCGGATCATCGCGCTCTTCGTCGTCGGCGCAATCGCACTTACGACCTTCGTCATGCTCGAGCTCCGCCAGCGCCGGCCGATGCTCGACCTCGCGCTCTTCCGCAACAGGACGTTTTCCGGTGCGAACACCGCGATGCTCTTCGTCGGTGTGAGCATGTTCGGGATGTTCTTCTACAACTCGCAGTTCTTTCAGATCGTCGTCGGCTACTCGCCGATCCAGGCGGGCGCGCTCTTCCTGCCGATGACGCTCTTGATCGCCATCGTCTCGCCGCAGACAGGACGGCTCGCCGATCGCGTCGGGCCGCGTTGGCTGATCGGGACGGGCATGACGCTCCTTGCGGTAACGCTGATCCTCTTCGCGCAGCTCGACGCAGATGCGACCTTCTGGGACATCCTTCCCGCGTTGATCATCGGCGGCTTCGGCATGGCCTCGACGATGACCCCGATCACGGCGGCCGCAATGTCCGCGACCCCGATGGACAAGGCGAGCGTCGGCTCGGCGGTGATCAACTCAGCGCGCCAGCTCGGCGGGTCGCTCGGAATCGCGATCATGGGCGCGGTCGTCGCGAGCCAGCTTCCGATCGGTGCGCGGCCCGGAAGCCCGCGGTACGTCGACGGCTTCGCGATCGGCTACCGGCATGCCGTGTACATGGCGGCAGGGATCATGATCGTCGGCGCCGTCCTCGCAGTCACGACCGTTCGGCGGGTGCATGTCCGAGAGCCCGCTCCGGCCGAGGCCTACTGAGGCAGCGCTCGATCTACAAAAGGACCCGCAAATAAAGGGAGGGCCCCGGCTGCGGCTCCGGGGCCCTCTCTCTGAGGCTCGCTGGTTCGGTGAGCTCGGGACGCGACTCTGCGGCCCAGTCGCGTTTACCGTTTCGCTCGCCGTTCCTTGGCGCGCCCCCTGCAAACCTGAGCCTGGCGTCCTGGCCTGGTTGCAAGGTGCGCTCACTATAGGAGTGGTACCTGGGCTCGTCAAGTACCTCAGTCAAGTGATTTTCGAGATACCTACTTCACTGGGAAAATGGCATGGACATGCCCTTTTTGGGGGATGGCCGGAAGTGAGACATTGCGGTTTGGTGAAGTGTGAGGTTAGCTTCACCCTCAGGCCGCCATGACCCACGATCTCGAAACCCGCTCGCGCACCCAGCAGCACGGAACAACCCCGGGCATTCGCCTTGGTGAGCGCCTGCGCCAGCTCCGCGTTTCCGCCGGACTGACGCAGAGCGAGCTGGCCGGCGACCGATTCTCCAAGGAGTACGTCAGCCAGATCGAGCGCGGCAAGACGCGCCCGACGGAGGAGACGGTCGATTGGCTCGCCGCTCGGCTCGGGGTCGATCCGGGCTTCCTCGCGAACGGCGTCGCGACCGACGACCGCGGGCGTCTCGAGGGCGCGCTGGCGCGCGCCGAGGCGCTGCTCGAGGCGGGCGGTCGCGAAGAAGAGGCGAAGGAAGAGTTCGTCAAGCTTGGCCCGGGAATTCGCGCCGCCGGCTTGCCGGAGTTGCAAGTGCGCCTTCTCACGGGACTTGCTCGCACGGAGTCACGTCTCGGTGACGTTCGCACTGCGCTCGAGCTCGTGACCGAGGCGCGGGCCATCGTCGAGGGTCCGACATTCTCGGACGTCGAGCGCGCCGAGGTCTTGATGTATGTCGGGATCTGCCGCCTCTATCTCGCGAGCGTTCAGACAGCCCTCGGGCTGTTCAACGAGGCGCTTGCCCTCGCGGAGCGATCGGGACTTCCATGCGACTTGCTTCGGTCGCGAATTCTTTCGTGGCGCTCTCGTTGCTGGCGTCATCACCGGGATTACGAAGCGGCGCGTGAAGACGTCGAGCGCGCGCTCGAGCTCGCGGAACAGATGGGCGACCTTCGCGCGATCGGAGATGCCTACTTCCACGCCTCGGCGATCGCTGAGCGCCAGGGTCATTGGGTCGTGGCGCGGACGTATGCAGAGCGCGCGAGAACGGTCTTCGAAACGCTTTCCGACCGACTCAACGTTGCACGCCTCTCGAACAACCTCGGCATGTTCCATTTCCTTCTCGGCCGGCCCGAGCGCGCTGTGGAGCAGCTGAAGGAGGCGATTAAGCTCGCGCACGACCTCGGTAGCGATGCGGAGGCGGCGCAGGCGATCTCGTCGCTTGCTCAGGTGCATTTGAGGACGGGCAACCCGAAGCTCGCCGAGGAGCAGGTACGGCACGCACTCAGGCTGCTCGACGACCGAGAGGACTTCATCGAAGAAGTCGGCAACAGTCACCTGGTTCTGGGCCGCGCACTCCTCGAACAAGACCGCCTCGACGAGGCTGAGGTCGAGTTCGCGGCCGCTGACGATTGCTTCGAACGGCTCGGCAGCGCGAGCCAGCGCGCAGCCATCTGGGTCGCACGCGGCGATCTCGCGGCGCGACGAGGTGACGATCGGCGCGCTGCGGTGCTCTACCGCAATGCCGCCGAAGCACTGCAGGACTTCCGGTTCTAAACGGCCAGGACGAAAGGAGGTGTATCCGTGACCAAGACGAGACTGATCTCATTGCTCTTCTTCGCGGCGATGGTTGCGTCGATCCTTGGCAAGCACAATCCGGGGTTGGGTGGTGGATGGTGCGGGTGGTAGCGCCGTAGCCATGACGCCTTCGTGTAGCCCCGGTGCCGCCGCCGGGGCCGCGTTTTCAAGCCGGGTAACGCGAGCATGATCGCCGCGTGGCCTATCGGCTCCAGCGCGCTAAGCGTGCCTTCCAGGTAGCAAGCACCGTCCGAAAGACGGGAATTCGTCAGGTTCTCGCCGAGATCGGCGTGCGAGGCAATCGCGAAGCCACCCGCGAAAGCGCCCGATCCTTCCGCGAAGCGCTCGAAGAGCTCGGCACGACCTTCATCAAGCTCGGTCAGCTGCTCTCGTCGCGTCCGGATCTCTTGCCGGACGTCTACATCGACGAACTTTCGCGGCTCGTCGACCAAGTGCCGCCGGTGCCGTTCGCCGAGATCGATCGCACGATCCGCGAAGACCTCGGCTCGGATGTGTTCGCGCGGCTCGACTCCGAGCCGCTCGCAACCGCGTCGATCGCACAGACGCACCGCGGCCTGCTGACGAGCGGCCGCGAAGTGGTCGTCAAGGTGCGCCGTCCGGGAGTCGTGGAGCAGGTCGAGCTCGATCTCGCGCTCCTGCGCTCGACGGCGCGCACGCTCGAACGTCATTCCTCAGCGGCGCAGCTCCTGCAGGTCGAGGCGCTCGCGGACGAGCTCGAAGTGCATCTGCGCCAAGAGCTCGACCTCGACGAAGAGGCGCACAACACCGAAGTCATCGCGTCGCTTGTCGAGGACTTCGACGACATCGTCGTGCCGAAGGTCGTTCGCCCGTATGTGAGCGAGCGCGTCCTCGTTCTCGAGCACGTCTCGGGGCGGAAGGTGTCGGCCGACCACGGGCTCGCCCCGCAGCGTGCACACGAGCTCGCGCGACACTTCTTCCGCGCCTACGTGCGCCAGATCACGGTCGAGGGCGTCTACCACGCCGACCCGCACAGTGGCAACGTGCTTCTCACCGAGGACGGACGGCTCGCCCTGCTCGACTTCGGCCTCCTCGGCAGGCTCGACGACGACACGCGCCGCGGGCTCGGTCTACTGCTCCTGGCACTCGCGCAGAACCGCGCCGACGACGTCTCCGATCTCATTCTCGGTCTCTCGCTCACCGGTCTCGATTCGGACCAGCCGGAGTTCCTCCACGACGTCCGCCGCAAGCTGCCGCGCTTCCACTGGAGGCCGCTGTCCGGCATCCGCGCCGGCGAAGCGCTCGCGGATCTCCAGCGCATCGCTTTGCAGTACCAGATTCGATTGCCGACGAGCTTCGCACTCGTCGGCAAGACGCTTGCGCAAGCGGACGAGATCGCGCGAACTCTCTACCCGCAGCTCGATCCGATCGAGCTGATCGAGGAAGACGCGCTCGAGGTGATGCTCCAAGAAGCGGAACGACGGCTCGAGCCGAACCAGCTCGTGGCTCAGCTCTACACGCAGCTCGAGCCGATGACGCGCTTGCCGCGCAGGCTCAACCACCTCGTCACGGAGCTCGAGCGCGGGTCATTCAAGATCGGCGTCGCGCCGACCGGTCTTGAAGGCCTCGAGCGCGTCGTCCGTTCGGCGGCGAACCGAGTCGGTGCCGCGATGATCGTCTCGGCACTCCTCCTTGCGTCGGCGCTGCTCGTCCGAGTGCACGACTTCCGGTGGCTCGGGATCGCCGGCTTCATCACCGCCGGCGTCCTCGGCCTCTACATGATCTGGAAGATCGTTCGAACGCCCGGCGAGCTCTAGAGCCGGATTCGGCGCCCGTCGCCCATCCGCTCGACGACGAATTGCGTGATCCGCGCGTGCGGGCTCAGGTGGAGCGCGAGTCGGACGATCTCGGCGCAATCCTCCGGCCGGATCATGTCTTCCTGCGCCACTTCCTCGCGAGCCCAGTCCGTCATCGGCGTATCGACAAGGGCGGGGCAGATCGCGATCGCGCGGATTCCTTCGTCCTCGTACTCCGCGTTGAGTGATTTCGTGAACGAGATCACCGCCGCCTTCGTCGCGCCGTAGGCGATGTTTCCGGGCGTCGCGATCACGCCGGCGATCGACGCGAGGTTCACAACGAGACCTTTCGACTCGCGCAACATCGGCAGGCAAAGCTTTGTGAAGAGGAAGATCGCGCGAATGTTGACGTCGAACTGGATGTCCCAGTACTTCGTGTCGAGCTGGTCGGTAGGCCGAGCGATGCCCACCCCGGCCGAGTTCACGAGAACGTCCAGGCGGCCCCAGCGTTCCTTGTGTGCATCGACGAGTCGCTCGATCTCGTCCTCCTCGCGCACGTTGACGGCGAGCGCCAGTACGTCCTCGCCGAATTCCGCCGCGGCCGCGTCGACCTTCTCCTGTCGCCGCGAAGCGATCGTGAGATCGAAGCCCTCCTCCTTCAACAACCGGGAGATCGCGAGTCCGATCCCCGATGTACCGCCTGTGACCAACGCTGCCTTTGCCATGAGCGGTTCCTATCACACTCCTGGCTAGGGTTCGGATGTGACCGGCGTCGCGACGAAGCTGACAGATCTCGCGGTTTCCGGCGGGTGCGCGGCGAAATACTCGGCGGCGCGCCTCGACGAGCTGTTGCGCGGGTTCGTTCCGGTCGAGGCGGAGAATCTGCTCGTCGGTCTCGACCCCGCAGACGACGCCGCTGTCTACAAGCTCGACGACGAGCGTGCGCTCGTCTTCACCGTCGATTTCTTTCCGCCGCTCGTCGACGACCCGGCCGACTACGGCGCGATCGCCGCGACGAACGCGCTCAACGACGTCTTCGCGATGGGTGGTGTGCCGCTACTTGCACTCTCGATCGTGTGCTTTCCGGAAGAGCTTCCGACCGAGACGCTCGGCGCGATCCTTGCCGCTGCCGACGAACAGGTCCGAGCTGCCGGCGCGTTACTCGCAGGCGGTCACACGATTCGCGACGACGAGCCGAAGTACGGGCTCGCGGTCGTCGGCACCGTTCATCCGGACGGCATCTGGCCGAAGAGCGGCGCGCAGCCCGGCGATGCGTTGCTCCTTACGAAGCCGCTCGGGACGGGTCTCGTGCTCGACGGTGTCAATAAGGCTGCGCTCGGCACTGACGCGCTCGACCGCGCGGTCGCGTTGATGCGGACGCTGAACCGCGATGCCGCCGATGTGCTGCGCGCGTTCGAGCCGAACGCCGTCACCGACGTGACCGGTTTCGGTTTGTTCGGACATGCGTACGAGATGGCTTCGCGCTCGCGCGTCCAGCTGCGACTCGATGCGAGCTCTCTGCCGTCGCTGGAAGGAGCGCTCGACGCAGCTCGTGCAGGTATCCGCACCGGCGGCGATCGGCGGAATCGAGAGTTCGCGGCGGAACACGTCACGCTCGACGGAGCCGACGACGAGGTCGCCGCGCTCGGCTTCGATCCCCAGACCGCAGGCGGTCTCCTCGTCGCGCTGCCGGCGGCAAAGGTCGTCTCGCTCGAGGCCGAGCTGCGGGCGCGCGGGCTGTTCGGCCGGCGCATCGGCAGCGTCGCTCACGGCGACGGCGTCGTCGTCGCCTGACCTCGTTCGAGAGCGGGCTACGCTGTCCGCGTGAGCGCGCAGCCGACGTCGACGCCGCTTGCGCGTGTGCGACGGATCGAGGTCTCGCCCGCCGGATTCCGCCGCGCCGCGGTTGCAAGCGCGGTGATGCTGCTCGCGATCGTCGCCACCGGCGCGACCGTGCGACTCACCGCGTCGGGGCTCGGTTGCGAGCACTGGCCGGGCTGCCAGCCCGGCGAGCCGCTGCCGCGAAACGGCGTCCACTCGTACGTCGAGTTCTCGAACCGGATCGTCGCTTTCTTCACGCTCGTTGCGACGCTGGTCGCGTGGCTCGCCGCGAGGCGTGCACCAAGCGTTGCGCTGCGAACGCGACTGCTTGCAGGCGCGGTCTTCGCCGGCGTCATCCTCCAAGCCGCGCTCGGACCCGTGACCGTGCACTACCACTTGAACCCCTGGCTCGTCCTCGCGCACTTGCTTCTGTCGCTCGTCGTGCTCGCGGGCGGAGTGCTCGTCGCACTCGACGCCTGGGACAGACCGGTCGCAGTGGTTCCGCCGGTCGTCCGCACCGGTGCACTCGTCGTCCTCGCGGCGCTCTGCGCTCTCGTGACGAGCGGAACGATCGTCACCGGCTCGGGACCGCACCCCGGCGGCGCCGAGACGAAACGCCTGCCTTGGTTCGAGACGGCGCTCTGGGTGCACGTGCGCGTGACCGCGATCTTCGGTCTCGCGTTCCTCGCGCTCGTCGTCTGGGCCTGGCGGCAAGGCAGCTGGATCCGTAACGGCGCGTTGGTCGTCCTCGCGCTCTTCCTGTGCCAGATGGCGATCGGCGAGAGCCAGTACCGCCTTCACCTGCCGTGGGGCCTCGTCCTCCTACACGTCGCCGTCGCGGCTTCGGTCTGGGCGACCTTCGTCGCGCTCGTCGCCTCGCTCTGGCGCGCACAATCGGCCCCGTCGAGCGGGGCGTAGACTCACGCCATGCCGGACGAGCTCAGGATCAGCGAACGGCCGACGCTCCGCAAGCCGCTCCTCGTTGCAGCCTTCCGCGGCTGGAGCGACGGCGGCCAGGGCGCGACGCTTGCGGGCGGTTACCTGGCGAAGACGTGGTCGGCGGAACGCTTCGGCGACATCGACCCGGAGAACTTCTACGACTTCCAGGCGACCCGGCCGCACGTGACGCTGACCGACGGCTTGACGCGGCGGATCGACTGGCCCGAGAACGCGTTCTACTACGCGTCGATCCCCGGCCACGATCGCGATGCCGTGCTCGTGCTCGGCGTCGAGCCGAATCTTCGCTGGGGCACCTTCTCGAGCTTGATCGCCGACCTCGCGAAAGACCTCGGCGTCGAGTTCGTCGTCACGCTCGGCTCGCTGCTCGCAGATGTTCCGCACACGCGGCCGGCGCCCGTAACCGCCGCGGCGACCGACCCGGCGTTGATCGAAGAGCTCGGCCTAGACCTTTCGCGTTATGAAGGCCCGACGGGAATTCTCGGCGTCCTGCACGACGCGTGCCGGCGCGCCGGTCTTCCTTCCGTCAGCCTCTGGGCGGCTGTGCCGCACTACGTTTCGCTCGCGCCGAGCCCGCGCGCCGCTCTCGCACTGTGCATGCGTTTCTCAGAGCTCGTTCACATCGATCTCGACACGGCGGAGCTCGAAGAAGCCGTCGATTCCTACAACGAGCAAGTGAGCGAGGCCGTCTCGGCCGACTCGGAGACGCAGGCGTACGTCGAGGAGCTCGAGCGGCGAGCAGATGCGCTCGAGGAAAACCTGCCGTCAGGCGAGACGCTCGCCGCCGAGCTGACGCGGTTCTTGCGCGAGCGCGAGCAGAACGGCGACGAGAGCTCGGGCCCGAACGCGCCGGACGCCTAGGCGGCCGGCTTGGTGACCGGATCCGGCTCCGCGCCGTCGGAAGGATCGGGACCGGGATCCAGACCGGGCGAGCCGTCAGCGCTCGCGCCGTTCGTGGCAGCGCTGCTCGAGCTTCCGCTCTTCCGGCGGCGGCGACGCCGCTTCGGCTTGGCGGGCACCGCCTCTCCGTCGACTGCGGCCGACTCGCCGGTCGCTCCTGACTCTCCGCTTCGTGTCTCGGCCGTCTGGGCCTCGGCGGCCGGCGCCTCGCCGTTCGCCTTCTTCTTCCGGCGCCGCCTGCGCCGGGAGCGGCTGCTCGTTTGCTTCGGCGCGGGGAGGTTCTCGGCGAGGGCGAAGGCAACTTCGTGAATCGTCCCGAGCTGCTCGCGTGCGGCGTCGATGAGCTGATTCGCCCGGGGCGTGTAGCCCTCCGCTGACGCGAGCAACGCAGCGGCGACGGCGATCGGTAGCTCGCGTGACGTCTCGACGAGCTTGCGCGCGTTCTCCTCGTGCCGGTGACCGCGCGAGTTTGCGAGCGCGCCGAGCAACCGCTTCGCCTCCGGATACTCCGCGCTCGCGCGACGGTCTTGAACCTTGCGCGATGCACGAGCGAGCCGCCACGTCCACCGCGCAAGAATCTGGTCGGGTGCATCGGGCTTTCCGTCGCCGATCGCGCGGAGCAAGACGCGCACGCCTGCGAGACGATCCTTCTCCCAGGTCGGCGCTTGCGTCACGAGCGTGACGAGGTCGTCGAAGTCGGCGCGCTCGACGCGCATCGACACGCGATCCGACAGCGCCATCATCCGGAGCCGGCGGTTCGGGTTCTCGGCTGCGCACGTCGTGAGGAACTGCTCGAGCGCGGCTTTCGAGGCGCGCCCGTCAGTGAGCTTCTCCACAAACGATGCGCGTTCGTCGAAGCGGATCTGACGGCCCGCGATTGTCGCCCAGAAGCGCTGCTCGTCCTCGTCGAGGTACTTCGGGTCGATCCGCTGCCACTCGCGCTGAATGACGCCATAGCGTCGTCGGACGTCAGGAGTGACCGGTACGAGCCACGGCGCCGGTGTCAGTCGTCGGCGTGCACGTCGCTGGACGCGCCGTCGCGGTGCCGGCGTGACGCGCGCTCCCTCGCGATAGAAGTCGGCGTCGAGAAGCGAGTGCAACGACACGACGCGCTCGTTGTGCGTTGCACCCTTCGGAACGAAGTCGACGACAATGCCGGCCTCCTTCCGCGGATGCGTTCGCATGATGCGGCCGATCCGCTGCTGGTACACGCGCTTCGACGCCGTCGGCGCGAGATGCATGCAGACGGTTGCGCGCGGAGAGTTCCAGCCTTCGGCGAGCAGCATCGCGTTGATGAGGACGTTGATCTCGCCGCGCTCGTAGGCGGCGAGCGTCTCTGCGAGGCGCACCGGCGGTGTACGGCCCGAGACTGCTTCCGCCTTGATCCCTGCTGCGCGAAACTCTTGCGCGAGGTTGTACGCGTGGTCGACGCCCGCCGCGTAGACGATCCCCGGCGTGTTGTCGAAGCGATCGCGGTAGAGCGACGCTGCGGCCTGGTTCAGCGCCTGGTGGTCGAGGGTCTTCGCCAAGATCTCCTGATCGAAGTCGCCGCCGACGATCGGCACCGAGTTGATCGCGGCAACCGGCGGGACCCGCAAGTCGCGCAGGGGCGCGATCAGACCGCGACGCGCAGCATCCTGCAACGGCAGGTCGTCCACCGACGCGGGAAAGACGTCGGAGACCTGCTTCGCGATCAGCTCTTCCGTCGCCGTCATGCCGATGTAGATCGGCTCCGGGAACGCGCGGATTGCCGCTGACGTCTTCTCGCCGAGCGCGGTGTGCGCTTCGTCGCAGATCACGAGCTGGTACGCCTCGCGCGAGAGCGAGGCTTGATGACGCGCGAACCACGCGTACGTCTGGATCGTGACGGGGTTCTTCGGCCCGGTCTTCGCACTGCCCTGGATCGCCTCCGTCAAGCGATCGCCGTAACCGTTCGTCGTCAAGTCGCGCGTGAACTGCGTGACGAGGAGGCGCCGGTGCGTGAGGATGAGAACGCCGAGCGTGCGAGCCGCTTCGACGAAGCCCGCGGCGGCGATTGTCTTGCCTGACGCGGTTGGATGGCGGAAGCGGAAGCGTCTGACGGCGCCTGGATCCTGTGCCGGCGAGAGAACATCTTCGACGCTCTCGTCGTCGGGCTCGGCCTCACGTGCCTCGAGGTCGTCGTCGTCCTCGTCTTCTTCGTCCTCCTCGCGCAGCTCGTACCCGTTGCCGTTCGTCTCCGGCTCGTCGTCGCGCTGGTTGAGCGCGATCAGCTCAGTGAGCATCCCGGCGAGCGCGTCGACTTGGTGGCGCCGAAGCTTCGTGTCGCTCGCGAGCTGCGGCTCGGGATCGGCGAGCACGCGTTCGAGGCCGAGCATCAACCCGTAGCGAACCTTCCAACGCGCGGACGGCGCCTCGAGGCCGGATTCGATCTCGGCAAGCGCGTCGTCGAGCGCGCGGCGACGCGCAGTTCCGGGCGCGAGCACCTGCAGCGGGTCTTCGCCTTCGCTCAGGAAGGGTTCGCCGGCCCATGGTTCTGCTCGGGTTGCGGCATCGGCGAGCTCAGCGCTCGCATCCGTCTTGGCGATCGGCTGCTTGGTGGCTTCTTGCATGTGCGCAGCACGCCAGCCGTGCTGCTACCTCCAAAAGGTGGCGCGACTCGCGAAGTCCCCTCAGCGAACGGCGCTTCGCCCAGCATAGCGGCTCAGCCGGGCTGTCGTGCAGGTTTGGCCGGAGCCGGAGCCCTTTGCTAGAGCGGGGTTCCGGAGCCGCCGAGGCCGCCGAAGACGGCGAACGGATTGCCGGGCGCCGTCTCCCAGACGAGCTCGCCGCCTGGCTCGACCTCGCCGTGCAGGCGCTCTGCCAGCGCGGTCGCGTCCTCTTTCGTCGCGCACCCGACGATCAGGAACTTCCAGCGGCGTTCGACCGCGTAGCCCTCGGCTTCGAGGCGTCCCGCCAGGTCGCTCGCCGCGTCGTGGCTGTCGCTTTCGACTCGGACTTCCCACGGCGCATGTCCGCTCTCGAGCTGTTCTTCCTCCCATGTCTCGCCCGGCGGCTCGTCGTCCCAGCGTTCCTCGTCGGCAAGCCAATGCTCGATCCCGCTCGATTGCGCGTCGACGCTTTGCTCGCGGAGCACCGCCTCGACGATCGCCTGGGCGGATTCCGCCTCGGCGCGTGTTGTCGCGTAGACGAAGACGTCGTCTTCGTCGTACGAAACCACGAGGCGCCGCGACTCCAGCCGTTGCGCGAGCTCCGAAGGCTCGCCGCCGATCGACGAAAACCCGGTGAGTCGCTGGAGGAACCCGCCGGCGTGAGCGGGCTCGGCGAAGTGGATCCGAATGCGCCAGTCGTCTTTGGCCACGTCGGCACCATACTGCCGGTCCGTGGACGACTGGCTGGAGGTCGCGCGACACGCGGAAGATCGGTACCGCGACGGCGAGTCGCGCGTCGACGAGTCACGGGATGCGGACGCGCGGCAGCGTCAGCTCCTGCGGATGGCGTCGGCAGCCGCAGCCGTCGGCTACGCGCACCTCATGCGCGGCATGCGCGTCGAGTCGGCGCACTGGCTCGGCGAAGCGGCGCGCCGCTACCGCGAGAGCTGGGACGGCGCACCGACCGACAGCTGGGGACGCCCGATCGGCGCGATCAAGGCGCTCGTGATCGCCGGTGACGTGCACGCCGCCGAAGACGCAGCGAGGTGGACGCTCGAGCTCGGGGCTGTCGAAGCCGCTTCGCCGATCGGCCGTTACGCAGGAGCGCTCGCGCTACTCGTTCTCGGTCCGGACGATGACGCCCGAGCCGTTGCAACGACGCTCGAGGGCCGCGACGACTTTCCGGATGACGTCGCCGACGCGCTCGGCGCGATTGCCCGCGGCGATGCTGCTGCATGTGCGCTTGCGATCGACCGCGTCCTCACGTCGTTCGAAGAGCGCGACGCATATCTGGAAGAAGTGCCGATCGCAGACACCGTGCTCGTGCTGCATGCACTGGCGGCGAAGCGCGGCGTCGGCGTCGACGTGCGCGATTCGCCGCTGCTTCCGGCGCGCGGCTAGAGGCCCGAGGCCGCAGCCTCGTCGACGACCGCCCACGTGCGGCCTTCGCTCCGTACGAGACTGCCTGGAATCTCCGGCGTCGGCTCGCCCGCGAACGAGCGCGCGACGGCTTCGGCTTTGTCTTCGCCTTCGACGAGGAACAGCACTTCGCGCGCTTCGCACAAGGCGGGGAGCGTCAATGTGATGCGATCGACGAGCGGCTCGAGTTGCGCTTCGGCTCCGACGACGCGCCGGTCTGTCACGTCGAGCGACGGCGCATTCGGAAAGAGCGACGCAACGTGGCTGTCGGCACCGAGCCCGAGCAGAACGAGCTCGAACGCGGTGTGGCCGAGCTCGTCGTTGTACTCCTCTGCCGCAGCGTCGCGATCGGCCTCGCCGGGCATGCGGTGCACGAGTGGCGGCATCGTCACTCGATCGAGGAACGCCGATTTCACCATGCCGTAGTTCGACCACTCGTGCTCGACCGGAACACACCGCTCGTCGCTGAACCACAGCTCCATGATTCGCCAGTCCTGTTCGAGCTCGGCAGCGAGCTCGTACGCGCGTCGGGGAGTGTGGCCTCCCGTGATCACAACCGAGCCCGGGTGATGCGCAGCTTGGACGAGCCGCTCCGCGACGACGCGCGCAGG
>JBKPRX010000045.1:0-8412 GCA_046734795.1 Actinomycetota bacterium
CATGCGCGTCGTCGCGTAGATCTCGGGCTCCGCCGTCGCCGAGAGCCGGATCGTCTTCGCGTAGCAGCCGCCTTCGATGTTGAAGACGCCGTTGTCCCCCCAACCGTGCTCGTCGTCTCCGATCAGCGAACGCGAAGGCTCTGCGGACAGCGTCGTCTTCCCGGTTCCGGAGAGACCAAAGAAGATCGCGACCTTGCCGTCGTCGCCGACGTTCGCGGAGCAGTGCATCGAGAGCACGCCCTCGAGCGGCAAGCGGTCGTTCATCACGGTGAAGATCGACTTCTTGATCTCGCCGCCGTAGAACGTGCCGCCGATCACCACTTCGGTGCGACCCGGGTGAAGCAGGATGAACGTGCCCGTGCGCGTTCCGTCGTCGGCCGGGTCGGCCTCGAGATCGGGCGCATGCAAGACGACTGCCTGCGGCTGGAAGCCTGCGAGCTCTTCAGCCGTCGGGTCGATGAACATCGTCTTCGCGAAGAGCGCGTGGTACGGGTGGCTCGTGATCACGCGGACGCCGATTCGATGCGCTGGGTCGGCGCCGGCAAACGCGTCGATCACGTACAGGTCGTCCTGCTGCTCGAGGAACGAGACCACCTTCGCGCGCAGACCGTCGTAGCTCGACTCGGCGATCTCTTGGTTGAGCGTCCACGAGATGCGATCTTCGGAGCTCGGCTCGCGCACGACGAACTTGTCCTTCGGTGCGCGACCGGTGTGCACGCCGGTATCGACGACGAGCGGGCCGCCTTCCGCCAGCACGCCTTCGCCGTTTGCGAGCGCGTCCATGTACAGCCTCGGCGTCGACGGGTTGCGATGGACGCGGCCCTCCGGACGGAGGCCGTGGTCGGAAAGGTCGAGATCGCTCAGCTCGGTCGTTGCCATCGTGGCGGGCACTCCTCCCTCGGTCGGCTGCCTCGTCCGGGTCGTCGGCGCAGGGGCAATATCCTACGCGGCGGCGCGAGCCAGCGTCTCGTTCCGACGGTGCCGCGCATTCGACGCGCCGATAACCGCCGTTCGTAGTGCGGAAACCACACGTTAGGAGGAATCGCCGCCCGAAGCGCCGAAGCGCAGACGCGTGGATCGAATTGTCGAACGCTTCCTCGCGCAGCCGTCCCTCAGCGAAGCGACGAGGCGCGCGTACCGCAGCGACGTCGAGGAGTTCTGCTTCTGGCTCGAGCGCCGAAAAACATCGCTCGACGATGTCGACGTCGCCGTGTTGGCGGAGTACGTCGCGGAGCTCGGCGCGTCGCGCCCGGGTCGGCGACCGCGACGGCTCGCCTCGACGACGATCGCGCGCAAGCTGTCGTCGGTTCGCGCCTTCCTGCGCTTCGCGCTCGGGGCCGCGCGCGTGCCGGACGCGCCGCTTGCCCCGCGGCGAAGGCGGCGCTTGCCGGACGCACCGAAGGTGACGGAGGTGGAAGCGACAGTCGATCGAGTCGCCGGCGACGACGCGCTCGGACTACGAAACGCTGCGCTCGTCGAGCTCGTCTATTCCGCCGGTCTACGGAGTCGCGAGGCGGTCGATCTCGACGTGACGGACGTCGACTTCGAGCAAGAGCACGTGCACGTGCGCGGCAAGGGCGAAAAGGAACGCGTCGTTCCGCTCGGCGAAGAGGCCGCCTACGCGTTGCGTCGCTATCTCGAGGAGAGCAGACCGAAACTCGCAACGGGCGAAGAGCGCGCGCTCTTCCTCTCGGTTCGCGGTCGGCGACTGGATACGAGCACGCTCCGTCGGCTCGTGCCGCATCCGCACCGCTTGCGACACGCGTTCGCGACGCATCTCCTCGAAGGCGGCGCCGATCTCCGGACGATTCAGGAGCTCTTGGGCCACAGCTCGCTGTCGACGACGCAGGTGTACAGCCATGTCGACGCGCGTCGCCTGCGCAAGGTGTACGACCGCGCGCATCCGCGAGCGGGAACGACGGCACGCAGATGACGACTAGGGCGCAAGCCGCCGATGCCGCGGTCGACTCGTTCCTCGCGCTCTCGGCGGCACGACTCGCGCCGCGAACGGTCGAGGCGTACCGGCGCGACCTTGCCGACTTTCGCGCGTGGCTCGCAGACCGTTCGCCAGGGAAAGCCACGGTCGAGGATCTGCAGCGCTACGTCGCCCAAATGCGAGCGGACGGCAAGAGCGCCGCGACGATCGCGCGCCGCACTGCTGCGCTTCGCTCGTTCTACAAGCATCAGACACTCGTCGGCGCGCGCGGCGACAACCCGGCGGCAGAGCTCGACCTTCCGCGCAGGCGGCGGAAGCTTCCGCGGACGCTCTCTCCGGGGGAGGCGTCGAGATTGATTGACGCAGCATCGGGAACGACGCCGCGTTCGCTTCGCGATCGAGCGCTCGTCGAGCTGCTCTACGGAGCCGGCCTTCGAATCAGCGAAGCCGTCGGCCTCGATCGGGCCGGCGTCGATCTCTCGCAACGATTGGTCCGCTGCACCGGCAAGGGCGGCAAGGAGCGGATCGTCCCGCTCGGACGCCAGGCCGTCGAGGCGATCCGCCGGTACGAGGCGCGCGGGAGGCCGTACCTCGACAAGCGCAACCGGCCCGAGCTGTTCTTGAACGCACAAGGCGGAGCGCTGACGCGCGCCGGCGCATTCTTGATCTTGCGGAAGCTCGCCGAGAAGGCCGGCCTCGAGCCGGAGCGGATCCATCCGCACTTGCTCCGCCACTCGTTTGCCACACACCTCCTCGAAGGCGGGGCCGATCTGCGGTCGGTCCAGGAGATGCTCGGGCACGCCGACCTCACGACGACCGAGCTCTACACGCACGTATCCGATCGGCGGCGGCGCGAGTTGTATTTCCAGGCGCACCCACATGCGCGCCGCGGACGTTTTTCCTCGGCCGGAAGTCGCAATACAGAAGCCGACGACGATGACACCCGAGCCACACATCGCACAGATCGCAATGCTGACCCTGGCGGTCGGCTGGCTCATGGCGCTCGCCGGACTGCAGAAGAACGGACTTGAGCTGCGCCGCCGCAGGCGGATCTGCCCGTCGTGCGGCCGTCACCTCGTGGCCCGCGGCTGTTCCTGCCGTCGCGCCTAGCGGCGCTAACGAGGCGCGCGCTTGCGAAGCAGTGTCGCGACCTTCGACGCCGATTCCCGAAGCGCCTTTTCCTGCTCGTCGTTGTCCGCGAGCCCCTCGAGCAGGACGATCGTCTCACGCTGAGGCGAGCCGTTCTTCAAGCACAAGACGGCGAGGCGGCGCACGGCCGCGTTCGGATCGGAGCTGACCATCGTGTGGAGCAGCGACCGAACGGCATTGACGCTGCTCGGGTGGTCGCGCGAGAGGAGCTCGAGCGAGATAAGCGCGGAGCCGCGACAGGCAGGACTCTCGTCGTCGAGGCCACGTCGCAGGAGCTCCTCCTTCTGGCGCCAGCGGAATTGGCCGATCGCACGGAACGCGGATGCGCGGTCGCGGTAGTCACTGCTCCGAGCAGCGCCTTCGAGCTCGTCGCCCCACTCCTTACGGAGGTCGGCGAGCTCACGCTCGGCGCCCGAAGCGGCGAGCTCGTCTGCGCGGGCGGCAGCATCGGCAAGCGTCATCTCGGCGCGAACGATACTCCGACTCGGCCGTCACCCCTCCGCTAGGCTCAGCCGCCGCGACGCGCGCGCGTCGCTGAGACAACCGGGGAGGATTCCGTGAGCGAACGCAGGAAGGTCACAGTCGTCGGCGCCGGGAATGTCGGCGCGACGTGCGCGCAGGTTCTCGCGACGCGCGACTACGCCGACGTCGTCCTTGTCGACATCAAAGAAGGCCTGCCGCAGGGAAAGGCGCTCGACATCAACCAGATGGGCGCCGTGCTCGGGTACGAGCCGAACGTCGTCGGCTCGAACGGCTACGAAGAGACCGCGGGCTCAACCGTCGTTGTGATCACGGCCGGCCTTCCGCGCTCGCCTGGCATGAGCCGCGACGACCTCGTTGCAACGAACGAGAAGATTGTCAAGGACGTCACGGAGAAAGTGATCGCGCAGAGCCCGGATGCGATTCTCATCGTCGTCTCGAACCCGCTCGATGCGATGTGCCACGTCGCGAAGAACGTCTCCGGTTGGCAGAAGGAGCGCGTCTTCGGGATGGCCGGCATCCTCGACACCGCTCGGTTCTCGACATTCATCGCCTGGGAGACCAGCTCGTCGGTAAAGGACGTGACCGCGATGGTCCTCGGCGGCCACGGCGACCAGATGGTTCCCGTCGTCAGCGCCACAACCGTGGGCGGCATTCCTTTGCGGAAGCTCGTCGCCGACGATCGCATCCAGGGGATGGTCGAGCGGACGGCGAAGGGCGGCGGCGAGCTCGTGAACCTGCTCGGCACGTCTGCGTGGTACGCGCCGGGGGCGGCCGCGGCTCAGATGGTCGACTCGATCATGCTCGACGAGAAACGCGTCCTTCCGTGCACGGCGTATCTGGAGGGCGAGTACGGGATTGACGGGCTCTACATGGGCGTGCCCGTCAAGCTCGGTACGAGCGGGATCGAGGCGATCGTCGAGCTCGAGCTGTCTGACGACGAGAAGGCCGCATTGGACACGTCCGCCGCCGCCGTGCGCGAGGTCGTCGGGGTTCTGACGACATGACCGTTCTTGCCACGCAAAGGTCGATGGCGGTCGATGGCGATGGTGATGTACATCAACCGCAGTGACGACTTCGTGACGCGAATGTTACGAAACCGCATCCTCGAACCACGCCCGCGCTAGGCTCGCGGCAATGGATCTCGGCCTGAACGGACGGACGGCGATCGTTTGCGGCGCCTCGTCCGGGCTCGGGCTCGCGACAGCAGAGGCCCTGAGAGCTGAGGGCGCAAACGTCGTGATGTTCGCCCGCCGCGCGGATCTGCTCGAGCGCGAGGCAGAGCGAATCGGCGCCGTCGCCGTCGCCGGAGACGTGACGAGCGCGGACGATCGAGAGCGAGCGGTCGCCGTGACGGTCGAACGTTTCGGCGGAGTCGACATCCTCGTCTGGAACGGCGGCGGCCCTCCGCCCGGCGGCGCCAGCGGACTCGGGGTCGACGACGTCGAGGCCGCGGTAGCGCTTCTGCTTCTGCCGCCCGTCCATCTGCTCGAGCTCTGCCTCCCCCACCTCGAGCGAAGCGCCGGCGGCCGCGTGATCGCCTTGACGTCGATGGCTGTGAAGGAGCCGAACCCGCATCTCGCCCTCTCGAACATCGTGCGTCCGGGTGTGACGGGCTGGGCGAAGACGCTGTCCCGCGAGCTGGGCGCGAAGGGAATCACCGTCAACTGCGTCGCGCCCGGCCTGATCGCGACGGCACGGCTCGACCAGCTCTACCCGGATGGGCCGCGGCCTGAGGATCTCGCGTCGCTCCCGCTCGGCCGCTGGGGCACACCGGAGGAGTTCGGTGACGTCGTCTGCTTCCTCGCGTCCGACCGCGCGCGTTACGTCACGGGCGTGACGCTGCCCGTGGACGGAGGACTCGGGCGCGGGCTCCTCTGAGCCGACAACTGTTCGGTGCGCAAGAACGTCACGCCTGTCCAGCTCCTCGTCACGGGGGCGGTCATCCTCGTCGCGACCGTTCTCGCGCTCGTGCAGTTCCGGTCGAGCGACTATCTGCTCCTCCCGGATCCGGCGCATCGGGCCGCACCGCTCGTCACGGTTCAGGGCGGTCATGACGGGCCGAAGTCCGGCGGCGTGTACTTCGTCGATGTCATCCAGCGTCCGGCGAGCGTCCTCGAGAAGCTGATCCCGCTCTTCCGCGGCGACGGCGCGTCGCTCGTCAAGCCGGCGGCGGTGATTCCGCAAGGAGCGGACGCAGAAGCGGCAAGACGGTTCTCGCTGCGGCTGATGCAAACGTCGCAGCGGTTTGCTGCGGCGGTCGCGCTCAAGAGCCTCGGTTACCGCGTCGTCGCCCGCCCGAACGGCGTGCAGGTGGATGCCGTCGCTCCGAGCTCGGACGCGAAAGGGAAGGTTGAGCCGGGCGACCTGATCGTGGCCGTCGAAGGCAAACCGACCCCGACGGTCTCGCGGTTGCTCGCGCGCGTTCGGGGACACCGCGTCGGCGAGGTCGTTCCGATCACGGTCGTCCGCGCCGGCGAACGGAGTACGTCGCGCGTTCGGCTTACGCCCGCGGCACCGAAGTCGAGGATTCCGGCGATCGGCCTGACGCAAATCGAGCAGGCGGCAACGGTCCGGCTGCCGCGCCGCGTGTCGATTCAGGCCGGTCGCGTCGGCGGCCCGTCTGCCGGCCTCGCCTTCGCGCTGCAGATCCGCGAGGAGCTCGGTCGCGACGTCACGCGTGGCTACCGCGTCGTCGCGACCGGCGAGATCGGACTCGACGGGAGCGTCGGAGGCGTTGGCGGCATCAAGCAGAAGACGTTCGGCGCACGAAAGGTCCACGCGGACGTCTTTCTCGTGCCGGCGGGTGAGAACGCACACGAGGCACGCAAGTACGCCGGCGACCTGCGCGTCATCCCGGTGACGACGTACGCGCAGGCTCTTCGCTCGCTCGGGAAGCTGCCGCCGAAGAACTGACGCCTGCGTGCGGCTGCAGAAACTCGCGGAAAATGGTCAGTTTTCGTCCCGGACAACCGTTTCGGCCGGACGCGCTTTCCTATCATCGCCGAGTCTCCCGCGACGACCGCCCCCCGACCCCTTCGAGGACAACATGAGCAAACGGCCCGAGCCCACCTGCACGGACTGCTACTTCCGCTGCGCAGGACTGTGCGCACTTCCGGGCGAGACGATCTGCCCGACGTTCCGAGCCGCGACGAAGAAAGCAACTCTCGCCCCGCCACGTCAGCCGCGTCTCGTCCCACGCCCCGTCGCCGGGGTCGCATCGCACGCCTAGAGACGCGCGGCTGAGGTCGCCGCGCTGGCGACGAGCTCCGCGAGTCGCCCGATCCCTTCGCGGATCTCGTCAGGCGACGGGTAGCTGAACGCGAGCCTGAGCGAGCTGCGACCGCTACTGCCCTGCGGGAAGAAATCGCTGCCCGCGACGAATGCCACCTCGGCTTCCGTTGCGCGCGGAACGAGCTCCGCGGTCTCGACGCCGTCCGGCAGATCGAGCCACAGGAAGTAGCCCCCGTCGGGCCGACTCCAGACGGCGCCCGGCGGGAAGTCACTCTCCAGTGCAGCGAGCATCGCGTCGCGGCGAGCGCCGAGCAACGACCGCACACGCTCGAGGTTGGGCTCGAAGCGGCCGCGCGAGACAAACTCGAAGACCGTCGCCTGCGGCAGGTACGGCGGGCTGATGTAACTGAACGCAGCTTCGCTCTCGAATGCGGTCGCAAGGCTCTCTGGAAGCACGAAGTACCCGACGCGGAGTCCGGGGCCGATCGTCTTCGAGAACGACGACGAGTAGATGACGCGTTCGCCACCCTCGAGCTCGTGCAGGCTCGGTACGCCTTCGCCCTCGTAGCGCACGAGGCCGTACGGATCGTCCTCGAGCACGAGCAGGTCGCGCGAGCGCGCGAGCTCAACGAGCTCGTGTCGCCGCTCGGTCGAGAGCGTTCGCCCGCTTGGGTTCTGGAAGGTCGGAATCGTGTAGAGGAACGCAGGCTTCGGCCCGGTGTCGAGCTCGCGCGTAAGCGCGTCGAGATCGAGGCCCTCGTCGTCCATCGGCACCGCGACCGTGTCGGCGCCGAACGAATCGAGGATCTTCAGCGGCCTGTCGTACGTCGGCCCTTCGACGAGGACGCGCCGGTCGGGCCCAGCCGCGAACAGGCGGCGCACGAGAAAGAGAAAGCCCTCGAGCGAGCCGTTCGTGAGCACGACCCGCGCGGGAGTGACCCCGTGACGAGCCGCGATCCACTCGCGCAGCGGCGCGTAGCCGCCGCCGACGCCATACGAGAGGATCGTGACGCCGTCGCGCTCGAGCGCTGCACGCGCGCAGTCCGCAAGCTCCTCGCTCGCGAGACACTCGGGCGCCGGTGCGCCGCGACCGAAGGAGATCAACGCCATGCGGCCAGTCTAGAGACGCGTTCGGGTGGTCGCCGTCGCGAGAGTGGCGAGCCCGTCCTCGAGCGAGCGAGGCGAGTACTCGAGCTCGCGGCGAGCCTTTGCGTCGGTCGCCCAGTACGTGACTCCGTCGGCGGCGGCGATCAGCTCGCGCAGGTTTGGCCCGGTTCCCATGACCTTGCCGACGAGCGGGCCGAGCGGGATTGCGAGTTTCACGAGCGCAGTTGGAAGGCTCAGCCGAGGCGGCGCGTGGCCTGATTGGCGCGACACGATCTCGATCAGCTCGCGCAGCGTCGTGATCTGGCCGCCGAGCACGTACGACTCGCCCATCCGGCCGCGGTCGTGGACACGCAGCAGACCTTCCACGATGTCGTCGACATGGCCCGCGTTGACGCCGACGTCTGCGAGCGCGAAGACGCGAAGCTTGCCGGCGCGTGCCTGCTCGAGCTGCGAGCCGAGGTCGGAGTGGTCGCCGGGACCGTAAACGGCGCCGGGCTGCGCGATCA
>JBKPRX010000046.1:0-6684 GCA_046734795.1 Actinomycetota bacterium
TAGTCGCGCACGGTCATCACGTAGTCGAGCCCGTAGACGCCGACCCGCTTCCCGCGCAGGCGTTCGGCGAGCCACTCGCCCGGCCGGTCGACGAAGACCTGCTCCTCGATCCAGGTGTCGCCGTGCGTGCCGACGTAACGCGCCTCCGAGGGGAAAACGATCGTCGGCTCCCCTTCGAGCGGCAGGAGGACGTACGCGTAGCGGTGCACGATCGTGAAGCCGCTCATGTACGTGACCGCGCCCTCGAAGCCGGAGTACTCGGAGCCGCAGACGAGGGCCGCGTCGAGGCCGTCGCGCGCGAGTGCCTCGCGTACGTTCGCATAGCGCCGGGTCATCTCGTCCACGACGCCTCCAAGCCTTTCACGAGCGCCCAGATCGCCTCGTTGAGAGGCGTCCGCACGCCGTGCTCGCCGCCGAAGCGCGCGATGCCGCCGTTCAGGTAGTCGATCTCGGTCGGGCGCCGCGCCTCGACGTCCTGGAGCATCGACGCCTTGTGGTCGTAGGCCACGTCCTTCCGCGCCGCGTGGTCGATGAGACGCTCCGGATCTTCGTCGAGCTGGATGCCCTGCGCGGCGGCGACGGCCTTGCCCTCGTCGACGAGCTTCGTCACGAGCGCGCGCAGGTCGCGCCGCTCGCAAACGCGGCCGTGCGTGAGGCCGGTGAGCGCGCCGAGCGGGTTGGTGGCGGCGTTGAAGATGAGCTTGCGCCACTGCGGTCCGCGCGCATCGGGGACGGCTTGCGTCGGCATCCCTGCGCGGGTGCACGCGTCGGCGAGGCTCTCGATCGCATCTTGTTGCGCAGGCTGCGGCTCGAACGGCCCGAAGGTCGTGTCGCCCTTCACGTCCCAGTGCACGTGACCCGGCTCAATGACGCGCCCGGCGGGAAACGTCGTGCCGCGGATCACGCGCTCGACGTGCTCGGCGATCGCCTCCTCGTTGCCGATGCCGTTCTGCACAGAGGCGACGGCGCCGCCGGCGAACGCGTCCGCGGTCGCGGCGACGGCCGCCGACGTGTGCATCGACTTGGTGGCGACGATGCCGAAATCGCAGGCCGGCAACTCGCCCGCGCTCGTCGTGGCGCGGACGCGTCCGACGAGTTCGCCGGCACCGGAGATCCTGAGCCCGTGTTCGTTGATCGCGTGGACGTGCTCCTCCGCGAGGTCGTACGCCCAGACCTCGACGTCGTCGAGTTGAGCCAGACCCGCTGCGAAGAGCGAGCCGACGGCGCCGCACCCGACGACGCAGACCCTCACGGCAGCGTCTCCCCCAGACACGACCGGGGTCTGACCCCGGACAAGTCCGGACCGGACGTGATAGCCGTGTCAGGAGAGTGACAGTCCATCCACAGCCTCATGAATAGGCGCTTTCCTTGCCACGGACGAGCCCGTACACGGCCTCGTGGAACGGGACTGCAACGGACGCGCGGCGAGCCTCGCGGACGAGCGCGCCGTTGATCAGCTCCACCTCGGTCGGCCGCCTCGCCTGGACGTCCTCGAGCATCGAAGGGAAGTGCGCATGGCCCCGCTGAGTGGCGAGCACGTTCATTTCCCACGGATCGTCGTGCAAGTCGATCGCGGCTGCACGCGCAACCGCCTTGCCCTCGTCGACGAGCGCGTGCACGAGCCGCCCGAGCGACCATGGCTCGTCCTCCTGCGCGAAGTGGGCGTCGTGCGGCAGCCCGGTCAGCGCCGCGACGCCGTTGACCGTCGCGTTGAAGATGAGCTTCGACCATTGCGCCGGCCGCAGGTCGCGGAGCACCTCGACCTTGAGCCCGGAGCGCGCGATCAGCTCGCCGGCCTCCTGCACCGCCTCGAACGGCGTTCCCTCGTACGGCCCCAACCACGTCTCCGTGTCGAGGATGTACTCGACGTTCGTGTCCGAGTGCTTCGTCCCCGAGATGAAGGTCACGGACGAGATCAGCGGCCACTCGCCGAACCGCCGCATGACATCCTCGGCGCCGAGCCCGTTCAATACCGGCATCACGAATGCGCGCGGCCAGTGACCCGCGAGCGACGACGCAACAGCCTCCAGCCCGTGGGCCTTCGTCGCGACGATGACGAGATCCGGATCCGGCAGCGCCTCCGCGGACACGGCGGCCGTCACCCGAGCCGTCAGCTCGGCCTTGCCGCTGATCCGCAGGCCCTCCGCGTTCAGCGCCCGCGCGTGCTCCTCGCGCCGGCAGAGCACGGAGACCTCTGCGACCGAAGCCAGATGCCCCGCGATCAACGACCCGATGACGCCCGCGCCGGCGACGCAGACGCGTTCGATCATACGACTGCGAGCTTCCCCTGCAAGTAGGCGAGATAGGGCTCGGGGTCGATCGGCCCGCCCACGGCGCGCTCGAGCGTCTCGACGGGCGTGAACTTCCGCCCGTGCCGGTGCACGTTCTCGCGCAGCCATTCGCGAATCTCGCCGAACTCGCCGCGTGCGATCTGACCGTCCACGTCGTCGACGTCCTCGCGCAGCTTCTCCCAGATCTGCACGCTGATCACGTTGCCGAGCGAGTACGTCGGGAAGTAGCCGAACCCGCCGCGCGACCAATGCACATCCTGCAGCACGCCGACGGCGTCGTTCGGAACCTCGATCCCGAGGTACTGCGCCATCGCATCGTTCCAGCGATCCGGGAGCTCGCGCAGGTCGAGGCCGTCCATGATCTGCTGCTCGAGCTCGAAGCGCAGGATGATGTGCAGGTTGTACGACGCTTCGTCCGCCTCGATGCGAATCAGCCCGCGGCGCACGTCGTTGATCGAGCGGAACCACGTCTCCTCGTCAACGGACGCGAGCTGCGACGGGAACGTCTCCTGCAGACGCGGGTAGAACCAGCTCCAGAACGGCCGCGAGCGCCCGACGAGGTTCTCCCACAGTCGCGACTGCGACTCGTGCAGACCGAGCGAAACGCCGCGCGCCAGCAGCGTCCGCTCGAGCGCGGGATCGACGCCGGCCTCGTACAGCCCGTGGCCGCACTCGTGCATCGTCGCGAACAGCCCGTCGAGCGAGTCCTCCGGCTCGCGCGTCGTGATGCGGATGTCCTGCGTCGCGACCGATTGCGCGAAGGGGTGCGGCGCCGTGTCGAGCCTCCAGGCGGTTTCGTCGAAGCCGAAGCGCTTCACGATCTCGAGCGACAGCCGGCGCTGGATCTCCGCCGGGAACGTGCCTTGCACCTGCGGCGTGGCAGCGGGCGCAGCGGCATCGACGAGTGGGATCAGCACTTCCTTCAAACGGTCGAAGATTGCGCGGACCTCGGCAGCCTTCATCCCGCGCTCGTAGTCGTCGAGCAGCGTGTCGTACAGCTCGTCGCCGGGCGGGTAGCACTCGACGTAGCGGTGCTTGAGCTCGACGAGCTGCTCGAGCCACGGGCGAAAGCTCTCGTAGTCGGACTTCGCGCGCGCCTCGACCCAGACGCCGAAGGACTGCGCGCCGACTCGGGTGATCTCCGCCGACAGCTCGGGCGGCACGCGAGCCGCGTTCTCGTAGTCCAGGCGCGCGACGCGGATCAGGCTCGCGTCGAGCGACTCGTGGTCGAGGCTCTCCTCGTACGACCGTAGCTCTTCGAGCAGCGAACCGATCGCGTCGGAGATGAAGAGCTCGTGCGCAAGCTTGCCGAGCGTGGCGAGCTGATACGAGCGGGCCTCGCCGCCGCGCGACGGCATGAGCACCTGCTGGTCCCAGCCGAGCAGCGACGCCGACTTGACGATGTCGTGAATCTCGCCGAGCTTCGTCCTCAGCGTCTCGTAAGCCCTGGGCGCGCTCACTTCGGGGATCGTATTGATTTCGCCACGATCGACATCCGCTCGACGAGTGTCGGCCGCAGCAGCTCCTTCGCAACGAGCGTGCCCGACCCGGCGCCGAGCCCCGGCCCTGGATGCGTGCTCGCGCCGATGTGCCAGAGACCGTCGACCGTCGTGCGGTGGCCGGGCAGCCCCGGCCGCGGACGCCAGACGAGGTTCTGGTCGAGCGCGCACGAGCCCGAGTAGATGTCGCCACCCGGCATGTTCGGGTTCGCCGCCTCGATGTCCGCCGGCGAGAGCACGACGCGTCGCAGGATCGACGACTCGAAGTTCGATGCGTGCGCCGCGATGCGCGCCTCGATTCGGTCCGCGTAGCGCTCGCGCAGCTCCTCTGTCCAGGTGCCGTCGCCGGTCGCGAGTTCGCCGGCCGCGTCGCCTTTCGGCCGCGACGGCACCTCCTGGAGCTGCACCCAGAGGATCCACCGGCCTTCGGGCGCGCGTGAAGGATCGACCGCTATCGGCTGGCCGACGACAAGCGTCGCCTCGGCCGGGAGCAGCGCGCGATCCGCTTCGTTGACGGCGCGCGACACGCCGTCGAGACCCGACGTGAGGTGGACGATCGCCGTGCCGCCAAGTCGGTCGTCGCCGTTCCAGCGCGGCGGTTCCGAGAGCGCGTAGTGGATCTGCATCTCGCCGCGACCGAACCGGAAGCGTCGCGCGTCCGGGACATCGGCGCCAAGCAGATCGCCGTAGAGCTGTTGCGGCGTCACGTTCGCGAGGACTGCGCGTTCGGCCTCGATCTCCTCTCCGTCCGCCGTCCGCACGCCTGTCGCGCGATCGCTCGCGACGAGGACGCGCTCGACGCGACGCTCCGTCTCGAGCGCGCCGCCGGCGTCGCGGACGATCCCGGCCAGCGCCTCGACGAGCTTGACGCCGCCGCCGCGAGGCACGGGCATCCCGCCCAGCTCGACCGCGACGCCGATCACCTGCGCCATGAACCCGGACGATGCCGCGTCCGGGCCGAGGCCGGTATGCAGCACCCACGGCGCCAGCAGTCCGTGCACATGCTCGTCTTCGAACGTCTCAGTCAGCCAGTCGCGCGCACTGGCGAGCACGCTGCCGGTGAACTCGACGAGCCCGCGGCGCCCGAGCCGGCGCAGAGCCTTCAGGCCGAGCGCGGCGCCGTCGCGCGACCACAGCTCGGTCGAGAGGACGCCGAACGCGAGATCGGCATTCGGCATGAACCCGGCGATGGTGCGCTCCCACGCCGGCCCGAGCGCGGCGACGTTCTGTTCGTGCGACGTCGTCAGGAAGGCGCTCTCGCCGTCCGGAAAGAGCGTCGCCGTCGGCAGCTCGGTGTTCAGGTACTCGAGCCCGCGCGCCTCGAGGTCGTCCTTCAGCTCGGCGTACGCGGCCGAGCCGGTGAAGAGCGGATGCCACGACGCGAGCACCTCGTGCACGAAGCCGGCCTCGGTGATCTCCGCGGTGCGTATCGCGCCGCCGAGCCAGTCGTTCCCCTCGAGCACGCACACGCTCCACCCCGCCTTCGCGAGCAGCGCCCCCGCGACGAGCGAGTTGATCCCGCTGCCGATCGCGACCGCGTCGTAACGCCGGTTCACGCCTGCAGCGCCACGCGTTCGACGCTCTCGCGAGCGCGGCGCGCGAGCACCGCCGCGTCGACGTCCCAGAGCGAATCCGGGAACGAGTCGCCGAAGGCGCCGTTGTCGGAGAAGATCTCCACGTCGTACCAGCCGTCGTAGCCTGACGCCTCGAGCGCGCGGAACGCCGCGGCGAGATCGAGGACGCCGTCGCCCGGAAGGACGCGGTCGAAGTGGCCGCGCGTCGGCTCGCGCCGGTCCGACACGTGCACGCCGATGATCCGGTCGACGTGCGCAGCGAACGCGGCCGGATCGGAGACGTGCCAGAGGTCGAGCATGATCCCGACGGGCTCCGAGCCGATCAGCTCGAGCGCATCCGGGATGGACTGCACGAACGAGAACACCTCGGCCTGCGAGGCATGCACGGGCTCGAGCGCGACGCGAACGCCGGCCTCCTGCCCGGCGGCGGCCACGGCGCGGATGCCCTCGCGAACGACGTCACGCGCTTCGCCCGGCCCCGTCAGGAACACGACGCAGACGGGGTCCAGCTCCGCGAGCCGTCGCACGCTCGCGCAAAGCGCCTCGATTCGCCGCCCGGGGTCGGCCGGTCCCTCCATGAGCGGCAGCGGGAGGATCGACGGCACCGAAGGGATGCAATGCGTCGCGCGCAACCCGCTCTCCCGCAGTCGCTCCGCCGAGCGGTCGCCGACCTTGAACTCACAGACTCCGATGCCTTCGACGCCCGCCGCACGGTAGGCCGCGAGATCCTCCTCGAAGGTCGCGGACAGCGTCGTGAACTCGCAAATCGACAGGCGCATCCTGCGAGGCTAAACCGACAACGTTGAACGCGCCTACTAACGAAGCGTAAGGTCACTTCGGCGGACACCTTTTCGAGGAGGGCAAAAGATGAAGAAACCGAGTCGTTGGATCATCGCCGTGCTGGGGGTCCTGGTTGCGGCGTCGACAGTGACGGCGGCGGCCACGACTGCTTCCGGCAAGAACACAGCGAAAGCACCGACGATCGTGATCGGAGCGGCGGTCGACCTGACGAGCAGCATGAAGCCGTTCGACTCGCCGGCGCTCGCGGGCGCGCAGATCGAGGCGGCGAAGCTCGCGAAGAACGGAGGCCCGAACTTCCAGATCAAGATCTGCAACCACCAGCTCAAGCGGCAGAAGTCCTGCGCCGCGCAGCTCATCCAACAGGGCGCCAAGATCGCCATCGACACCTGCGACGTCGAGTACGGTGCGGCCGCGACGCAGGAGTTCCTCAACAAGGGCCTGCTCACGCTCGCGCCCTGCACGACGACCGACCAGATGGGCCCGCAGCGCTTCGGCTCCAAGGGCAAGCTCGCCTTCACC
>JBKPRX010000047.1:0-42950 GCA_046734795.1 Actinomycetota bacterium
CACTGTGCATCCGCTCGAGGTCACGAGCGAAGATGTCTCGGGTCTGACCGCCGAGCGCGAGGCCGAGCCGCAGCGCGCCGCCGCCGGTTGACGCGTCTCGTCGCAGTCGCCGATCTGCACGGTCACCTGCCCGAGATCGAGTCGTGCGACCTCCTCGTGATCGCGGGCGACGTGTGTCCGCGCGGACGCGCCGATCGGCAGTGCATGTGGCTCGACCAGGAGTTCCGCGCCTGGCTCGAACGCGCGGGCGCCTCTGCGATTGTCGGCATTGCAGGCAACTGCGACCTCGCTGCGGCAGAGGATCCTGCGCTGATGCGCTCGCTCCCGTGGACATACCTCGAGAACGAGTCGGGAACGGCCGCCGGAGTGAAGGTGTACGGCTCACCGCTGGCGCTCCCGTTCGGCAACTGGCCTTTCATGGCACCGGAGGCAGACCTGGAGCGCGTGTGGGAATCGATCCCCGCTGACACCGAGCTCCTCGTCGTGCACGGGCCGGCGTACGGCCTCGGCGATCTCGTCTATCGCGGCGAGCACGTCGGCTCGCGTTCGCTTCGCGAGCGACTGGATGCGCTGCCGTCACTACGTGCGCTCGTCTGCGGCCACATCCACGAAGCGCACGGGCGCGGACAGGTCGGCGGCTTCGAGTGGGTGAACGCCGCGCTCGTCGAGGACTGGCAGCTCGAGCACGCGCCGGAGCACCTGACGCTCGCGAGCTAGCTCCGGCTTCTCTCTAGTCGTCGGACGGCGGCTCGCGGATCGTCCAGACCGTCGTCAGATCGGGATCAACGATCTCTTCGCCTGTCGAACGGAGGCGATAGATACCGGGCTTCGCCTCGCGGAACGAATCTAGGTCCGGCGGGAGCGTCAGGACTTCGCCGTCGGAGCGAACGACTTTGATTCCGGCGTCGCCGTCGACGAGTGCGATCCGGCCATGACACTCGAACTTCTCGAGCAACGTCCCGTCGTCGGCGACGCGGGTAATCCCGACCAGGACGTACTTACCGAGGAGCGAGTATGGATCGCGGAACACGATCAAGCCATCGGCACATACGTCGTGTCCCTGGAGAAAGAAATCGGCCGTGAAGGTCTTCCTCTGGTCGCCAAACTGGTTGCTTTCTTTCCGCCGCTCTGAACCAGCTTTGACCCAGCGTCGTACCAGCGGGACAACCAACCGGTACGAAGGCCCCGATTCGTCTGCCGGCGAGACGGCGAAAACCGGCTCGCTGCGGGACGACGGCTAGCAGGGGCGGAGGGACTCGAACCCCCGACCTACGGTTTTGGAGACCGCCGCTCTACCAACTGAGCTACGCCCCTGTGCCGGCGAATTCTATCGGCGGTTCTTTGGCATTCCCTTCGCCGAGCGTCTCGGCAACGAGTGACGAGTAGAGTCGCAGCGTGCCCGCGCCGCGCCAGCGTCATGCGCTCGCTGCGCTGTTCACCGTCCTCACGTGTGCGTTCGCGGCGCTCGCCGTCGCCTCGGCGTGGGGTGCCGGCGGTTCCGCTCGACGGTGGCTCGTCGCCGCCGCCTCGGGCGCCCTTGCGGCGTGGTTCGCCGTCCTCGCGGCTCAGCTCGTTCGCCGTACCTGAGGAAAACCCCCGCGAGCGCCGTATTCTCTAGCTGTGGCGAAGGTCGAGGACACCCACACTCTCTGGCTGCAGTTCCGGAAGACGCGTGATCAGGCGATCCGCGACCGGCTGATCCTCACGTATGCGCCGCTCGTCAAGTACGTCGCCGGGCGACTCGGGAGCGGACTGCCGGCGCACGTCGACGAGGGTGATCTCGTTTCGTACGGCCTGCTCGGCTTGATCGGCGCGATCGAGCGCTACGACCCCGAGCGTGACGTGAAATTCGAGACGTACGCGATCGCACGGATCAAGGGCGCGATCATCGACGAGCTGCGCGCGATGGACTGGGTTCCGCGGTCCGTGCGTTCGCGTGCTCGTGAGATCGAGCGCGCGATCGCCGAGCTCGAGAAGAAGCTGATGCGCGCACCGACGGACGAGGAGATCGCGAAGAAGGTCGGGATCACCGAAGAGGAGCTCGAGCAAAGCCTCACCGAGATCTCGCGGTCGTCGATCGCGGCGCTCGACGAGCTCTGGACGGTGTCGTCGAGCGGCGGCGACCAGATCGCGTTGATCGACACGATCGAGGACTCAGACGCGCCCGATCCGCAGGGAACGCTGTCGCAGACCGAGATGAAAGAGGCGATCGGCGAGGCGATTGCGCGCCTGCCCGAGCGCGAAAAGCTCGTCGTGACGCTCTACTACTACGAGGAGCTGACGCTTCGCGAGATCGGCGAGGTGCTGGGCGTGACGGAGTCGCGTGTGTCGCAGCTCCACACGAAGGCGATCCTCCGACTGAAGGCACGCCTCTCCGGTTCGCCCGCGCGCACCGCGCTCGAGACCTGATCGCTCGAGACCTGAGCGCACCGGCGACGGATTGCCTCGGAGCGCGTTCGTGGAGGCTCTTGACGGCACCCGGAGCGCTGCGGGAATAGCGGGGCCGGCTCGGTGTCCTTCTTGCCAAGGAGCCTCATCAGAGGCGCAGACGAGAAGGAGGCAGACGATGAACAAGATCAAGCTGTTCGCGCTGACCGCGCTCGCAGCCGCGGCGGTCGGCACCGGCGCACTCGCCAGCGCGCCATCGGCATCGGCGGCGACTGCGACCAGCGCGAAGTCCGCGAGTAGCAGCCTGGAACGGCCGAAGATCTGCTTCATCTTTGGTCCCTGGAAGTACTGCATCTAGCGGCTACGCGATCCGGTAGCTCGCTCGGACTGCTGCAGCGGGGGCGGCGCAATCGGGCCGCCCGAGTTCCTCGAGCCCCCGCGCGGCACCGCGGCCGAGGTCGCGGTGCGCGCGCGTGCGCGACTCGCGGAGACGTACGGCCGGGAATAGCAGCGCGCCGTCGGTGTCCTTGAGGGCGAATGGATCTCTCGACCGAAGGAGCGGCGATGAGCACTCGAACCGACAACCAGATGTGCGAGGCGGGAATGCGCACGGAGCTCGCTCACCGGGGCGGCGATGGGATCCAGGTGCTGCTCCTCTGGGACAGGGGCGACGGCCGTCTCGCGGTCGTTGTCGACGACCTCAGAAACGGCGGCTCGTTCGAGCTCGTCGCCAACGACGGCAGGCAGGCCCTGGACGCCTTCTACCACCCGTTCGCGTACGCGACGGCTCGAGGTCGCTGACCGGCTACCCGAACGACGCGCAGAAGTGGGCCGCTGCGGTCGCCTCCGACCGTTTGAAGGTCCTCGGGAATAGATCGGCGCTCGCGGTGTCTTTGGGGGCATGAGCGCATCGCTCACAACCCGACAACGTTTCGAGGAGCTGAGGAAGATGACTGCAAAGCGTCACTACCACCGCCGGACGCCACGACTTGGGCTGCTCGCCGGAATCGTCGTCGCTGCGGCCGCGGGCCTCGTGATGAGCCCCGCAGCGAACGCAGCGACGACGGCGACGTTCGCCTCCGGCACGCTCACCGTGAACGGGGACTCCGGCGACAACTCGATCGTGGTCACCCGCGATACGGCCGGAAAAATCCTCGTCAACGGCGGCGCGATCACCGTCCACGGCGGCACGCCGACTGTGGCGAACACATCGCTGATCCAGGTCTTCGGCCTCTCCGGCGCTGATGCGGTCAGCCTCGACGAGGTGAACGGCGCGCTGCCGGCGACGCGCATCTTCGGTGGCGCCGGCAACGACGTGCTTACGGGCGGCTCCGCAGCCGACCAGCTCTTTGGGCAAGCCGGTAACGACGCCCTGCTCGGGAAGGGCGGGCACGACCTGCTGTTCGGCGGTTCGGACAACGACACTCTCACGGGCGGCGACGACGACGACCAGGCGTTCGGTCAGGCCGGTGACGACCGCATGATCTGGAATCCCGGCGACGACACGGACCTCAACGAAGGCGGTGACGGCGTCGACACGGTGACGGTCAACGGCGGCAACGGCGCCGAGCAATTCGCCGCGACGGCGAACGGCGCGCGTGTTCGCTTCGACCGCGTCACCCCGGCGCCGTTCTCGATCGACGTCGGCACCTCGGAAAACCTCGACCTCAACGCGAACGGCGGCGACGATAGCTTCTCAGCGACCGGGAACCTGGCGGCGATGATCAAGGTCACGGTCGACGGAGGCGCAGGCAACGACCGGCTCCTCGGCGGCAACGGCAACGACGTGTTGCTCGGCGGCGACGGTAACGACTTCGTCGACGGAAACCAGGGGAACGACACCGCCCTGCTCGGCGCCGGCGACGACACCTTCCAATGGGATCCCGGCGACAACAGCGACGTCGTCGAGGGGCAGGACGGCAACGACACGTTGACGTTCAACGGCGCCAACGTGAACGAGAGGATGGAGGCCTCCGCGAACGGCGGTCGCGCGCGATTCACGCGCGACATCGGCAGCGTCACGATCGACCTGAACGACGTGGAGTCGATCGACGTCAAGGCCCTTGGCGGCGCCGACACCGTCACTGTCGATGACCTCTCCGGTACGGATGTCGCGAGCGTCGACGCCGACCTGGCCGCGAGCGACGGCGGCGACGACGCTCAGCCCGACAACGTCGTCGTGAACGCCACTCCTGGCGACGACGTCGCGAGCGTTGGCGGTGACGGAACGCGTGTGCAGGTTGCAGGCCTCGCCGCCTCGGTCTCGATAACCGGTGGGAACGCAGTCAGTGACCGACTGACCGTCAACGCCCTCGCCGGAGACGACGTGCTCGATGCATCCGCAGTGGCAGCGGGTGCGATCCTGCTCACGCTCGACGGTGGCGACGGCGACGATGTCATCCTCGGCGGCGCGGGCGACGACACGCTCCTCGGCGGCGCCGGCGACGACGTCCTCATCGGCGGGCCCGGCAACGACACCATCGACGGCGGCCCTGGCAGCAACATCGTCCTCGACGCCTTCGGCGTGACTCGCGTGACGTCGGCGACCTTCGCCGGCAACGACTGGCTGAAGGCCCACGTCCGCACGGTCAACGGCAAGACTGCGCTCATCGTCGGCGGCAAGCTGCGAACGCTTCCCCATGCCGACCTGAGCCAGCTGACCGTGGATGCTCCCCGGGTCTGAGCGAAACCGCGAGCGCCGGGACCGGATCACCCGGTTCCGGCGCTCGCGACGGTTACCTTTCGAGTTGCAATGGTGATGCGGCGTGATCGAGAAGACGAGCTCGGCGATCACGAGATCGCCGAGCTGGCCGCGCTCGCCGACGGCTCGCTCGCGCCGGAGCGTCGAGCCGCTCTCGAGGCGCGCGTCGCAGCGTCGACGGAGCTCGCCGATCGGCTTGCCGAACAGAAGCGCGCGGTGGCGCTCGCGCAGAGCGCCGTGGAGGGCGTCGAGGCGCCCGCGGGCCTGCGGGCGCGCATCGAGGCACAGCGACGCACGCCGACGCCCCGGCGAACGGCTTCCGGTCGTCTCGTTGCGATTGGCGCGTCGGCGACGGCTCTCGCGGCGGCGATCGTCGCAGTTGTCGTCGTCGCCACATCCGGAACCTCCCACGAGCAATTCCACGTCGCCCTCGCGGCGACCGAGCTCGCTCCGGCTGCGAGCGGTCAGGCAACGCTGACGAAGACGACATCCGGCTGGCGAATCGAGCTCGACGCCGGCGGTCTCCCGCGACTCGAGAACGGCCGCTTCTACGAGGCGTGGCTTCGGAACGCCGCCGGCGTGCTCGTGCCCGTCGGGACGTTCAACGAGGGCAGGCACGTCACCTTGTGGTCCGGTGTCGGGCCGACGAAGGGTTTCGCCACGCTAACCGTCACGCGCGAGCGAGCAGACGGAGATCAGACGTCCTCCGGCGAGAAGGTGCTCGTCGGACCGGTCCAGACGGACGACTGATCATCCAGCGCCGCCCTCGACCCGGCGCACGACCTGTTGACGTGCCCGGTAGAGCCGGCTCATGACGGTGCCCTCGCGGATACGCAGCGCCCGTGCCGCCTCCTTGTACGAGAGGCCGGCGATGTCGACGGCAACGAGCACGTCGCGGAAGTCGTCTGGAAGCTCCGCTACGGCGGCGTAGACCTCGGCGGCCTCGAGCACGGCGTGGGGTTGCGCGGCGTGCGGGTCGGCGATGACGTCGAGCTCGTCGGGGAGCGGGTCGGAACGGACGCGGCGACTTTCATTCCGCCTCTGGTTCAGAAATGTGTTGCGCAGCGCGCGTAGGAGGTAACCGAGGTCGTCCTCATGGCGAAGCAAGCGCGGGCGGGCGAGCACGCGCACATACGTTTCCTGGACGAGGTCTTCTGCGTCTGCGCGCGAGCCGCAGAAGGCCCAGGCGGCCCGGTAAAGCCGGTCGAGATGATCTCCGAGCCGGGCGGGATCGAGTGTGCGCTCCATCGCGTGCCTGCCGGCGGCGGCCGGTCCGTGCGCTCGAGCATAAGCCGCCTGCCCTCTTCGCTAGCCAGACCTCGGCCGATCCTGCCGATTCTGCGGCGGTTGCGCTCGGTCGCGAATCCGCGCGACCCGGATACGATTGGCCGCGAGTCCAACCCGGAGGAGGAAACGCGCGAATGGCAGTCACTGACCCTGCGAAGATTCGCAACGTCGCCGTCGTCGGTCACCGCGGGACCGGCAAGACGTCGCTCGTGGAGGCGCTCCTCTTCCAGGCAGGCGTCACGAACCGGCTCGGGTCGGTGGAGCAGGGCACGACGGTGTCCGACTGGGACGACGACGAGAACAAGCGGCAGATGTCGCTCTCGGGAACGCTCGAGCACGTCGACTGGCAGGGTCGGAAGATCAATCTCGTCGACACACCGGGCGACGCGGGCTTCCAGGCAGACACGTACGCGGCGCTTCGAGTCGTCGAGGGCGCGCTCGTTGTCGTCAGCGGCGTCATGGGCGTCGAGGTCAACACCGGCCGCGTCTGGCAGCGCGCAGACGAGTACGAGCTGTCACGTGCGCTCTTCGTGAACATGCTGGACCGCGAGCGGGCGGACTTCTACCGCGTTCTGAACTCGATCCGCGAGCAGCTCTCCGATCGCTGCGTCGCGATCCATCTGCCGATCGGAGTAGAGCACGAGGTGCGCGGCATCGTCGACCTCATCCACATGTGCGCGTACATGGATCCGAACGGCGCCAAGGAGAGCGGAGCGCAGCCCATTCCGGACGAGCTCGCCGACGAAGTTCAGGAGTATCGCGAGAAGCTTCTCGACGCCGTCGTCGAGACGAACGAAGATTTGATGGCGCGCTACCTCGAAGGCGAAGAGTTGCCGCCGGAAGATGTCGGCGCCGCCCTCAAGGACGCGGTCACGCGCGACGAGCTCTATCCGGTCGCCTGCGGCGTCGCGTCGAAGAACCTCGGCACGACCGCGCTCCTCGACCTGCTCGTCGAAGGCGTTCCGTCGCCGGCGAAGAAAGGCACGACGATCGAGTTCGGCGACGCGAAGCAGGCGGTCTTCATCTTCAAGACGATCGCGGATCCGTTCACGGGCAGGATCAGTTGCTTCCGCGTCCTCGCCGGGCCGATCACCGGCGACACGACGCTCGTCGACCCGCGCACGCACGCGAAGGAGCGGCTCGGCCAGCTGTTGCTCCTCCAGGGGAAGGAGACGACGACGGTCGACGAGCTCTGCGTCGGCGACCTCGGCGCAGTGGCGAAGCTGAAAGACGTTCTCACGCGCGACGTGCTCGTCGACCATGAGGTGCCGGTCGAGCCCCCGCACATCGACTTCCCCGAGCCGGTCATGAGCTTCGCGATCACGCCGAAGGCGAAGGGCGACGAAGAGAAGATGGCAACCGGCCTGCGCCGTCTCGCCGAGGAGGATCCGACGCTCCGGCTGCGCCGCGACGAGCAGACGGGCGAGCAGCTTCTGTCCGGCATGAGCCAGATGCACGTCGAGGTCGCGGTGGCGCGCTTGCGCAGTCGCTTCAACGTCGAGGTCGAGCTGCATCCGCCACGCGTGCCGTACCTCGAGACGATCCGCCGCGAAGCGCGCGCGCACGGGCGCTACAAGAAGCAGACCGGCGGCCGGGGACAGTTCGGCGACTGCCACATCATCGTCGAGCCGCTCGACGGCCGAACCGGCTACGAGTTCAAGGACGAGATCGTCGGCGGCGTCATTCCGCAGGGATTCCGCCCCGCGGTCGACAAGGGCATCCAGGAGGCGATGACCTCGGGCGAGCTCGCCGGTGCGCCCGTCCAAGGTGTGCGCGTGCGGCTCGTCGACGGCTCGTACCACACTGTGGACTCGTCGGAGATGGCGTTCAAGATCGCAGGCTCGATGGCGTTCAAGCAAGCGTACGAGGCAGCCGATCCGGTCTTGCTCGAGCCGATCATGGAGATGGAGGTCACGGTGCCCGACGACGCCGTCGGTGCCGCGAACGGCGACCTCAACTCGCGGCGCGGCCGGCTCCTCGGAATGGAGCCCAAGGGCGGCATGACGACGATCCGGGCCGAGGTGCCGATGTCGGAGGTGCTGACGTACTCGCAAGCATTGACGTCGATGACCGGCGGCCGCGGCGACTACCACATGCACTTCCTCCGCTACGAGGAAGTGCCGGCGCACGTCGCGCAAAAGGTGATCGCCGAGGTGAAGAAAGAGCGCGAGGAAGCGAAGGTCTAGCGCATGCGCGTGACGCGTGTAGCCGTCACTCGAACGTGCGCGATTTGCGAGCGCACGCTGCTCATGGGCGAGCGCGCGATCCGCTTTGCTCC
Source organism: Actinomycetota bacterium (assembly GCA_046734795.1). Taxonomy (GTDB): domain Bacteria; phylum Actinomycetota; class Thermoleophilia; order Gaiellales; family Gaiellaceae; genus JBKPRX01. The sequence goes on from JBKPRX010000047.1 coordinate 8,655, forward strand.
CGCGGAGGGCGAAGAGCTCGTCGACGTCTGTCCCTTGTGCCAGGAGGTCGCGATCGAATACGGCTGGCTACGCGAGGGCACGCCGACGACGCCGATGGTGGCTGACGACCGCAGGCGGCGGCGACGCGGTTTCGGCACGTTCCTCGGCTTCGGCCGCAATACCGCCGAGAGCACAGTCGCGTCGGAGCCGATCCTGCGTCGACTCTCCGTCGAAGAGCTTGCGATCGTCGAGGCGGCGGACCTCTTCAACGCAAGCGCGTACCGCCGGACCGTAGGCGGCATCGCGCGGAGTCTCGGCGAGGCGCAGGTGAGCATCGTGCCGCTGTCCGGTGTCGCGGGCGAGCTCGCGATCTCCGTCGCCTGGGATCTCTCGTGGTACCAGTACCGCGTCTCGCCCGAGTCTGCGCAACCGGTGCGGCTCGAGCGCCGCGGCCACGAGCTCGCCGATCTCGAGGACACCTTCAAGAACTGGAACGCGCATCTCGAAGAGGACGGCAAGCTCGTTCCGGAGATCGCCCGGATCTGACCTGGAGGGGTGGCGCTCGCCGCGGCGCTCCTTAGACTGAGACCGATGATCTACTGCGTCATTCCGCGTGAGCTCGAGGCCGAGCTCTACGACAAGATGGTCGAGTACTACAAGGACAATCCGAACGTCACCGTGATCGTCGATCGCCGTCACGGGCCCGATCGGCGCGCGGAGAACTCCCACGGCGGCCAGCGCCTCACCCGCGACCGGCGCCGGTCGCGCATCCCCGGCACCTTCCTCGAGACAGACGCACCCGAGTAAGCGATCGAGGCCGCGGCCGCGGCGCCCGATCATGGGCGCATGCGTGCTCAGGCGACGACGGCTCTCGTTACGGCTGCCTTGGCGCTCACCGTTCTGTTCCTGCTCGTGAGCTCCGCCCTCGAGCGGCAGCGCGAGCACGCGCCGGGCCACCGCGGCTCGCCGGCGCACACGCAGCGACGCTGACGGCGTCTACGATCGCGGTGTGGCGACCGCGATGGAGCACTCGACTTTCGAAAGCTCGTCGCCGGCGACCGGAGAAGTGCTCGGCGTCGTTCCGCGGTCGAGCGCTGCCGATGTCGACCGCGCCGTCGAGCGTGCGAAGGCCGCCTATGACGGTTGGCGGCTGACGCCTGCGCCGGAGCGCGGCGAGATCCTCTTCCGCTTCGCCGATCTCCTGCGCCGCGAGAAGGACGCGCTTACCGACCTGATGACGCGCGAGATGGGAAAGGTGAAGGCCGAAGCGGGCGGCGACGTTCAGGAAGCGATCGACATGAGCGTGTACATGGCCGGCGAGGGCCGCCGGCTGTGGGGGCAGACGACGCCGTCTGAGCTTCGCGACAAGTTCAACATGTCGGTGCGCGTGCCGATCGGCGTCGTCGGCGCGATCACGCCGTGGAACTTCCCGATCGCGATCCCGTCGTGGAAGATCGCGCCGGCGATCGTCTGCGGCAACACCGTCGTCCTGAAGCCGGCGGAAGACACGCCCCTGCTCGCGGTGCGATTCGTCGAGCTGCTCGAAGAAGCTGGTCTGCCGGACGGTGTCGTCAACGTCGTCACCGGCTTCGGCGAGGAGGCCGGCGAAGCCCTCGTGCGTCATCCGGACGTTTCGGTGATCTCGTTCACGGGCTCGCGCGAGGTCGGGGTTGCAGTCACGAAGGCGGCCGCGGATCGTTTGAAGCACGTCCACCTCGAGCTCGGCGGGAAGAACGCAATCGTCGTGATGGACGACGCAAACCTCGAGCTCGCGGTCGAGGGGATCGTCTGGTCCGCGTTCGGCACGACTGGACAGCGCTGTACGGCTGCGAGTCGCGTGATCGTTCACGAGCGGGTTGCGGGTGAGCTCAAGTCGAAGCTCGTCGCCGCGGCAGAACGGCTTCGACTCGGTCCCGGCTGGGAAGACGAGACCGACGTCGGGCCGCTCATCAACGCCGACGCGCTCGACAAGGTGCACTCCTACACAGAGATCGGCCGCGACGAAGGCGCCGAGCTTCTTACCGGCGGAGAGGTTGCATCCGACGGCGATCTCGGCAAAGGGTTCTTCTACCGGCCGACGGTCTTCGCAGGCGTCGACCCGGAGATGCGGATCGCGCAGGAGGAGATCTTCGGCCCGACGACCGCGCTGATAGAGGTGCGCGACTTCGACGAGGCGATTCGTGTCGCGAACAGAATCCGCTACGGGCTTTCGTCGTCGATCTACACGCGCGATGTCGACAACGCGTTCCGCGCGATGCGCGACCTCGTGGCCGGCATCACGTACGTCAACGCAGGCACCACCGGCGCCGAGGTGCATCTTCCGTTCGGCGGCACGAAGGACACCGGTAACGGTCACCGCGAAGCCGGCCAGGCCGCGCTCGACGTCTTCACGGAGTGGAAGTCGATCTACGTCGATTACTCCGGCAGGCTGCAGCGCGCGCAGATCGACAACGTCAAGCCCGGCGCGTAACCGCCGTGCGTCTCCGTCAGCTCGGCGACAGCGACCTTCACATCTCGGAGATCGCGCTCGGTTCCTGGTTGACGTACGGCGCCGGCGTCAGTCGCAGCGACGCGGAAGCGTCCGTCGCCAAGGCGTTCGACGTCGGGATCAACTTCATCGACACCGCGAACGTCTACGCGGGCGGAGCCGCAGAGGAGTTCCTGGGCGAAGCGCTCGCCGGCAGGCCGCGCGACTCGTACGTGCTTGCGACGAAGGTCTTCTTCCCGATGCCGGATGGGAGCAGGGGCCTCTCGCGCGACCAGGTGCACACACAGCTCGACGACTCGTTGCGACGACTCCGGACCGACTACGTCGACCTCTACCAGTGCCACCGCTATGACGTCGCGACGCCGCTCCAGGAGACGATGGAAGCCCTGACGGAGGTCGTCGGCCAAGGCAAGGCGCGCTACGTCGGGTTCAGCGAATGGACGGCAGAGCAGATCCAGGCGTCACTCGACCTCTCGCGCGAGCGCGGCTACGTGAAGTTCGTCTCGAGCCAGCCGCAATACTCGCTCCTCTGGCGTCGACCGGAGACAGGCGTCATCGAGGTGTGCAAACGGAACGGCATCTCGCAGATCGTGTTCTCACCGCTCGGCCAAGGCGTCCTCAGCGGCAAGTACGAGCCCGGCCGTCCGCCTCCGAGCGACAGCCGCGCAGCCTCCCCCGAGATGAACTGGGCGATGGACCACTTCCGTCGCGAAGAGGTGCTCGAGGCCGTGCAGCATCTACGGCCGGTCGCTGAGAAGCTCGGAATCTCGCTCGCGCAGCTCGCGCTCGCTTGGGTGTTGCGAGAGCCGAACGTCGCCTCGGCGATCGTGGGCGCATCGCGGCCGGAACAGGTCGAGCAAAACGCCTCGGCCTCGGGAATCGAGCTCGACGAGGCGACGCTTGCCGCGATCGACGCGGCCGTCGAGCCCGTCGTCGAGCGCTAGCCGGGCATCCCCCGTTCGAGGGATAGCCCCGTCCGGACTCCGGGCTACCTTGGACGATCCGAGGGGGCCGGCGGGGGTTCGCCGGCGCGAGATGTTCGAGGTCACCGGCTCACAACCGCCCATGCGTCGTCGCCGCCATGCGCTGCGGCTCGTCGGCGTCGCCGCGGGGTCGCTGCTCATCCTCGCGGGCGCGCTTGCGATGCCGCGCGTGCGGAACGTCGACGTTCCGCAGCGCGCCTCTGCCGCGCTCTTCGCGGTTGCTGCGCCGCCGGCTCGCATGCTCGCCGCTGAGCACGGCAACCGGAGTCGAACCTTGCAAGCGGCGCAGAGCTCCGATGCCTACGGCCAGAGCGCGCGCGCAGCGGCGCTCGGCCTCGATCGCGGCCTCTTCACGTCGAGTCCAGGCGGCGTCGTCGCGACCGCGGCGCGCGTTGCTCAATGGCGCCCGCTCGTGGTCTCTGCAGCGCGCCGCGGGCGCGTGAGCCCGGATCTGCTCGAGGCGCTCGTCTTCGTCGAGAGCGGCGGCCGGCCGAACGTGATCGCCGCCGGTGATCCGGCGTCCGCGTCGGGGCTCACGCAGATCGTCGCCTCGACCGGCGTGCGCTTCCTCGGCATGCGCGTCCACCTCGGTGCGAGCCGTCAGCTGACACGGAAGATCCAACGCGCCGAGCTGCACGGACAGTGGTTGCGCGTTCGCCGCCTCGAGGCGCGCCGGCGGAGTATCGACCACCGCTTCGCGCCGCGCCGCGCGCTCGCTGCGACCGTGCGCTATCTGACGACTGCGCGGGGCTATCTCGCCCGGGACGACCTCGCCATCGTCTCGTACCACATGGGGATCGGAAATCTGCAGGAGGTCGTCCGGAGATGGGCAGGTGCGCCTACCGGCACGCCGACCAACTCGCTCGTCGCGGAGAACCGGCTCTCGTACGCAAAGCTCTACTTCACCGCTGCGCCGGACCGACACGCCGCTGCGTGGCAGCGATTGCTGGCGCTCGGCGACATGACGCGCGACTACTACTGGAAGGTGCTCGCCGCCGAGCGCGTGATGCGGCTGTGGCGTCACGACCGCACGGCGCTGATCACCGAGGAGCTTCAACAGTTGCGCAAGAGCTCCGCGGAAGAGGTTCTGCACCCGTTTGCGGTCACGCCGCGGTTCAGGACGCCGAATGCGATCGCAGCCGCGCGGCGTCGACACACGCTTCGCGCCATCCCGCGCCCCTCGGACGGTACGCACCTCGCACTCGACGCAAGCTTTGGGCAGATGGCGCGGCGCCTCGGGCGTTCACGCCGCCTCTATCGAGCGCTTCGGCCGGACGCACTCGCGGTTCTGCTGTACGTCGGCGAGCGCGTGCACGAGCTGAGCGGCGCGCAACGGCCGCTCTTCGTCACGAGCGCGGTGAGAGATCTGCGCTACCAGCGCGTTCTCATGCGACACAACGCGAATGCGGCGCGCAACTACTCGCTCCACACGACCGGGTTCGCCTTCGACATCGCGCGCCGCTATTCGAGCCGGCGTCAAGCAGCCGCGTTCCAGTTCGTCCTCGAGCGCCTGCAGGTGCTGCATCTGATCGCGTACATCAAGGAGCCGGGCGCGATCCACATCGCTGTCGCCTCGGGCGCGGCCAGGCGTCTCACGGCCTTGCGCTCGCAGGCCTAGCGCGCGACCGCCTCTCGAACGAGCTCGTCGGCGCGCGCGAGCGCCGCCCGATACAAACCCGATCCGAAGGTCAGGCGGCGAACGCCCATCCGCTCGAGATCGTCGAACGGAACCGGCCCGCGGTCCGGCGGGAAGAGCACGTTCAGCGGTCCGTCCACCGCGGCGGCGATTCGCGCGATCGTCTCCAGGTCCACGAGTCCGATCACGAACGTGCAGTCCGCCCCGGCGGCGAGGTATGCGTTCGCGCGCGCGATTGCGTCGTCGGGGTCCTTGGTTCCGTGGAGGAAGACGTCGGTCCGCGCATTCACGACGAGCTCGGGAACCGCTGCGCGGATCTTTCGCACGTTTGCGACGTGCTCCTCGAGCGACCCCGCGCCGTCCTCGAAGTTGATTCCGACAGCGCCGATCTCCCACGCCTTGCGCGCGGTGTCGACTGGATCGCCGTAGCCGGCCTCCAAGTCTGCAGTGACGGGAACGTCGACGGCGGCGGCGATCCGCTCGACCGCTGCGAGCATGAGCTCACGAGGAATCTGCTCGCCGTCGGGATAGCCGTGCACGTTCGCGATCGCGCCGCTCGTCGTCGCGACCGCGGCGGCGCCCGACGCTTCGAACGCGCGGGCGCTCGCAACGTCCCAAGCGTTCGGCAGGACGAGCAACCGCTCACCGTGGTGTAGCTCACGAAACCGCTGTGCCTTCTCCGAGCGCGCATCCACGATGCGTTCCTATCACGCACGACGCGTGCTGCGTCTATGTAAACGTAAGGATGTGGTGCAACTCGACGTCGAGTCCGTTGCCGGTGAGCCGCACGAGCTTCGCGATCCCGTCGCGTTCCTCGAAGCGGAGGACGAGCTCCTCTGCGGTGTCGTCGACGCCTTCGAGCTGATCGAGTCGGAATCGCAACGAGCACGTCTGCTCGCCGGCGACGAAGAGCAACTGTGCCTCCACGTTGTTCGGCCGGCCGAAGTCGTGTCCCTCGCGCAGCGTGAACTCCCACGGCTGCCGGACCGCGGCCCAGTCCTCGAGCGGAGCGAGAAAGACCGCGAGCGCCTCGTCGATCTCGACCTCGACGGGTCGATCGTCCCGCTCGGCGGGCGTCGGCCGAGGCTGCACCTGGATCGTCGTCATGCGAGCCGCGTTTCCGTGTCCAGGCTGCGACAAACGTGATGGACCCCGCCGGCTACAAGCTCGTCTGGTTCGTCCCGAGAGAGGCTCTCGAAGCGACGCGCGACGCCGTCTTTCGCGCCGGCGCGGGACGCATCGGAGACTACGAACGTTGCTCGTGGTACGCCGCCGGCACCGGCACCTTCCTCGGCGGCGAAGGCACCGATCCTTCGGTCGGCGAAGCGGGGCGCGAGGAGCGCGTCGCCGAGCTGCGCGTCGAAACCGTCGTACCGGCGGATCGAGCACGCGCCGTCGTCGCCGCGCTGCTCGAAGCCCATCCGTACGAGGAGGTCGCCTACGACCTCTATCCGCTCGTCGACGTCGACGGCGCATGAGGGCGAAGCTGTCGACCGACGGAGGCGCGCGCGGCAATCCAGGACCGGCCGCGTACGGCTACGTCCTCGAAGCAGACGACGGCACGGTTCTCGCCGCCCACGGCGAGAAGATCGGCGTCGCGACGAACAACGTCGCCGAGTACCGCGCGCTCGTCGCCGGCCTCGAGAAGGCAGTGGAGCTCGAGCTCGGCGAGGTCGAGGTCGTCTCCGACTCGGAGCTGCTCGTCAAGCAGATGCGCGGCGAATACCGGATCCGCAACGAGGCGCTGCAAGACCTCGCCCACGAAGCCGGCCGTCTCGCACGACGGCTTGGAAAGGTGACGTACACCGCGGTGCGGCGAGAACACAACGAGCTTGCGGACCGGCTCGTGAACGAAGCGCTCGATGCGCCGTAGGGGTCTACGATGGGCCCGACACGACGCGGAGGAGGAATTGAATGGCCGTCTCAGCCGAGATCCAGGCTCGCGACAAGCTCTACATCGGCGGCGAGTGGGTCGATCCAAGTAGTGACGACAAGATCGAGGTCGTCAATCCGTCGACCGAAGAGGTAATCGGGAGCGTTCCCTCGGGCACGGCGGAGGACGTCGACCGCGCCGTCGAGGCGGCGAAGACGGCGTTCGAATCGTGGGGCCAGACGAGTCGCGAAGAGCGCGCCAACTACCTGCGCGCGATCGCGGGCGGGATGCAGGAGCGCGCGCAAGAGATCATCACGACGATCGCGTCGGAGCTCGGCATGCCGGTCAAGCTCACACAGGCGATTCAGCTCGGCCTGCCGCTCAATGCCTTCGCGCAGATGCCGACGTGGATGGACGAGATCGAGTGGGAGCGCCAGCTCGGCAACTCGCTCGTCGTCAAGGAGCCGGTCGGCGTGATCGGCGCGATCACTCCGTGGAACTACCCGCTGCATCAGATCGCCGGCAAGGTCGCACCTGCGCTCGCGGCCGGCTGCACCGTCGTCCTGAAGCCGGCGAGCCAGACGCCGCTTTGCACGTTCATCCTCGCGGAGATCATGGACTCGGTCGGCCTGCCCGCAGGCGTCTTCAACCTCGTCACCGGCCCGGGCGGGGCGATCGGCGAGCGGCTTGCGAGTCATCCGGATGTCGACATGGTCTCGTTCACCGGATCGACGCTCGTCGGCCGACGGATCGCGGAGCTCGCTGCGCAAACGGTCAAGCCGGTCGCGCTCGAGCTCGGCGGCAAGTCGCCGAACGTCATCCTCGACGACGCCGAGTTCGAGAAAGCGATCCCGGACGCGGTCGGCAAGTGCTTCCTCAATTCCGGCCAAACATGCAGCGCGCTCACGCGCCTGCTCGTTCCGAGCGAGAAGCTCGAGCTCGCCGAGCAGATCGCGAAGCAGGCGGCCGAGTCGTTCACGCCGGGCGATCCGTTCGAGGAGTCGACACGCCTCGGACCGGTTGTGTCGGCTGATCAGCGCGACACGGTGCGCAAGTACATCGAGAAGGGCATCGAGGAAGGCGCGAAGCTCGTCACCGGCGGCGTGGAAGGTCCGGAGGGTCTCGAGCGTGGGTACTTCGTTCGGCCGACGGTCTTCTCGAACGTCTCGAACGAGATGACGATCGCGCAGGAAGAGATCTTCGGTCCTGTGCTCGTGATCATTCCGTACAAGGACGAGGACGACGCAGTTCGCATCGCGAACGACTCGATCTACGGCCTAGCGGGCGGCGTCTGGTCCGGCGATCCGGAGCGCGCGAAGCAAGTCGCTCGGCGGATCCGCACCGGCCAGATCGAGATCAACGGCGGTGCGTTCAATCCCGCTGCGCCGTTCGGCGGCTACAAGCAGTCCGGACACGGACGCGAGAACGGGCCGCTCTCGATCGACGACTTCCTTCAGCTAAAGGCGCTTCAGCTCTAAGACCGTGTCTTCGAGTCGCGTGGGCCTGCCGGGCTGCGGGCCCACGCGACTTGCGGTTTTTCGCTGGTGCCGCGGAAGGATCGGGCGAACCGTAACGTTCGAATTCACGAATTCCACCCGAGGCCCCTCGAGCGAGCGTCGCCACAATAGACCGACACGCCGCAACCACCGCCCCGTCGATCCGCGTCCTCCTGCCGGAAAGCGCACGGATCGAATGCCTTCGCGTCGACGTGCGCCGAGGCCTGACCGCAGCGCGAAAGTCCCTTCCGCCAAAGTGGCTCTACGACGATCGCGGCTCGGAGCTCTTCGAAGCGATCACGCGGCTACCTGAGTACTACCTCACGCGCCGAGAGCGCTCGATCCTCGAGCAACACGCGCCCGCGATCGCAGAGGCGACCGATGCGGAGACGTTGATCGAGCTCGGCTCCGGCACTTCGGACAAGACGCGGTTGCTGCTCGACGCGTTCACCGAGGTCGGCAGCCTCACGCGGTTCGTTGCCTTCGACGTCAGCGAGGCGACCCTGATTTCGAGCGTCGAACGACTCGCGCAGGAGTATCCGGAGCTCGAGCTTCAGGGCGTCGTCGGCGATTTCGATCGCCATCTGCATGCCTTGCCGCGCCACCCGGGACGGCTGATTGCGTTCCTCGGCAGCAGCATCGGGAATCTCGCGCCGCCCGAGCGGAGCGTGTTCCTGTCGACGCTCCACGCGGTTCTCAGTCCGGGCGAGGGATTGTTGATCGGCATCGACCTGGTAAAGGATCCGGCCCGGCTCGTCGCGGCCTACGACGATGCTCAAGGCGTCACCGCCGAGTTCATCGAAAACCTGCTCCGCGTCCTCAACCGCGAGCTCGGCGCCGACTTCGACCTGGACGCGTTCGTCCACAGCGCGCGGTGGAACTCGAACGATGAATGGATGGAGCTCGGGCTCCGCTCGCTTGTTGACCAAAGTGTCCGAATCGCAGACCTCGACCTCGACGTGAACTTCAGCGAGGGCGAAGAGCTGCGTTCGGAGATCAGCGCGAAGTTCCGCCGCGAGCCTTTCGCGGCCGAGCTCGCCGCCGCAGGCTTCGACCTCGCAGGCTGGTGGACGGATCCCGACGGCGACTTCGCCGTCTGCCTCGCGGAGCGGACCGTTGCTTGACGAGCGAGCTGCGGCGGCGGCTTCGGGCGGCGCGATCGCGGCGGCGCTCGCTGAAGCGCGGGAAAGAACATTCGAGCTGCTCGAGCCGGTGAGCGAGACCGAGCTCGTCAGGCAGCACGACCCGCTCATGAGCCCACTCGTCTGGGATCTCGCGCACATCGGGAACTTCGAAGAGCTCTGGCTCGTGCGCGCGCTCGGCGGCGAGGCGATCGCCGACGACACACTCGACGACCTCTACGACGCGTCGCATCACGGTCGCACAGAGCGAGCCGACCTCCCGCTACTCACGCCGGTACAGGCGCGCGACTACGTGACACGCGTTCGCGAAGCCGCGCTCGAGCTGATCGGACGCGGCGATGCCGGTGCGGACGAGGCGCTCTTGCGCGACGGCTTCGTCTATCGGCTCGTCCTCCAGCACGAATACCAGCACGGCGAGACGCTTTTGCAAACGCTGCAGCTGATGCGGTCCCGCTACGCGGCGGAGCCGAAACGCCAGCTTCCGGGCGGGCGGGCGGATGGCTTGGAGCCGGTCGTTGTTCCCGGCGGCGAGTTCGAGCTCGGCACCGACGACCGTTCCGCGGCGTACGACAACGAACGACCGGCGCATCTCGTGCAAGTTCCGGAGTTCGTGCTCGACCGCGTACCGGTAACGAACGGCGCCTTCCTCGAGTTCGTCGAGGACGGCGGCTACGAAAGACCCGAGCTGTGGGACCCGGAGGGCCGGGCGTTCTGCGAGCGGGAAGGATTGCGCGCGCCGAAGCACTGGTACCGCGACGGCACCGGTGCCTGGCGAACGGTGCGGTTCGGCCACGACGAACCCGTCGACTCGGCTCGGCCCGTCGTGCACGTGTGCTGGTTCGAAGCCGACGCGTATGCGCGCTGGGCCGGCAAGCGGCTGCCGACGGAGGCGGAGTGGGAGAAGGCCGCCTCCTGGGATCTGGCGACCGAGACGAAGCTACCGAGCCCGTGGGGCGACGAGCCGTGGAGGCCCGAGCTCGCCAACCTCGACCAGCTCGCGCTCGGCGTTGCTCCTGTCGGCGCGTATCCCGACGGCGCTGCCCCGTGCGGAGCCGAACAGCTGGTCGGAGACGTCTGGGAGTGGACCGCAAGCGACTTCGAGGCGTATCCAGGATTCGAGGCGTTCCCGTATCGCGAGTACTCGGAGGTCTTCTTCGGCTCGGAGTACAAGGTGCTGCGCGGCGGCTCGTTCGCTACGCGGCCGGGTGCGATCCGCGCGACCTTCCGAAACTGGGACCTGCCGATCCGCCGCCAGATCTTCGCCGGCTTTCGCTGCGCGCAAGGCACTTGACGTGAAGCACGCGCGCAAAGAGCTCTGGTTCGAAGTGCCGGAGCGACGCGCGTACTTGAACATCACGCCGCAGGTCGAGAAGTTCGTGCGGGAGAGCGGGATCGCGAACGGCCTTTGCCTCGTGAACCCGATGCACATCACGGCGGCCGTCTACGTCAACGACGACGAACGCGGACTGATTCAAGACATCGACGACTGGCTCGAGCGCCTCGCGCCTCACGAGCCGACCTCGCAGTACCGTCACAACAATGGCGAGGACAACGCTGACGCTCATCTAAAGCGTCAGGCTTTGGCGCACCAGGTCGTTCTCGCAATCACGGACGGCGCACTCGACCTCGGGCCGTGGGAGCAGGTCTTCTACGCGGAGTTCGACGGCCGCCGACGCAAGCGCGTGCTGCTGAAGGCAATCGGCCACTAGCGCTCGGCGTCGTTCCGATTCCACGAGCGGTTGCGTTCGTCGCACGAACGTGAGATAAGAACCCGTCCAAAACTCCCGCCCAGGAGGCTCCGAACCGATGCGACTCTTCACAGTCGTGCTCGCGGCCCTCGCGTTCGGCACGTTTGCCGCCACCGCTGCAGCACATGATTCTCAACCCGTTACCGGCGACGCCGCCGTGGTCGATGCGACGTCAGTCGACTCCGACGACGCGGCGCCCGCGACCGACGGCGCAGTAGCCGTCGTCTTGCACCACGTGGACGCGCACCATGTCGACGCCCATCACGACGACGCGCATCACGACGACGCGCATCACGTTGCGCCGGCAGTGGACACCGACGACACTGCGGCCGCCGCGTCGCACGAGCACCATGCGACCACACCCACAACCCCGGCGAGCACCGTCGACACATCCGTTGTGCATCCAGCGCACGATCCGGAGCCCGTACATCCACAGACGCACGACGATCCGGTTCATTCGGATGCGCATGACGATCCGATTCATTCGGACACGCACGACGACGCGGCCCATCCAGACACACACGACGATCCGGCGCATCACGACACGCACGAGGCAGATCCGGATCCGTGTGTGCACGAGCACCCGTGTCACGACGCCGACCACGATGCCGACTCGCATCACGCGGTCACTGTCGTCCCGGTGACACCGACGCCGCCGACCGTGCACCACACGCACACGCACACGCACACGCACCCGCACCCGCACCCGCATCCGTGTCACGTGCACGTCGCACCGGTGACGACGCACCACGTGGCAGTACGACTCGTGTAACGCGCGGCGTAGCTACGCGGCGGCCGCGCGGGCACGCCCGCGCCGGAAGAAGTACTCGGTGATCTCGAGTGCTGCGTTCACGACCCAGATCACGACCGTCGCCCAAACGAACGTCCAGAAACCGTGAACGTCGAATCCGCTCACGAGGACGGAGGTGAGCCAGAGCATCAGCATCGAGACGCCGAACCAGATCAACCCGAGCGTGACGACGGCCAACGGGAGGGTCAGCAGCCGCAGGATCGGCTTGAGCACCGTATTCAAGATTCCGAACACCGCGGCCGCGATGAGGAGATCGACGTCCTTGTCGGTCGTCGCGTCGTCGAAGACGAGCACGACGACGCCGAGGACGACGGCGTTCAGCGCCCACGAGATTGCGAGGTACCTCAGGAAGTGCACGACGCCTGCATTATGCGAAAACGCCCGGCGACCTCACGCGCCCGCGCGGCGTCAGGCTTCGCCGATCAACCGCTTTCCGAGGCGCACGGCGTAGACACCTGCGGCTGCAAGACCCGCGAGCGCCAGCGTCAAGACGTTCGTCGTCGTGCACGTACGGCAGACGCCGCAACAGGCCTGCGCGGCCGGAGCTACGTCGGCGGCGCGGTTCAAAACCGGTAGCGCGCGGACCGATGTCTTCTCCAGCATCGACTCGAGTGTAGAGGTCGCAGGCGCTGGCCAGTCGTGACCGGACCGCTGTCTCGAACAGAGCTCGTGCAGGCGAAGACATGCGAGGAGCTGGCCCGTTGCGCAGGCTGGGAGTGGGGAAGCGACTGACAGAAAAAGCCGCCTGAGGGGGCGGCTTCGAGAAGCGGATGATGGACTCGAACCCACATGGGATCGACGCTACGGCCCGTCGTTCCGGGTCGCGCACGGCGTGCCGCGGCCGCGTGCGCGCCCGCGGGTTCCCCAGCGACGCGGAGGTCGCTCGCGAGTCGGGGCAACCGGTGAGCCGCCCCCAGTTCCGCCCAGGCTGAGCTCGTCGCCGCCGTCGCTCGGCTGCTCGCCGTGCCACGCGCGCGAATGAAGTTCCCAACAGCCGGCCGACGCCATCGCGGCGCCAGCAGCGGGCGACGACGGATGTCAACCTCGCCGCACCTCTAGACGCCCGACCAGTGCCTTTCCGTACCCGAACCGCACATACTGGACGGGCTGTTCGCGCAATTGTGGACGATCGCAGGTGCGGCTGTGGCCAATCGGACGCGTTGTGGTGGCCGTCGTCATGGGCGGCACCTAGAAAGAGCCCTCAATTTTGCAGGCGGGGTCCTGCTTCTCATCGCGGCTGCACCGATCATGCTGCTCGCGGCGCTCGCGCTGCTGGCGACCCAGGGTCGCCCGTTGCTCTTCCGGCAGGAGCGTGTCGGGTACCAGGGTCGGACATTCGTGATCTCGAAGCTCAGGACGCTCGGTGAAACGCGCCGGCCGACCGCGAACGACGCTGCTCCGCCGCTCTACAAGTTGCACGACGACCCACGTGCCGGCCGCATCGGCCACCTGATCCGGCGACACGGGATCGATGAGCTCCCCCAACTCTGGAACGTCATCCGTGGCGAGATGAAGCTTGTGGGGCCGCGCCCTTTGATCCCGGCGGAGCTTGAGCAACTTCCGCCTGCCGTCGCAGCCGCGCGTGGATCGTGCAAGCCCGGTATCACCGGAGCCTGGCAGACGACACCGCGCCGCCACGACTCGATCAAGCTTCTGATTGACGCAGACGCCGCTTACGTCGCGCGCCACAGCGCATTGACGGATCTCCGGATACTTGTCCGGACGATCCCCACGGTCCTCAGGGGACAGGTGTGAGCGACTCCGCTTATGCCGTGGTCACCCCCGTGCACACGGACGCCGTCGGCTTGGAGCGACTCGCCGCGTCGATCGCAACGCAACAGCAGCTCCCGCGTCGATGGCGGATCGTTTGCGACGGCCGCGACCACGCAACCGCGGCCACCGCCGCCGCGATTGCCGAGCGGCTCCCGTTCGTCGACATCGCGCACGAACCGCACGACGACCGTCCGCGGCGAGGTGGCCGAGTCGCTCGACTCGTCGAGCGTGCGGTGGCCGAAGTCGCGGACGACGTCGCAGTCGTCATCAAGGTCGACGCGGATGTCTCGTTCCCTCCGGATACGCTTCCCTCGCTCGCACGCGCGTTCGCGCGCGACGGCGAGCTCGGCATCGCCAGCGGCGTCCGCCACGAGCCACGCGGAGGAAAGCTCGAGCCGCACGTTGCGACCGGCTTCCTCGTCGAGGCGCAGTGCCGCGCGTACCGTACGACTTGCTTCGAGGCATTGTGTCCGCTCGATGACTGTCTCGGCTGGGACAGCGTCGACGTCGCTCGGGCCGTACTTCTCGGCTGGCGAACTCGCACGCTCCGTGACGTCCGCTTCGTCCACCATCGCCAGATCGGCGCACGCGACGGAAGCCGCGCGCGGGCGCACTTCTGCGAAGGCTCTGCCGCGTACTACCTCGGTTACCGACCGACGTTTCTCGTCGCGAAAGCGATGCGTCGGTCATTCGACGACGCTCCAGCGTGGTTCCAGCTCGTCGGCTACGGAAGTGCGGCTGCACGTCGGCGACCCCGCGCGCCTCGCAACGTCCGCGAACTGATCCGCGACCAACAGAGGCTTCGTCGCCTCCCCGCCTTGCTGAGGGAGAAGAGGCTCGGATGAGCTACCGCGGTGCGCGTCGCCGCGTGGACGTGCTGCTGGTTGCGGATGCCGGGGGACATCTCGCCGAACTGCTGGCTTTACGAGCGGCGTGGCAGCCGCTTACGCGAAGCTGGGCGATTCCGACCAGCATGGGCGCTCTGGACCTTCGTCGAGAAGGTGAGCGCGTTCACGAGCTCGCGGGTCCGACGCGCCGCTCATTCGTCGCGCTCGTCAAGAACATCGTCCGCGGGTTCCAGATCCTGTCCGTTGAACGCCCACACGTCGTGGTTGCGGCGGGTGCGGCCGCCGCCGTTCCGGTCGTTTGGGTCGCTTGGCTCTATGGCATCCGCGTGATCTTCATCGAGAACGCGGGCAGGATCGGCACGTCTGTCAGTCGCAGGCTCGTCTTGCCCTTCGTCGATCACTGTTACGTCCAATGGGTCGAGCTCGCGGATCCCGAGGCCCGCAAGGTCGTCTATGCAGGCAGTGCGCTCTTCGACTATCGATGATCCTCGTGCTAACAGGAATCACGGCCGTGCCGTTCCGCAGGCTACTCGGCGCGATGGAACGTCTCGAAGCGACGCTCGACGAGGACCTCGTCGTCCAGTACGGAAGCGGCGAGCCGCCCGCGACACCCCGCGGCGACTGGTTCTCGGTGACGAGCCGTTCACGTATGTCAGCGTTGTTGAGTTCCGCACGCGTAATCATCAGCCACGCCGGTGCGGGCTCTGTCGGCGACGCGCTACAAGCCGGAAAGCGTCCAATCGTCGTTCCCCGCCGGCGCGAGCTGCGCGAACACGTGGACGATCATCAGGTCGCCTTTGCTCGGCGGCTGCGCGACGCGGGTCTCGTCTCCCTCGTCGAGGACGTCGACGATCTACATGACGCAGTACGAGACCACGAGACGCTTGCCGCCGCACCGCTTATTCGCCAAGACACGCTCGCGCACGCACTCGCGGAGGATATCCGCCGCGAGCCGCTCAACCTCACGATCCGCGCAAGATGACGCGGGGCAGCGCCAGAACCGATGAGAGCGATCAGCGCTCGCCGTCGCGGCACGACGGCGTCGACGTCGTGGTCGTCACGCATCAAAGCCGCGCGCACATTCGCAGTTGTCTAGCGCCGCTCGTCGGCGTCGCGCGCGTCAATACATTTGTCGTCGACAACGCCTCGACTGACGGGACCGTCGACGCGATCCGCGATCTCGACGTGCCGCTCACACGGCTCGCCGAAAACATCGGGTTCGCTGCAGCTTGCAATCTCGGCGCGAGCCTCGGCGACGCCTGCTGGTTGCTCCTGCTGAATCCTGATGCGTCGATCACTCCCGACGATGTGGACCGACTCGTCAGGGTCATGGCCGACGACCCAAGCGTGGGCGCCGTCGCGCCGCTGCTTCAGAACCCGGACGGCTCCATCCAGCACTCACAAGGCGCCGCTCCCTCGGCCTGGCACGCGCTTTCAGTGGCGCTCTTGCTGCACCGGCGCTGGCCGAAGCTCGACGGCTTCATCCACAATCAATCGGCGTATCGCGCGCGACGTCCGGTCGACTGGGCGCTCGGCGCGTGCATCCTGATCCGTCGCGACGTGTTTGAGGAGCTCGGCGGTCTCGACGACCGCTACTTCCTCTATGGCGAGGACGTCGACTTCTGCATTCGCGTCCGCAAGGCCGGCTACAGCGTGCTCTTCGAGCCGGCCGCGCGTGCATCCCACGTCGGCGGCGCATCGGTGGCGCGTGCCGAGCTCGTCGCGTTCCTTGCGGAGAGCCGTATCCGGGTCGCGCGGCAGCATCGCGGCCGCTTTGCAGCTGCGGCGGAGCGCGTAGCCGCATTCGTGGGTTCAGCGCTACGCATCGCCGAACCGGGTCGGAACTCGACGAGCCGCGCCGCACATGGCCGCGTAATGGGTGTCGTGCTGAGGAGCGAGTCGGCGCGGGTCGCGCCTGACGGAACTCGTCCTCGAGGTCGGGAGGATTGCCGCAGGACATCCACCACGGCGAGCTAGTCGCGTCTCACGGCGGGCTTCACACGCTGGTCGAAGGGTGACCCCGATCGAGCTCGTACACGTAGTGCAGGGGAAGCGCATACGCGCTTCCTGTGCACGAATTCCCGGGGACGTCGAGCTAGCAGCTCAGCACGGTCTCGATGCGCCTCGCGTCCGCGACAAGCGTAGTCGCGGTCGCGAGCAGGACGCTCTTGCCGGCTGGCTTGTCACCTGCGCGATGACGCTTTGTGCAGGCAGCAGCGACGTTGCCTTGCCGGAGCGCGGTATTTCCGGCAGCGTCTGTTGCGGTGCAGAGCACTGTCGTGGTGCCGGTCGGGGCCACTATGGTCGGTCGCGCCACCAACACTCGAAATCGCACCAACGGACGTAACCGTGCCGGGCGTCGTGCAGAACAAAAAGGCCGCTTTAACAGCGGCTTCGCTGAAGCGGATGATGGGACTCGAACCCACGACCTTCTGCATGGCAAGCAGACGCTCTAGCCAACTGAGCTACATCCGCGTGGCGGCCAGTATAGCCCTGGGTTTGGCCGCCGAAAACGCGGGGCTTGACAAGTGCGGCGGCTGGTGAGAAAGTCGCGGAGTCAAGTCCTGCAGGCCTCCGGGCCAGCAGGACTTGGCGTTTAAGGGCTCGCCGTCTAAGGAGCGTCTCGGAGAGCGCTCCGGCGGGCGCGCTTGCCGCTTCGCGGCCCGTGGAAGATCGCCTGGTAGATCTCGCGTGCCGCCGGTGCTGCGGCTTGGGCGCCGAAGCCCCCGTGCTCGATCAGCACGACGACCACGAAGCGCGGGTTGTCGGCAGGAGCCCACGATGCGTACCACGAGTGGTCGCTCCCGTACGGCGTCTCGGCGGTTCCCGTCTTACCGGCGACGGCCGGGTAGAAGTTGCCGAAGACCGACGTCGAGGTTCCACCGGCACCGTGCGCAGCTTCGTAGAGGCCTTCGTGGATGGCGTCGAGGCTCGTCATTCGCACGCGGCGTTGCGGTGGATACTTGAGCCGCTGACCCGCGAGCGCCCGCGCAAGGTGGGGGCGTACGACCTTGCCGCCGTTCGCGAGCGCGGCATAGGCAATTGCAAGCTGCAGCGGCGTGACCGCGAGGTAGCCCTGCCCGATCGCGAGGTTGATCGTCTGGCCCTCGTACCACGGCTGCTTCCACGTCCGCTTCAGCCAGCGCGGCGTCGGCACGACGCCGCGCGCCTCGCCCGGCATGTCGAGCCTGTTCGAGCGCCCGAGGCCCAGGCGATGCGCCCAGTTTTGAATCGCGAGACCTTGATTGCGCGTGTAGAGAAGATCGCCGAGCCGGTAAAACCACGTGTCACACGACTCCTCGAGGGCAGTCGGCAGCGACATGTAGGAGAAGACGCCCGCTTCCACGTTGTGGAACGTGAAGCCGCCGAGGGTGAACGAGCCGCTGCACAGAAGTGACGTCGCGGGCGTGATCATTCCCGTCGCGAGCGCAGCCTCGGCCACGATCGGCTTGAACGTCGATCCGGTTGGATACACGCCCTGCGTTGCGCGGTTGAGGAGCGGCGTCGCGGCGGGACTCGCATGCAACAGCCGCTGGAAGTACGCGGGATCGTGTGCTGCGAGCAGCTGGTTGTACGCCGGATAACTCACGAGCGCATAGAGCGCGCCGGTCTGCGCGTTCATCACAACGGCCGCGCCTGCCGATGCGTCGCCGTGACCCGCCGCGTGCGCGAAGTCGATTCCGTCGCGGACGGCTTTCACGGCGGCGCGTTGCAGCTGCGCGTCAATCGTGAGCCGGAGCGTCGGCAGCGGTTTACCGCGCGGCGTTACGAGCGGCCCGACGATCCGACCGCGCGAGTCGACGCGCAAGCGCGCGCGACGGAAGCCGCCGTTCAACGGGTGGTCGTACTTCGCCTCGACGCCGGATTGTCCGATCACCCAGCCGGGCTTCGCATAGGAGTAGCCGGGCCGCGTCAGCTGTCGAGGAGAGACCTCGCCGAGGAGTCCGAGGAACTCGCTGCCGAGCCCGCCTTGTGGATAGCTGCGGACCGGAAGCCACTGCACGCGCAAGCCCGGGAAGGCCGTCTGTCGTTCGTCGATATACGTTGCGAGCGACGCGTTCGGTCGGGACAGGACGACGGCCGGCGCGAACGGCGAGCGCACGACCGAGTGCTCGATGCGCTCGACGAGCAATGGCAGCGGCACACGCGCGAGCTCTGCGAATCGCTCGAGCTGACGCAGACCGTCTTCGGTTGCGCGCCAGTGTCCGTCGCCGTCGAGCTCGCCGAGCAGACCTGCGTCGGCCGCGACGACAACCTGACCGTTCGTCCCCGCGAGGAGGCGGCCCTCGCGGTCGACGATCGCTCCGCGCGCGGCCGGCAGATCGACGATGCGGTAGGACTGCTGGAGGGCGAGCTTCGCGAACTGCGGGCCCTGGAGGACTTGCAGCGACCAGAGCCGCAACGCGAGCACGGCGAGGAGCGCGGCCGCGACCGCGGCGAGCGCGCCGACGCGCACATAGAACGCGCCGCTGCGGTGGAACGGCGCATCCGCGCGCGAGACAGGTTCGACGAGAGGACGGCGGGCCCGCGGGAGGCCCACCCGGATCCGGCGACGAGAGGAAGGTGATGCCAAGCCTGGAGCCCTAAAACGACGGTCCGCGAAGAGCCCACAGGGTACTCGACTGCCGCTCGGGCCAGGAACTGCGGTCTAGCCGGCTTCCGCGCCGCCCAGCTCCTCGGCGAGCAGGGCGACGGCAAGGACGCGCCAGGCGAGGTCGAGGTCGCCGAGCAAGCGTCCGAGGGCGTCGCGCACCGTCGGGAGCCGCGCCGCGTCGTCGCGCATTCCGGCGAGCGCGCGACCGAGCTCCTTTCGGCGTTCCGCCGAGTCGAGTTCCTCCGCGAGCTGCTCGCCCGCGGGAGCGTCGAGCGTCAGCTCACGCTCGAGTCCGCCGCCTGCCGCGTGGACGAACACCGCGCGGCGACGCGCGCCTGAGAGCTCGTCCTCCGGCAGCGTCACTTGCTGGCCCGCGACGTACGCGAGCATCGCGAGCAGCTCGTCGTCGGGCGGCTGCGCGCGCTCGAGTTGCTCGAGCCATTCGCGCGTCGCTTCGTCCAGCTACGCGCGCCCTTCTGCGACGATCGGGTTGCGAAGCACACCGATGCCGTCGATCTCGACTTCGACGACGTCGCCGTGCGCGAGCGAGACGGGTGGGTCGCGGAAGACGCCGACGCCGTCGGGCGTACCGGTGAGGATCAAGTCGCCGGGCTCGAGCGTGAACACGGTCGACGCATGCGCAACGAGACGCCGCACGCCGAAGATGAGGTCGTTCGTGTTCCCGTCCTGCAGCACCTCGCCGTTCAACCGCTGCACGACGCGTAGGCCGCTGCCGTCGCCGAGCTCGGCAGTCGGCACCGGCTCGCCGGGACCGACGGGACAGAACGAATCGAAGCTCTTCGCGCGTAACCACTGGCCGTCGGTCCGCTGCAAATTGCGTGCGCTGACGTCGTTCGCGCAGAGATACCCGTGCACCGCGTCGAGCGCGTCGGCCTCGGCGATTCGGCGGGCGCTCTTGCCGATCACGACGGCAAGCTCGGCTTCGGCGTCGATGTGCGTCGCCTCCGGCGGCAGGACGATCGACTCGCCGTCGCCGCGGAGCGCGTTGCCGAACTTGCCGAAGAGGAGCGGCTCCTTCGGCGGCTCGCGGTCGCCCTCGGCCGCATGGGCGCCGTAGTTCAGGCCGACGCAGATGATCTTCCCGTAGCGCATCCTGCGCCGAAGCTTCGCAGAGGCGGCGTCATCGCGGCGGTACGATGGTCGGCCGCGGCGCCTTGGCCGAGTGGTTAGGCACGGGTCTGCAAAACCCGGTACACCGGTTCGACTCCGGTAGGCGCCTCCTTCGAGAGCTGAGCCACACGCCCGCTCGCTGGCAGCGAGGCCACGTGCTCAGCCGTCTGCATGCGTGAGTGCCTTGACCGGCAAGCCGGCGGGACGGACAATCGGGGCGTGCTCCGGAAGAACGGGAAGGTCGAGTTGATCAAACGCGTGCCGCTCTTCGAGCGCTGCTCGAAGCGCGAACTGAACGCGATCGCCTCCATCGCCGACGAGCTGGACGTGCCCGGCGATCTCGATCTGACGAAGGAAGGTAGAACCGGCGCGGAGTTCATCGTGCTCGTCAGCGGCGCAGCAGAGGTGCGACGCGGCGGGCGCAAGGTGAACGCGCTGCGCGACGGCGACTTCCTCGGCGAGATCTCGCTCGTCACGGGAACACCACGTACGGCGACGGTCACGACGACGGAACCGACGCGCCTGCTTGTGATCACGGCGCGCGACTTCCAGAAACTCATGCACGACTCGCCGTCGATTCAGGCGAAGGTGCTCGAAGCCGTCGCGAGCCGCCTCCCGCACGATTAGGCCGTTCAGTCGAGCGCGAGCGGTTTCGCGTCCAAAAGAAGACGGGCCAGCCGCGCAAGCAAGCGAGCAGCGGGTCCATCAGGCAGTGCAGAGCGCGCCGGTGCAGCCGGCCCGCGCAATCGTTGCCGCCGGCGCGGGTCACTGGACGTCGTGCTCGTTCGCCCGAGCTAGACCGGCGTCGGCGTCCGTCAAGCCCCGAGTTCATTTGTCCCGTTTTCGGGTACGACCCGCGTCGCCGCGCATCGATCCGAGGAGGGGTCATGAGATACGTGCTTCGAAGCGCGCTGCTCGCGTCCGTGCTGTTGGCCGTCGTGCCCGCGGTCGCCCTCGCAGCCGTCCGGCCCGGAACGCCGTTCCCGAGCAATCTGAACACCGTTCGCGACCGCGCGCAGCTGACCGGGCTTCGCGTCGCCTTGCCGAAGCCCAATTGCACGTCGCGACCGAGCGACTGTGCGGACATCGACGTCCTCAACTCGCTCGACGGATTCAGCGTCGACCCGCGACTGTCGATTCCGTTCAACGGCAAGATCGACGTCGCCACCGTCTCGAGCCAAAGCGTCTTTCTCGTCGATGTCGGGCCGAACCCTGCGAAACCGGCGCGGATCGGGATCGACGTGGCCGTGTGGACGGACGCGACGAACACGTTGCACGCGCGGCCCGCGCTCTACCTGCTCCAGGATCGGCCGTACCTTCTGGTCGTGACGAACGCCGTACGAGGGGCGGACGGCTCGCATCTCGACACAAGTGCCTTCCGTCGGCTCGTCAACGGCAAGACCTCGTACGGCCGTTCGCTTCGTGCCGCGATCAAGCGCGCGCATATCTCGCTCGTCTCTGTCGCCGACGCAAGCCTCTTCACGACGCGCAGCATCACGAGCGGTCTCGAGCAGATTCGCGCGCAGCTGCACGCGGCGCGTCCGAACCCGGCCACCTTTGCGCTCGGTCCCGGCGGGAGCCGCACGGTGTTCCGCTTCGACGACGTGCTCGGTGTCGTGTTCAACCGGCAGGTCGGCACGAACCGGTTCACGCCGTCGACCCTTCCTGCTGCGGTGCCGCTCAGTCCCGGCGCGATCGGGACGGTTGCGTTCGGCAAGTACAGCTCGCCGGACTATCGCGCCGCGGACTTCGCGTTCCCGGCGGTGCCGACGCGAACTGGACGGCTGACGCCGCACTCGACGCAGGACATCTACTTCAATCTGTGGCTGCCGTCGGGAACGCCGCCGAGCGGCGGCTGGCCTGTCGCGATCATGGGCCACGGATTCGGGGACTCGAAGATGGGCGCCCCGATCACCGTTGCCTCGACGATGGCGAAGGCCGGGATCGCGACGATCGCGATCAACGTCCCGGGTCACGGCGGCGGTCCGCAGGGAACGCTCACCGTGCTGCAGACCTCAGGCGCGACGACCTTCTCGGCGGGCGGTCGCGGAGTCGACCAGAACGGCGACGGCAACATCGACTCGACTGAAGGCGTGAATGCCGTTGCGCCGCGCACGCTTCTCAGCAACAGCGACGGGTTGCGTCAAGAAGTCGTCGACCTGATGCAGCTCGTGCGCGAGATCGAAGTGGGCGTCGACGTCGACGGCAACGGGACCCGCGATCTCGACCCGTCGAAGATCACGTACTTCGGCCAGTCGTTCGGCGGGATCTACGGGTCGCTCTTCATGGCGATCGAGCCGGACGTGCACGCGGGCGTACTCAACGTCCCGGGCGGATCGATCAGCGACATCGCTCGGCTCGCGCCGGTCTTCCGGCCGCTCGTCGGCGCAGCGCTGCTCGGACGCACACCGTCGCTCTACAACGCGACGCCCAACGCGACAGCGACGAACTTCAACGAGAACCTGCCGCTGCCCGGCGCTCCGCTGCTCGTCGACACCGTGCCGGGCGCAGACGCGATCCAGCAGTACCTCGATTGGAGCGTGTGGGCCCAGACGGCCGGCGATCCCGTTGCGTACGCGCCGTACATCACGTTCCGTCCGCTCAAAGGCGTGACCGCGAAGTCGGTGATCGTGCAATTTGCCTTCGGCGACCAGACGGTGCCGAATCCCACCGCCGTTGCGCTGATCCGTGCGGGGCGGCTCGAGAGCCGGGCGACGCTGTTCCGGAACGACATTGCCTTCGGTGGCGCGGTGCCGGGCTACACGACGAAGAACCCGCACGCGTTCCTAACCTCGGTGACCTCGCTTCCGACCGCGTTCGTCGCCGTGCTCGCCCAGCAGCAGATCGCCTCGTTCCTCGGCACGAACGGGACCTCGGTGCCGGATCCGGACGGGCCCGGGCCGCTCTTCGAGACGCCGGCGGCGCAGCTTCCATCGGGCCTCAACTTCATTCCGTAGACGGCGGGCCCGGGCGCTTGCGTCCGGGCCCCGTCCGTCCGGCTAGTGACTGCGCCCAGCCGTTGACCGGCCCGGCGGATCGGTCTACCGTCGGCAGCGACCTGGTCGACGGGAGGAGTACTAACGTGATGAAGCTCATGCGGTGCACGCTCTCTGCGTGCGCGCTCTTTCTTGCGGTTCCGGCACTCGCGATGGCTGCGGTGTCGGGAGGGCAACCGTTCCCGAGCAATCTCTCAACCGTTCCCGACGCGACGCAGCTCACCGGTTTGCGGGTGAACCTGCCGAAGCCGGACTGCACCGCGCGTCCGTCGGATTGTCAAGACATCGACGTTCTCAACACGTACGACGGCTTCAACGTCGACGCACGGATCTCGATCCCCTTCACGGGTGGAATCGATCTCTCGACGGTGACGCCATCGAGCGTCTTCCTCGTAGGACCGCTTGGACAGCGCGTGCCCTTGATCCGGCTCGTCTGGACTCCTGCGACGAACACCTTGCACGGCAATCCCGCCGTGTACTTGAACCAAGGTACGACGTATCTGCTCGTCGTCACCAACGCCGTGAAAGACGAAAACGGCAACGACCTCCAGCAGACGTTCCGCGGCGATCTCAACCTTGGTCAGACGAAGGATCCGGCGACGAAGGCGTATCGCAAGAACTTGATCGACGCGATCGACGCCTCAGGTGTCGATCCTGACTCGGTCGTCGACGCGAGCCTCTTCACGACGCAGAGCATCACGTCCGTACTCGAGAAGGTTCGGGCGCAGATCGATGCGTCGAACCCGGCCCCGGTGACCTTCGGCCTCGGCCCGGCCGGCACGCCGACGGTGTTCCCGTATTCGGCCGGCTTGTTCATGACGTTCAACCGCCAGACCGGGACGGCGCCGACGTTCTCATCGTCGACGCTGGCGACGGCGATCAACATCTTCCCGGGTGCGATCGGCACGGTCGCGTTCGGTCGGTACACGTCGCCGAACTACGAGAACGGGTCGCAAGTGATCCCGGACGTCGGTACGAAGACGGGAACGCCTGCGCCGCAGGGAACGAACCAGATCTACTTCGACCTCTACCTGCCGAGCGGCCCGACACCGGCCGGCGGTTGGCCGGTCGCGATCGCCGGTCACGGGTTCACGGACTCGAAGCAGGGCCTGCCGATCACGACGGCCTCGACCATGGCGCGTAACGGGATCGCGACGATCGCGATCAACGTCGTCGGTCACGGCGGCGGTCCGCTCAGCACGCTCACGGTGAGCGGCGCCGGCGTTCCGGTGCCCGTGACGTTCTCCGCCGGCGGCCGAGGGATCGACCAGAACGGCAACGGCACGATCGACTCGACGGAGGGTTCATCCGCCGCGCCGCCGTTCACTCTCACGAACAACCGTGACGGTCTCCGCCAGACGGTGATCGATCTAATGCAGCTCGTCCGCGAGGTTCAGGTCGGAGTCGACGTCAACAACGACGGCCAGCGTGACCTCAACCCGGCGAAGATCTCGTACTTCGGCCAATCGTTCGGCGGGATCTACGGGACGACGTTCATGGCCGTCGAGCCGGACGTGCCGGCCGGCGTCGTGAACGTGCCGGGTGGCTCGATCCCGGAGATCGCGCGGCTCTCGCCGTCGTTCCGCGGTCTCGTGGGTCTAGCCCTCATCAGCAGGACACCGTCGCTCTACAACGCGGTACCGAACGCCACGTTCACGAACTTCAACGAGAACATGCCGTTGACGGGTGAGCCGATTCGCGTCGACAACGTTCCTGGCGCGGACGCGATTCAGGCGTGGAACGACACCGCGATCTGGGCGCAAGCTCCGGCCGATCCGGTTGCGTACGCCTCGCACGTCCGGCTCGCGCCGCTCGACGGCGTTCCGGCGAAGTCGGTGATCGTGCAGTTCGCGAAGGGCGACCAGACGGTGCCGAACCCGACAGCGTCGGCGCTGATCCGTGCCGGTGCGCTCGAGGATCGTGCGACGTTCTTCCGGAACGACATCGCGTTCGCGACGATCCCCGGCTACACCGTCAAGAACCCGCACACGTTCTTGTCGAACGTGACGTCCGCGACCGCGGGTCCGCTCGCCGTCGCGGCGCAGATGCAAATCGGCGTGTTCCTCGCTTCGGACGGGGCAACGACGATCGACCCGGATGGCGCTGGGCCGCTGTTCGAGACGCCGATCGCCGGCCCGTTGCCGGAACAGCTGAACTTCATTCCCTAGCAGTCGCAAGTGAACGCAGAGCCCGGGCCTCGAGCCTGGGCTCTGCGTCTCTCCGCCCACGATCGGTCAGACCGTTGACCAGCCCCTGCGCTGTCGTCTACCGTCGCAGGGTCGTCCTGGTCAAGGGGAGGAGAGGAAACGTGACGAAGCTCTTGCGGGGCGCGCTGATTGCGTGCGCGCTCTTCTTCGCCGTCCCGGCGCTCGCGATGGCGTCGGTGTCGGTCGGACAGCCATTCCCGACAAATCTTTTAACCGTTCCCGACGCGACGCAGCTCACCGGTTTGCGGGTGAACCTGCCGAAGCCGGACTGCACCGCGCGTCCGTCGGATTGTCAAGACATCGACGTTCTCAACACGTACGACGGCTTCAACGTCGACGCACGCATCTCGATCCCGTTCACGGGTGCGATCGACCCGTCGACGGTCAACGGGAACGACGTCTTCTTGAGTGACTCGAACGGGAACGTGATCCCGCTCGTCCGCTTCGTGTGGACGCCGGCGACGAACACGCTGCACGGCAATCCGGCGGTGTACTTGAAACAAGACACGACGTACGTCTTGATCGTGACGAACGGCGTCAAGGCAGCCGACGGGTCACACATCGTCGGGACGTTCAGGGACGATCTTGCTCACGATCACTCCGCGGCTGCGAGGGACTACCGGGCGCGTCTGCTTCGCGCTCTGCATTGGGCGCACGTGGACGTCGACTCGATCGTCGGCGCGAGCCTCTTCACGACGTCGAGCATCACAGCGATCCTCGAGAAGGTGCGGGCCGAGATCAAGGGCCAGCATCCGCATCCGGCCTCGTTCCTGCTCGGTTCGGGATCGACGCGGACGTACTTCCCGCTCGCAAATGTGTCGACGGCGACCTTCACGCGGCAAACCGGCACAGCTCCGACCTTCGCTGCGCCCGCGTCGATCAAGCCGATCGACTTCTTCACGTCGCTCGGCGCGATCGCCTTCGGCAAGTACTCGTCGCCGAACTACGAGGACAACCTCCAAGTGATCCCGGCGGTCGGGACGAAGACAGGCGTGCCTGCGATTCAGAACATGCAGGACGTCTACTTCAATGTGTACCTGCCGGCGGGCGCCGAGCCTGCGGGAGGCTGGCCCGTCGCGATCTTCGGTCACGGCTTCGGCTCCGACCGATTCGCGGCGCCCGCCGTGCTGGCGTCGAAGCTCGCGCAGCGCGGGATCGCGCTGCTCACGATCAACGTCGTCGGACACGGCGGCGGCCCGCTCGGCACCGTGACCGTGACGCCGACGGTGGGCTCGCCGGTCACGTTCCCGGCAGGCGGTCGTGGGATCGACCAAAACGGCGACGGTCAGATCTCGACGACGGAGGGCTCGTCGGCGGCCCCGCCGTTCACGATCACGAACAGCCGTGACGGTCTCCGCCAGACGGTGATCGACCTGATGCAGCTCGTTCGCGAAGTCCAGATGGGCATGGATGTCGACGGCAACGGATCGACGGATCTCGACGCGTCGAAGATCTCGTACTTCGGCCAGTCGTTCGGCGGGATCTACGGCACCGACTTCATCGCCGTCGAGCCGGACGTCCTGAACGGCGTTCTCAACGTGCCGGGCGGCTCGATTCCGGAGATCGCGCGGCTCTCGCCGGTCTTCCGGCCGCTCGTCGCGGCGGCACTCGCCGCACGCACGCCGTCGCTCCTGAACGGCGGCGTTTCCGGGTTCACCGAGAACATCCCGTTGACGGGCGATCCGATCAGGATCGACACGGTCCCGGGCGCAGATGCGATCCAGGTCTGGAACGACTGGGCGATCTGGGCGCAGACACCGGCCGACCCGGCGGCGTATGCGCGCTACCTCCGGATGGATCCGCTCTCCGGCGTGCCCGCCAAGAACGTGATCATTCAGTTCGCGAAGGGCGACATGACGGTGCCCAACCCGACGGCCACGGCGATCATCAAGTCCGGCGGCCTCGAGGATCGCGCGACGTTCTTCCGGAACGATCTCGCGTTCGCGAACGTGCCGGGTTACACGGTGAAGAACCCGCACACGTTCCTGACCAACGTCGCGGTTCCGGCGCAGGCGAACTTCGCGTTCGCAGCTCAGGAGCAGATCGCGACGTTCTTCGCGAGCGGAGGCGCAACGACGATCGACCCAGATGGTGCAGGGCCGTTCTTCGAGACGCCGATCGTGCTACCGCTGCCTGAGCAGCTGAACTACATCCCGTAACTCGAAGCGCAGGCTGGGGCCGCGCTCGCGGCCCCAGCCGCTTCATTCGTAGATCGTCGTGTACAGGCGCTTGATCGCGTCTTCGGGGACGATCAGGTCATTCGACTGCGCGTACAGGAGCAACGCGAGCACGCGGCGGGCGCCGTGGCGAGCACGCCGGATGAGGTAGTCCCAGTCGAGCTCCTGGTCTGCGAGGACGCTGAGCGCGTCGTGCCAATGGCGCGGCGTCTGCTCGTCGTGCACGACCGCCTTCACGACGATCAGATCCTCGGGCGGCATCACTTTGACGGTCCGTGCCCCTACCTCGAGATCGGGTGCACGGGCGAGCATCTCGTCATCGAGATAGACGTCGCCTTTGAGCCAGAAGATCACGTCGATCGTGACGTCGTCGCGCAAGGCTTTGTAGATCCAACTCGGGTTCGTCTCCTCCGTCGCGAACCCGGCCAGTCGCAGTGCATCGAGCGCGCGCAACGCATCGTCGTGGCGGACGAGCAGGTCGACGTCGCGTGTCGTTCGAGGTCGACCGAGAAGCGACGAGGCGAGACCGCCGATCACGACGTAGTCGACGCCGGCGTCGTCGAGGGCCTCGACTGCGTCGAGGACGGCGCGGACGAGCGTCTCGTCATGCGTGAGCTCTGTGGCCATTCGATGTTGAAACGATCGAATGTGTCGGCTCGTTTCGTTCATGCGCGTGAGAGCGCCGTCCGCAGGCTCTGATCGCTCTCCAGAAGGGGGCCAAAGAGATCTCCGCGGACAGCGACGCGCTCGAGGACGGCGCGGGGCGTAAACGAATTCGGGTCCAGTTCCTCGTCCACCTCGTCCCAGAGAAGCGGCGTCGCGACCGGTGCGCCGGGCAGCGGACGCACGGAATAGGGCGCGACAAGCTGCTGACCGTGGCCGTTCATCTTCGTATCGATGTAGACGCCGTGACGGCGATCGCGGCGTCGCTCCGTCGTCACGAGGTCGAGGGCTGCGGAACGTGCCGCGCGCGCAACGACGTCTGCGAACGCGCGCGCCTCCGCATGTGTGTGCTCTCGCGCGATCGGTATGCGCACGTGCAGGCCTTCGCCGCCCGTCGTCATCGGCAGCGATTCGAGCTCGAGCGCGGCGAGGAGATCACGGACGAGCAACGCGGCGCGAACGACATGCGCAAACGGAACGCCGGCGGGGTCGAGGTCGAAGACGACGAAGTCCGGGCGGTCGGGCTTGTCGATCCGGGACGGCCACACATGCAGGTCGATGACGCCGAAGTCGACGAGCCAGACCAGCCCGCGCACGTCGTCGACGAGCGCGTATCGCACGAGTGCGCCGCCGCGCGACTTCGCCGGCTGAGGCGAGATCCGGAACCAGTCGGGCAGCTCGGGCGGAGCGTCCTTGATCCAGCGGAACGGTCCGCGCGGCACCGTGTAGTGCTGCTTGATCGTCAGCGGCCGGTCGCGAACGTGGGGGAGAAGCACGCGTGCGACGGCACTGTAGTAGTCGGCGAGATCGCGCTTCGTCAGTCCGACGTCGGGCCAGTAGACGCGGTCGGCATGCGAGAGCTCCACGCTCGCTCTATGCCCACGCGAGCGATTGAGGAAGCTATTGGCCGATCGCGCTCGAGACGACCTGCGCCGGGCAATGCCACCACTCGATCTTGTCCCGCACGCCTGCCGACGTGCACGAGTTCGACGCGAGTGACGGTCGACCGGCGAGCCGGCCCGAGCTGCACGTCAGCCACTGCGACCCGTCGGAGAGCGTCTGAGCCGCCTTGCACGATCCGGTCAGCCCACTCTCGTGCAGCGCGCCTCGCTGCACCGCGAACATCGCGGCGAGAACGAGAACGGCGGTGACGACGACGCGGCTAAGCATGGTGGTGTGCCCTCGGACTGCCGCAGTCGTCCTAAGCCGAGTATCGGGCGGGTGCGCGCCGTCGGCAATCACCCGGATGGGCTACGCCCCGGGCTTGTCGTGCCAGACGTTCTGGAACGTGCCGAGATGGAGTTCCTGCTCGTGGTAGAGGCGGGTGTCGTCGGTGCGGCGCATGTATTCGTCGCGATGCTCGGCGACGAACGCGTTGTATGCGTCTGCCGACTCCCAGCGATCGACCACGAGGTAACGGCCTGCTGACTCGACGTCACGCAGTAACTCAGTGCCGACGAAGCCGCGGCCCCTGCGGAAGAACGCGGCCCATTCGCCGTTCGGCCCGTAAACGCGCTCGAATTCGGCCGCCTCGCGCGCCTGGTACGAGAAGACGAGGGCGATCACGGCTGCACCCTAGCGGCGGCCGACGTTAGGGTTTGCGGTCGATGAGCGCCGAGCCGGTTGTCGAATCGCGTCCGGATCGCCGCGACGGCGTCTTCCGGTATTACGAGCTCGCGAAGCACGCGGAATGGCAGGTGCGCGACCTCGCGTGGGGCGAGATTCCGCCGATTCCCGAGTACAAGGGCTCGCCGAAGAAGCTCGCTCGCCGGCGAGACCTCTGGCGCTCGGTCGTCACGCAGCAGCTGCAAGCGGACCAGATCGCGGTCGAGATGGCCGCGCAGCTCTTCACGATCGCGCCGCACCACGAGGCGAAGCTCTACTACACGACGCTCGTCCAAGACGAGGCGCGGCACACCGAGTGCTGGTTGCAGCTCGTCGAGGAAGCGGGCGGTATCGGAGAGCACGATCCCTATCTCGACCAGCTCGCGCACATGACGCTCGACGCCGACACGCTCGAAGAGAAGGTCTTCCTGATGCAGGTCTTCTACGAGCGCCTGATCATCCCGCGCTTCAAGATGATCGCTCGCTCCTCGCGCGGGACGATCCTCGAGGATCTTTGCAACCGCCTCGCGATCGACGACGGCATTCACCACGGTGCGGGCATGGCGTACGAGCGTGTCCTGCTCGAGACAGCGGACAAGAAGACGCGGCGGAAGATGGTCGAATCGGCGAACAAGCTCCTGCCGGTCTTCGCGCAGCACTCACTCTGGCGTCCGAAGGCGCGCGCGTTTCTGGCGGGACTCATGTACGAGCAGGACGTGCGGATGCTGAAGGAAGACCTCGAGCGCGGGATTCGGCTCGCAAACTCGCTGGGCCTCGACGTCAGCGATCTGCGGCTCCCAGACGTCCTGCTGTAACGCAGGCGCCGCACGCGACATAGACAGGGTGATGGAGCGGTTCGAGGAGATCTACGCACGACACCATTACGCAGTGCGTGCGTACGTTGGCCGTCGGGCGCACGGGTCGATCATCGAGGACGTCGTGTCGGAGGTCTTCCTCGTCTGCCTGCGGCGGATCGACGACGTCCCGCGTAACGCATTGCCGTGGCTTTACGGCGTGGCGCGGAAGATCCTCGCGAACGAGCGGCGGAAGCGCCGAGACGTGCCGCTCGACCGAGAGGCCGCATACGAGCCTGAGCCCGTCGGCGACACGCAGCTCGCGGCAGCATTCGCTCAGCTCAGCGACGCCGACCGCGAGATCTTGCGACTCGTGGCCTGGGAAGGTCTGTCGCTCGGCGACGCGGCGCGCGTGCTCGAATGCTCGCCGGTCGCTGCGCGCGTCCGCTTCCATCGTGCGAAATCGCGACTCGCGGCGCTACTCGAAGCCACGTCGCTCTTTCGAACAGAGCCGAAGGGAGTAACGAGATGACGGATGTGATCGCGCGCCTCGCTGCTGGAAACCCGGTTCCGGCATCGACTCGGACGCGGATGCGCCGGCGGCGCTACGCAATCGGTCTCGTGGCCGCCGCATTGTTCGTACCCGCTGCCTATGCCGCCGACCGGCTCCTCGGGATCTCGAACGAGGGGACCTCCGTCCCAACGAGCTCCGTCTTGCCTGGGCAGACGCAGCTCGACCAGGCGCTGCAAGAAATGCAGGTCGGCGACACGATGCAGCTGCTCGGGACCGTGAACGGCGTGCGGATCTATGCGGCGCGCAATTCCTCCGGTCACATCTGCCTCGCGGTCGACCATGTCGGCGAGACCGACGAGAAGGGCGTGCTCTGCGACCTCGACGATCCGGGTTTCCCGTCAGCGTCTGAGCAGGCGCTCAGCTTCCCAGGGCAGCTGCAGGGGATCGCCGCCGACGGCGTCGCGACGGTCGCGTTCACGGACGAGCGGGGAACTGTGCTCGACAGCACGCCCGTCTCGGACAACCTGTTCGCGTCGTCCGTGCGGATCGGCCTCGGCGTCGCGACATACCTCGAGGCGCTCGACGCGAACGGCAACATCGTCGCCAAGCAGAAGCTCGCGAGCTAGGAGCGAAGCCCGCCGCGCTCGTGGTGGGCGCGGAAGAAGTTCTCGCTGCCGGCTGTCGCCATCGCGGCTGATGCGCTGATCTCGAGCGCGAGTGCGGCGGCGGCCACGAGTTGCGCGAAGCGGTACGCCTTGCCGGCTCCCGCGCAACCCATCAGCTCGAGCCATTCGCGTGCATACGGAAGCGTGCTGCCGCCACCGACGGTTCCGACCTCGAGGCCCGGGAAGCGGATGGACACGTTCAAGCCGCCGTCGACGCGTCGTCCAACGCCGTGCGCCATCGAGCTCGTGCCGACCATTCCGAGATCCTGTCCCGTCGCAGCGAAGATGGCTGCAACCGCCGAGGCGGGCGTGAACGCAACGGACTGCATGCCCGAAGCGACTGCGCCGTGCGTGCCCGCCCACGCGAGCTCGAGCAGATCCTCCGGCTCGCAACGCAGCACGCGCCGAATTGCATCGTCTGTGAGCGTCGCCTCGGCGATTACCGTCTTGCCGTGGCCCGACTGGAAGTACTCGTACGACGGCTTCTTGTCGCCGCCCATGTTCGCTTCGAGGATCGCGCGGTCGGGTTTCACCGGTGCGCGTTCCATCACGTAGCCCATGTTCAGCGCGTAGCTGTTCCGCGTCATCATGTTCGCTCCGACGGCGTCGCCCGTCGTCCAGCGCCAGAGGACGTGACACATCGGCCCGACGACATGCGTCTTCACCTCGCGTAGCCGCGCGTACCGTGAAAGCTCCGGCAGGTCCGCTGTCGTCGTGAGCCACTCGCGCATGGCAGGAAGCTCGGACTCGATCCATTGCGCGAGCGCCAGAGCCTCGGCGACCGAGCCGCACACGAAGCAGGACGCGCGTGTGATGCGGTCTGCGACGACATGCGTTGTGAACGTCCCGGCGGCGAGCGACCCTCGCTGCAACGACGCCGTGAGGCCGCCCTCGGTGTGCGCGAGCGGAACAGCGACGTCTTCCTCGCCGCGCGACGTCTCGCGAACGGCACCGTCGTCAGTGAGCTCATACGTTCCGAGCGAGACGCGAAGCTGCGCAACCGAGACGGGGATCACGGCAACGCCGGTGACCGTCTCGGCTGCGGTCGTCCACGGCGCGAGATCGACCGACGTCACCTCGCCGTCGAGTCCGAGCGCGTCCTGTCGGGCGCGGATCGACTCCGGATCGTTCTTGCGCGGCAATCTCGGCGGCATCGTCCCGGCGGGAGGTTAACCTGGCGCGGTGACCGCGACGTTGATGGACGGCAAGGCTCTTGCGGCCAAGGTGCGCGCAGAGGTCGCTGCCGAGATCACAGAGCTCGGTGAGGTGAGGCTCGCGACCGTGCTCGTCGGCGACGATCCCGCGTCGCAGATCTACATCCGCCTGAAGCACGAAGACGCGGCGAGTGTCGGGATCGTGCCGGACGACCGTCGGCTGCCGGAAGACGCGTCGCAGGACGAGGTGGTCGAGCTCGTGCAGGAGCTGAACGAGGACGATTCGATCGATGGCGTCCTCGTCCAGTCGCCGCTGCCCGCCCAGCTCGACGAAGCGGCTGCGATGGCGGCCCTCGATCCGGCGAAAGATGTCGACGGCTTCCATCCCGTGAACGCCGGCTTGCTCTATCTCGGCCGGCCTGCGCTCGTCTCGGCGACGCCGCTCGGGATCATGCGCCTCCTCGACGAGTACCGCGTCCAGGTGGCGGGCGCACGCGCGGTCGTGATCGGCCGGTCGAGCATCGTCGGCAAGCCGATGGCGCACCTCCTGCTCCAGGCAAACGCAACGGTCTCGATCTGCCATTCGCAGACGGTCGACCTCGGCCAGGTGACAAGAGAGGCAGACATCCTCGTCGCCGCTGTCGGCCTGAAGCATCTCGTGACGCCGGAGATGGTCAAGCATGGCGCGACTGTCGTCGACGTCGGCATGAACCGCACCGACGAAGGTGTCTTCGGCGATGTCGATCCCGCGGTCGCAGAACATGCCGGCTTGCTGACTCCTGTCCCCGGCGGAGTGGGGCCGATGACACGCGCGATGCTGCTTTCGAACACCATCAAAGCGGCCCGGTCGCGCCGGGCCACCCTTGCCAACCGGCCGCGCTGAGCTAAACTCCGGGCGCTTCATGTTGTCGTCGGCGGCTCTGCCCAGAGCCGCCGTCTGTACTTAGGAGGAAATGTTGGCTCAGGGCACCGTCAAGTGGTTTTCGAACGAGAAGGGTTACGGGTTCATCGAGCGCGA
>JBKPRX010000048.1:0-8430 GCA_046734795.1 Actinomycetota bacterium
GAGCCCGTGCGCACGTTCACGGTGGGCTTCGCGGCTGCGCGCTACGACGAGCGCGCGTACGCGCGAGCGGTGGCGCAACGGTGGTCGACGCAACACGAAGAGATCGTCCTCGAGCCGGATGCCGCGGCCACGCTGCCGCAGTTCGCGGAGGCATTCGACGAGCCGCTCGGCGACGAGGCCGCGCTGCCGCTCTATCTCGTGTGCGAGGCGGCGCGCGAGCACGTCACCGTCGCACTCGTGGGCGACGGCGGTGACGAGTCGTTCGCAGGCTACGAGCGCTACGCCGCGTTCGAGCTCGCAAGCCGCGTGCCGTCGAGGCCTGCCGCTGCAGGAGCGCGACTCCTGCGCGCGCTCCCCGCTGCTGGTGAGCGACGGTCGAGCGCTGTTCGCGCGGCGCGCTTCCTCGAAGCAGCCGCCGTACCGCGAAGCGCGCGCTACGCAGAGCTGATGCAGGTCTTCCCGCCGTCGCTCCGCGCAGAGCTCTGGACGGACGAGGTGCTCGCCGAGATCGCCCCGTTGCGGAGCGGCAGCGAGCTGCTCGGCGCGCCGGCGGCCGACGGCATCCGCGGGTTGCAGCGCCTGGATCTCGAGACGTACCTCCCAGGCGACCTGCTGCCGAAGTCCGACATCGCCTCGATGGCGCACTCGCTCGAGCTGCGCTCGCCGCTCCTCGACCACCGCGTCGTCGAGCTCGGGCTGTCGCTGCCGGATTCGCTGCGCCGGCGCGGCCGCACCGGCAAGGTTGCGCTCCGTCGTGCGTTCGCCGACGTCTTGCCGCCGCTCGTGGCGGAACGCGGCAAGAGCGGCTTCGGCGTCCCGCTCGCGGAATGGTTCCGCGGCGAGCTCCGCGAGCTGACCGGCGATGTACTCGGCGAGAGCGAGTGGCTCAGGCGCTCGGCAGTCGACCGGCTGCTCGCAGAGCACGCGGCCGGACGCGCGGATCACGGCCACCGGCTCTGGTGCCTCCTCATGCTCGAGCTCTGGCAGCGCCGCTACGTGCGCACCGCAGTCGCCGCGTGAGTCGCCGCACGCTTTCCCTCCTCGTCGCCGGCGCTGCGGTGGCGCCGCGACTCGCCGTGCTGCTGCACGAGCGGGGCGCGATCCTCGCCGACCACACGGAGAAGAGCGACCGGTTCGCGCAGACGTTCGTCGACAACGGCACGTTCGGCTTCGTTCCGGGCGAGCCGTCGGCGTACACACAGCCGCTCTACGGGTGGTTCCTCGTGCCGATCTACTGGATCTTCGGTCGCACGTGGCCGGCCGTCGGGCTCGCGCAGATCGCCGTCGCGACCGTGACGGCATTGCTCGTCTTTGCCCTCGCACAACGGCTGCTGTCCGCGCCGTGGGCCGCCGGCGGAGCGATCGCCGCGACGCTCAACCCGTACCTCGTCTGGCACGACGTGCACGTCAACCGCGAGATCCTCGACCAGCTGCTCGCCGTTGCACTCGTGCTCGCGACGCTGCGCGCCGTCGATCGCTTCACGCCCAAACGAGCTGCAGTCCTCGGCCTCGTCAGCGGCCTCGCGATGCTCGGGAACACGCGCCTCTTTGCGCTACCGATCGTCCTCGTCGCCTTCGTGCTCTGGCGGCGCGGCCTGGGACGCGGGGCAGTCCTCGGCGCGGCCACGGTGCTCGTCGTCGCCGGCCTCACCGTGACGCCGTGGCTCGTGCGGAACCGCGCGGCCGTCGGTTGCTTCGCGCTGACGACCGACGGACGCGCGCTGTGGAAGGCAAACAACGAGAAGACTCACTCCGTGCTTGCCCACGGCGGCTGGATCGACGACGTACCGCGGATCGACCGCACCGAGATCAACCCGGAAGACGCCTACACGCTCTACGTGCGCGACGGTCGCAAGGTGCACGTCGACGAATGCGCGCAGATGACGCGCTACGAGGACCTCGCGTTCTCGTTCTGGGTCGATCATCCCGCCGACAAGGCGCAGCTTCTGCCGCAGGCAGCGCGCATGCTCTGGAGCCCGCGCGTGACGGAGACGTCCGGCAGCCCGCAGGAGTCGGCGATGCGCAAGTGGATCGCGCCCGCGTACACGATCGTCGTCTTCGCGCTTGCACTCGTCGGCGTCTGGTTCGTACCGGTGCCGTTCGCGGTGCTCAGCGTGCTTTTGCTTGCGTACAACACCGTCGCGGCGCTCGCGTTCGCAGGCGCGACCCGTTACCGCGTCTCGTGGGACTTCCTGCTCGTCGTGATCGCAACCGTGGGTGCCCAGCGCGCGCTCGGCTGGCTGCAACGTCGTGAGCCGGCGCTCGTCCGCGGAGGCGAGCCGACCTGAGGGTCGCGCACGTTCATCGCATCCGCGGGATCGGCGGGTCGGAGCGACACCTGCTGACGCTCCTGCCGGCGCTGGCCGAGCGCGGCATCGAACCGGTGCTCGTCGGGCTGGACGATCCCGAGTGGGAGGCGCGCGACTTCTACGGTGCGCTGACCGTTCCGGCGATCCGGATTCCTTCGCCGCGCGATCTCGACCCGCTGCTGCTCGGACGGCTCGTGCAGAAGCTGCGCGCAGATGTCGTGCACACGCACCTGGTGCATGCCGACGTGTACGGCGGCATCGCCGCGAAGCTGCGCGGCGCAGCGCTCGTGTCGACGAAGCACAACGACGATCCGTTCCGCACCGGCACCTTTCGTCACGTCGAGCGAACGCTCGGTCGGCTCGCGGACCGCGTGATCGCGATCACCGAGTCGCTGCGACGGTTCACGGTCGAGAGCGTCGGCATCCCGGCGGCCAAGGTCGAGACGATCCACTACGGGCTCGACGAGCCACCGGCCGCATGGGGAACGAACCCGGCGGATCCCGTACCTCCCGGCGCGCGCGTTCTCCTTGCCGTGTCTCGACTCACGCCGCAGAAGGGTCTCGACCTCGCCGTGCGCGCCCTGCCGCTCGTGCGGAAGCGACACCCCGACGCCGTCCTCGTCGTGCTCGGCGAAGGACCCGAGCGCGCGCGCCTCGAAGCAGACGGCGTCTATCTCCTCGGCCGCGTGCCGGACGTGGCGGCGTGGCTTCGCCGTTCCGACGTGCTCGTCCATCCCGCGCGCTGGGAGGGCTTCGGCCTCGCGCTCGTCGAGGCGATGCTCACCGCGATCCCGGTCGTCGCCACGCGCGTGAGCTCGATCCCCGAGATCGTGGCGAACGGCGAGACCGGCCTCCTCGTACCGCCGAACGACCACGAGGCGCTCGCGGCCGCCCTCGTCAGCGTGCTCGACGATCCGCGCGACTACGGACCCGCGGGGCGCGCGCGCGCTCGGGCCGAGTTCTCGGTCGAGCGGATGACGCGAAAGACGCTCGCGCTCTACGAGTCGCTGAGCGCGGCCTCGTAGAGCAGCTCGGTCCGGTCCGTGCAGAAGTCCTGGAGGAACCGCGTGAGCGCGCGGCGGCGACCGGCTTTGCCCATCTCCGCTGCCCGCGGCAGGTCGCCGCAGAGGTCGACGATCGCGGCGCGCAGCGGCTCGAGCTCGCCCGGCGGCACGAGGAGCCCGGTGACGCCGTCCTCGACGAGCTCGCCGAGTCCGCCGATCGCGGCTGCGATCACCGGGCGCGAGCGTTCCATCGCCTCGAGCGCGACCATCCCGAAGCCCTCGCCCATGGACGGCACGACGACGACCGCGGCGCGTTCGATCGCCTGCTGCACGGGCGCGACGTAGCCGAGGAAACGCACCGCATCTGCGATCCCGAGCTCGTGGCACAGCGCCCTCAGCGCCGGCTCGAGCGGTCCGCGTCCCGCGATCTCGAGCTCGAGGTTCGGGAGCTCTCGCCGCGCCTCTGCGAACGCGCGCAGAAGCAGCACCTGACCCTTGATCGGAATGAGTCGCCCGACACAGAGCAGCGTCGGCTTCCTGCGTCGGTACGCCGCGGGCTCGCCATTCGGGTCGATGCCGTAGTGGACGATCTCGAAGTCGGCTCCGCGGAAGCCCTCGACGTCTTCCAGGTAGCGCGCGAGTCCGCGCGAGATCGCGATGTGCACGTGCGCGAGGCTTGCGACGGCGCGATCGGCGAGGCCGAAGTACGGCGTCTCGCGGAACTCGTTGAAGCCGTGCTTCGTCGAGATGCGCACGGGCACGCGCGCGAGCGTCCCCGCCAGCAAGCCGTAGGCATCCGCGTGCACGAGATGCGTGTGGAGGATCGCCGGCCGCGTTCGCACGAGATAGCTGACGAGCTTCACAAACGCGATCGGATCGACGTCTGCGCCGACGGGAATCGCAGCGAGCGGCACGCCGCGTTGCTCGAGCGCGCGCGCGAAGTCCCAGGCGCCCGGCTCGTGCTCGTGCAGCATCAGCATCCGCACATCCCAGCCGCGCTCTCTCAGGCGCGGCAGGAGCGACAGGAGGTGCGCCTCGGAGCCCGAGATGCCTGCGACCTTCTGGAAGTGGAGGACGTGGCCGTTCATCGCGCGCGCATCGCCTCGATGATGCCGTCAGCCCACGTGTCGACCGAATGCCGTGCAGCCACCGCCTCGCGCAGCTCGGGCCTGCGGCGGCGATCGAGCGAGACGAGCCGCTCGGCAAGAGTCTCCGGCCGCTCGCGCTCGAAGCGGAGCTCGCGCGGCAGTAGCTCGTCGAATACCGGGTTCGAGGCGAGCACCGGCAAGCACGCCGCAGCGGCCTCGTAGACGACCTTGTCGGGAGCGCCGGCTCGCATGTTGTTGACGAGAGCGTGATTGCGCGCGAAGACGGCCGCAACCTCGCGATGTGGCACAGGACCGTCGAGGTCGATCCCGTCGCCCGCGAGGGGCTCGAGCGAGCGCCGGTAGTCCTCCCACTCCGTGTCCGTGCCATGCGCCTCGAGCTCGACGTCGAGACCCCGCTCCCGCGCGAGAGCAACACCGCGCAGGATCTGCTCCACGCCTTTTGCAGGCGAGTAGCGGCCGAGCACGAGCAAGCGAAGCGCCTGCGTCTCGGGCGGCTCCGTGCACGCGAACTCCGTGACATCGATCCCGTGGCCGATCGCGTGCAGCTTCTTGGACGGCAACGGATAGGAACGCAGGTCGACGCTCGTGATCGCAGTCGCCACGCGATCGGCGGCTCGAAGAACGGAGTGCGCCTTCCAGTGCGTGTACCAGAGGACGAGCGGGATTCGCAGCGGACGAACGAGCGGCGCGGCCAGAATCGCGAAGAGCGGGATCATGTGCGCGAGCACTCCGTCGGGACGCGGCGAGAGCTCGCGTGCAAGCGCCGCCTCGAAGCGTGCGCCGCGGGTGACCTGCGTCGACGCACCGAACTCGCGCACGCGCACGTTCGCCGGCAGCGCACCCTTGACCGCGCTGTCGCAGACGACGACAACCTCGTCGGCGCGAGCGGCAAGCGCGCGCACCTTCGGCACGGTCGCGCCGAGGATCGAATCGTCCGGGTCGATCCGCTGCGTCAGGACGACGAGCTTTCGCACGTTGCTCGGCATCGTCAGAAGATGTCGGTGTCTCCGAGCGTGAAGCGCCAGCGCTCGCGGCCGTGCGGGAGTGCGACGCCCGCCTTGAGCGAACGCCCGATCAGGCGGATCGCGGCCGGTGTCGGCACGAAGCCTGCTGCGGCGTACGTCCGCTCCTCGCCGCGGTTCGGCATCGCGATCACGACGTCGGCATCCACCGCCTTGACGCAGCGCCGGAGCAGCCGAACGCCGTCGCCGCCGACGAGCTCGCAGATCGTGCCGGCGGAGAGGCCGCGGTAGACACCCCAGCCCGCGACCGCGAAGCCGCGATCCGTAGAGAAGCTCGCGTAGCGCCGCGTCGAGTGGCGGTAGCGCCAGTCGAGATACGGCGCGTCCTTGACGAAGTGGCCCGCCCTCCAATCCGACGAGGCGCGCTGGTAGATCTCCTCGTGCTTCGGGCCGAATGCCTCGACCGTCGCGCCTGCCACGACGCCGCCGGCAGGATGACCGCGTTCACGACGATGCTTCAGCGCACGCAGCGGCCGCTTCGGCCGCGCCCAGAGCCGGAGCCAGCAGAGCTCGTCCCAGCCGAGCTTCGAGACGAAGATCGGCCCGGCCTGCGGGTTCGTGAATCCGAGCGCGTAGTCGGCGCCCGCCTCCGCCGCGAGGTCGTCGTTGTGGAGCTGGAGGCCGCTGAAGACGCCCTTGCCGCGCCCGCGCGGATGCGTCATCACGTGGACCGTGAAGGTCGCGAGCCGTGGCTCGCCGTCGACACGGAGCCGCGCGAACGACTGACACGCGGCGCCGATCGTCTCGCCGTCCTCTTCGGCGAGCGTTACGATGAAGCGACCGGTGGGGTTCTGCTCGAACCACCAGTCGAACTCCTCGGGTGTCCACGACGTGCCGGCGTAGACGTCTCGCATCAGCGAGAGAAACGCGTCGCGCTTCGCAGGCTCGTATGCGACCCGTTCGAACGACGTCACTTGGACGACGTGCCGAGCGCGGCGTTGAACAGCCGTCGTGCGTGCGTGCCGGTGACCGTGTCCTTGATTCCGATCAGGTCGCACGCACCCGCGAGTACGAGCTCGAACGTGCGCGACGAGTACGGCTCGACGTTGTAGCGGTGTAGCTGAAGCGGATCGGTCGCGGGCGAGTTCGCACCGGAGATCGACGTGAACGCGACGTCGTAGCCGGCTTGGCGCACGAGACTCAAGTGGACAGGCTTGTAGTGCGCCTCCGAGCCCTTCACGTATGAGAATGCGCGCACGGGTCGACCGAGCCGTTCCTCGAGCCGGAGCTTCGAGACGACGATCTCGCGCGCGGCTTCGTCGAGCTCGAGATCGGCGAGCGGACGATGGCTGATCCCGTGGGACTCGATCCGCACGCCTGCGCGCTCGAGCTCGCCGAGCTCGTCCCAGTCGACGGTGCGGTTGAGGATCCCGCGCGTCGCGAGTGCTTCCTCGTGCGGAAGCGGCAGCGGGTCTCCGATGTAGCCAAGCGGGACGAACTGCACTGCGGGGTAGCCGTAGCGCTGGAGGATCGGCGCCGCGTGCTCGAGGTTGTCGCGGTAGCCGTCGTCGAACGTGATCAACACCGACGACGGCGGCAGCGACGCACCGTCCGCGTAGTGCGCGAGCACCGCATCGAGATCGACGACCGTGTAGCCGAGCTCGTGCAGCTGCGCCATCTGCTCGTCGAAGAGCGACGTGGGCATCGACATCCGGTTGCCCTCGACGTCGTTCACCTTGTGGTACATGAGGACGCGAAGCGTGCGCCCGTCGCCGTTCACGGCGCGGAGGCCGGTCGCCGTCTCGCCGAGCGCGCGGTAGACCCCGTTCTTCACGGCCTGCTTCAGCTGCTCGCGCACGCGACCAGTCTACGGCGCGGCGAGTGCGGCGATCCGGCGCGCGTACTCGGCCGGAGTGACCGCCCACGCCTCACCCGCCTGACGGGCGGCGGCGCCGAGCCGCTCGCACAGCGCGCGGTCGTCGAAGAGACGAACAATCGCCGCGGCGACGTCGGCGGGGTCCTCGGGATCGACGAGCAGGCCGGTCTCCTCGTCGCGAACGAGATCCGGGATGCCGGCGCGATTGCCACCGACCACGGCGCGGCCGCGACAGAACGCTTCGAGGGCCACGCGCGGCAGTCCTTCCGAGCGCGACGGCAGCACGAAGAACCACGCGTCGTCCATCGCCGCCGCGACCTGCTCCGGCTCGAGCCTCGCGGTCCACTCGATCCGTGCACTCTCGACCAGTCGTTGCAGCGGCCCCACGCCGACCACGTGCAACGTTGCATACGGAACGCGCTGCGCAACGAGGCGCCACGCGGCGACGAGAGTGTCGACACCCTTGTAGCGCTCGAGGACGCCAACGAAGACGGCGCGCGGTCGCTCCGGCAGCGGCGCGGGAGCGTCCGCGAGGAAGACGTCGACGTCGACGTACGCGGCGAACGTCGCGACCGGCTCCACGCCCAATGCACGCACGAGCGCCGTCGTCTGCGACGACACGGTTCGCACGGCGTCGACTCCGCGTACGGCGATCGGCGCGAGCCGGTCGCCGAGCGGGCTCAGCAGCTGGCGCAGTCGCGATCCGTAGAGCCGCGTCGCTTCGTGCCAGTCGCCGTGCAGGTCGAGGACGAGTCGCGGGCGTCGGCGCGCGAGCCGGGTCGCTGCGAGAACGGCCACGGCCTCGTGCACGCCTTGCACGATCACTGCATCGGGCGCGAACTGCCGCAGCTCGCGCGCGACGCGAAACGGCAGCAGCGCGTAGAACACGGGGCCGTCGAGCACGGCAGGCCGCACGGGCGACGCCAACACGAATCGCGAATCGAGGGGCGGCTGGCGCGTTCGCGCCGCTGCGAGCACGCGCACGTCGAGGAGCTCCGAGATCGCGTCCCACTTCCGGGCCTGCTCGGGCGGAAGCGGCAGCCGGTGCCGCTCGCGCGAGACGAAGAGGACGCGCGGCTTCGTCAGCTCAGCGCCTCCACGACCGCGTCGGCCCAGTGGTCGACCGAGTGCTCCTTCGTGACTCGTGCACGCAGCTCGCGACCGAGCGCA
>JBKPRX010000049.1:0-21171 GCA_046734795.1 Actinomycetota bacterium
AACTCCGCCTCTGCGTCGTAGCCCTGCCAGTGAGGCCAGTTGCCGTGCCACGCCAGGATCTCGGTCCGGATGATGACGTGCTCGTGCATGAGGACGACGCCGAGGTCGTCGACGTCGATCTCGCCGCTGGTGGTAGGCACCGTAGGCATGGACTCAGCCTCCTTCCGATGGATGGACGCGGTCGCTGCGAGCGGCCGCCGCTCTGACTGTGCGTCGCGTCAAAACAGATCCCACCATTGATCGCGGGCCTGCATCTCCGCGGCCGATTCCTCGTGGATGATTCGACCCGACCGCATCACGTACACGCGGTCGGCGATTCGGAGCGCCTGGCCGACGTTCTGCTCGACCATCAGCACGGACAGACCGTCGCTCTCGACGAGCTCCTTGATCGTCTCCATGATCCGCTGCACGACGGCGGGTGCCAGACCGAGCGACGGTTCGTCCAGCATCAGCAGGCGCGGGGACGACATCAGCGAGATGCCGAGGCTCAGCATCCGTTGCTCGCCTCCGCTCATCGTCCTCGCCTTCTGGCCCAACCGCTCGCGCAGGATCGGGAAGAGTGTCTGCACGCGCTCGATTCGTGGCGCGCGCGCCTCCGACTTGCCGTCGCTGATCGCGCCGAGATCGAGATTCTCGGCGACGTCGA
Organism: Actinomycetota bacterium; assembly: GCA_046734795.1. Classification (GTDB taxonomy): domain Bacteria; phylum Actinomycetota; class Thermoleophilia; order Gaiellales; family Gaiellaceae; genus JBKPRX01. The sequence continues at coordinate 647 of JBKPRX010000049.1, forward strand.
GCTCGCCGAAGACGAAGCGCTCGGACGGGATGAACGAGACCTTGCGCTTCACCTTGTCCCAGCCGGGAACCCGCGTCACGTCGCGTCCGTCGAGGACGATCTCGCCGCGCATCGGGCGGATCAGGCCGAAGATCGACTTCAGGGTCGTCGTCTTTCCGGCGCCGTTCGGGCCGAGCAACACGACCACCTCGCCCTCGCCGACGTGAAGATCGACGTCGAAGACGACCGGCCGAGACGCGTAGCCGGCAGTGAGCGACGAGACCTCGAGAAGTTGCCGGCGGGCCGCGGCTGCCGCGGGCGGCCCGGGCACAGGCTCAGGCGTGCCCAAAGTAGACCTCCGCGAGCCGCTCCTGGTTCTTGATCTCCGCCATCGGGCCTTGCGCCGTCACGCGCGCTTGCTCCATGAAGTAAACCGTGTCGGCGAGGCGATCGACGACGTCGAGGTTGTGCTCGACGAGCAGGATCGTCCGGCCCGAGGCACGAAGCTCTTCGATCGCCGCGAGGATCGGCTCGAGCGCCGACCGGTCGATGCCGGACGCGGGCTCGTCGAGCAACAGCACGCGCGCGCCGGTTGCAAGCGCGCGCGCGAGCACGACGAGCTTCTGGTCGCCGTAGCCGAGCGCGCCGGCAGGCACGTGCTCCTTGCCCGTCAGGTTCACGAACGCGATCGCGTCGAGCGCGAGCTGGCGGGTCTTGCGCTCTGCACGCATCGGCCGCCAAGGCAAGAAGAAGAGGTCGCGCAGCTTCTCGCCCGGCTGGTTCTGGACGCCGAGCATGACGTTCTGGAGCACGGTCATGCGGGCGAAGATGCGGACGTCCTGGAAGGTTCGCACCATCCCGTGAGAGGCGATCTGGTGCGGCTGGAGCCCGGTGACGTCTTGCCCGTAGAGGCGGACGCTCCCGGCGTCGGCGCCGATCGCCCCGGTGAGCAGGTTGAAAACGGTCGTCTTGCCGGCGCCGTTCGGCCCGACGAGGCCGGTGATCGTGCCCGCATGGACGTCGAGGTCGAGCCCGTCGACGGCCCGGATTCCGCCGAAGTGCTTGCGCAGTCCGCGCACTTCGAGCGCCAGCCCGTCGGCGACCGGATTCCCGTTGGAGTTCGCGACCGGAGCCAGTCGGGCGTGTGCAACGTCCGTTTTCCTCACGCGGTGCAGCAGGCGTCGAATCGAGAGGCCCTCTGGCAGCAGGCCGGCCGGCCGGATCCGGATGACGAGGACGAGGGCCAGCCCGTAGATGACGAGACGCCAGAGCGCAGCCTTCTCCGGCGAGAGGTTGACCCAGTTCTCGAGCAGCGGCTCGAGCAGGATCACGAGGGTCGCGCCGAGGATCGAGCCGAAGAGGTTGCCCATTCCGCCGATCACGACCATCGCGATGATCGTCGTGACCTGGTTGAAGTCGAAGAGCGTCGTCGTCGCGAGCTGGTTGTAGAAGACGAGGAGCGCACCGGCGAGACCCGCGACGCCCGACGTGATCGCGAACACGGCGACCTTGTACGCGAACACGTCCTTCCCGAGGGCGCGCGTCGCGAGCTCGTCCTCACGAATGCCCTTCAGGACTCGGCCGAATGGCGACTCGCCGATGCGCCAGCAGATCAGGAGCACGACGGCCGCCAGGATGAGGAAGAGCCAGAAGTACTCCGTCGGCTTCAGGAATTGGATCCCGAGAATCGTCGGAGCCTGGATGCCCAGCAAGCCGTAGGCCCCGCCGAGCGCGGGGATAGCGGCGATCGCCGATAAGGCAACGGTCGCGAACGCGAACGTGAGCAGGATCAGATAGTCGGTGGTCAGCCGCAGCGCCGGGATGCTGACAAGCGTTCCAAGCAGGAGGGCCGCGCCGACGCCCGCGAGCAGCGCCGGCACGAAGCTGACGCCGTGGCTCGCCGAGAGCCAACCGGCCATGTAGCCGCCGATTCCCCCGAGCGCGGCATGCGCGACCGAGACCTGGCCCGCGTAGCCCATGAGCAGGTTCAGCGAGATCGCGAACATCGAGAAGATCAGGATCTGGTTGACGATGTCGAAGTCGTGTTGCACGGCTACACCGATTCCGCTCCGACGAGCTTGCGCTGCGTGTACCTGATCCGGCCCGCAGCGAGGACAGGCCCGAGCGCGACGTAGACCAGGAGCACTCCGAAGATGACGACCGGCGTCCACTGGACGCTCAGCCAGAGGCGGCTGATGTTCTCGGCCAGGCCGAGCAAGAGACCGACGAGCGCAAAGCGAAGCGGCCCGCTCGCGAGTCCGGCGACGAATGCAACGACGAGGGCATTGAACGTCGGACTCAGTCCCATCTCGGCCGAAGCGGCGAGACGCATCGTGAAGAGAATGGCGGCAGCCCCGCCGAGAAACGAGCCGATCGCAAACACGAGCGAGTAGATCCGCGCCGGGTTGATTCCGACGACGGCCGCCATCTCCGGGTTGACGCGCACCGCGACGACCGCGCGACCGCGCTCACTGAACGTGAGGAACGCCCACGTCAGCAGCACGAGGAGCCACAGAACCGCGACGTAGACGATGTCGAACGTCGTGAACGTCACGCCGTGGATCGTGTGCCCTTTCGCGGTCAGTTCCGTCGTGAGCGTCTGGCTCGACGAACCCCAGATCAGCCGGATTGCGTTCTCCCCCGCGATCGCGAGTCCGAGCGCGGAGACGAAGACCGCAAGCAGCGCCAGCGTCGGCTGGCCGACCGTCAGCGGTCTGTAGACGATCACCTCGATCGCCACGCCGAGCGCGACGGCGGCTGCGAGACCGGCGATGATCGCGAGGATCGCGAGCGACGTGCCGACGTCGTCGACGATCGTCGTGGTGACGTACGCCGCGATCGTGTACGTGATCGCGAACGCGAAGTGGAAGCGGCCGGTCACGCCGAGGATCAGGCCGAAGCCCACACCGAGCACGGCGTAGGCGCTGCCGGCGATGAGGCCTGCGACGGCTAGCTGGAAGAACTCTTGCATCGGTCGGAGTCGGTCCGAGACGCGGCGGGGCGGAGCCGCTCGGCCCCGCCCCGCTCAGATCGCGGTTGTGTCAGCCGACTTGCCTGTACGCACGACCCCCGAGGTTGAATTGCGCGAGCATCCTCGGCTTGCCGCCCTTGACGGCGAAGAGCCCCATCGTGCGGTCCGCCACCGAGTGGCTCACCTTGTCGATGCCCCACGTACCGACTTTCGTCTTCGTCCCGCCGTAGACGCTCGGGAACGTCGGCTTCTTGAGGAGCGCGGCCTGAAGGTCGTCTCCGCTGTTCACGTTCCCGCCCGAAGCGATCACGCGGCGGACGACCTCCCAGAGGGCGAAGAGGTCCTCGTAGTAGTTCGCCGCGTAGAAGTCCGGCTGGTACTTGTACGTCTTCTGGAACCTCGGGACGAAGAAGTTCGCCCACGGGTTCGTCGGCCTGGCCGCGTCGAAGAAGTCGAACGCGAACCAGTACTTGTCGTACGTCTTTCCCGCGATGTTCTCGGCCGGCGGAGTGAACTCGGAACCGATCACCTGCGCATTGATTCCAGACGTCGCGAACTGCTTCATGAAGTAGCCCGGATCGAGACCCCACTCCCCGAGCTGGACAATCGCTGGATTCGCCGCCTTCACCGCCGCCAACGCGGACGAGAAGTCGGTGGCGCCGATCTGCGTCCGCTCGACGTGCACGAGCTCCATGCCGTGCTTGCCCAGTGCGGCCTTGAGACGCGCGATGCCCGGGTTGAGGACCGCGTCGCCGAGATCCCAGACGACGAGCGCGACACGCTTCGCCTTCGGCATCTTGCTCGCGACGTACTTGTAGACGCCCTCGTACGTGTCGTCGGGCGTGACCGCGCGGGACCCGTAGAAGAACGGCTTCTTCTGGAATGCCGTCGCCGCGCCGCCGCCGCCGTCGAGCGTCAGCATCTTGTACTGCGCGATCGCCGGCAGCATCGACCCGATGCCGGCGCTGTAGGACGAGAGCATCAGATGGATACCGGAGCTGCCGAGCTCGCGGCCGGCCGTTGCGCCTGCCTGCGCATCGCCAGACTTGTGATCCTTGTAGACGATCTGGAAATTGGGGCCGCCCGCAGCCTTGATGTGCTTGACGGCCAGATTCACGGCCTTCGACATGTCTGCGCCGTAGTACGCGCCCGAGCCGCTGAAGGCAAGGACGCAACCGACCTTGATGTTCATCCCCGCGCCGGCCGCCTTACCCTTCGGCAGTCCGAGCAGCTTCCTCAGCGTTGCGCCGTCGCTCTCGCTCGCCTCGATGCCGGCGAACGCGTTGCCGGTACGGCCGAGCAGCGGCGACACTCCAATGGCCGCGGCAGCTACACCTGCACGCTTCAGCAGGTCGCCGCGGCTCAGGGCTCCCTCGGCTTGCTCCTCGATGAGGTCGTCCAGCTCGGGAACCCGCTCGTCGTCGAACCGGTCCATCCTTACCTCCCTCCGCTCCTGAAGCCACGATCCCTCACACCGCCCCGCGCGACCTGCCGAGGCGCAGTCGATACTCGCAGATGCGCCGAGTCCGGACAAGCCGGCCGTTGTCACTCAATACAGAACGGGCGCGGGCGCGGTGCGAAAACCCAAATCCGCCGGCTCGGTCTTTGTCGAATTCGACAAAGTTGCCGCACGCGTGCCCAGCTTCGCTTCGTCTGCCTAGTCCTGCGCCCTATTCCTTCTTGTTAGACGCGGCCGCGGCGACGGCCGATGATCGCGCTCAGCGCGACCGCGGCCACGAGCGTGGCGCCGTAGACGACGTACTGGACCCAGTCGGTGATCCCGGCGAGCGTCAGCCCTTGCACCGCAACGGCGATGAAGAAGACGCCGACGAGCGTGCCGACGACGTTGAAGCGTCCCGGGCGGATCGTCGTCGCTCCGAGGAACGCAGAAGCAAGCGCTGGCAGGAGCAAGCCGGACGCGTTGTTCACGTTCGGGAACGCGCTGCCGCTGTGCGCGAGTATCAAGACACCGGCAATCGCGGCGAAGGTTCCCGACAGCACGAAGCTGATGATCACGACGCGCTCGAGGTTGATGCCGACCAGTCGCGCACTGCTTCCCGTCCTCGTATCGTCCGTTGATCCTCCGCCGGCTCGAAGCCGCGGAGCTTCACGGCGGGCCGATAGTCGCAGATGCACCTTGCGACGACAACCGGCGTCTCTTGTTTGGAAGAACAGAGCGAGTGACGAGATCGCACGCATCCGCGCCAAATCGACTGGCATAGACTTGTCGGCGATGACAAGCTTCCCCGCGCGCGCACCGGACTCAGCTTGGGCGGTGCTCCTCGACGAGATCGGCTCCGATCGCGAGTCGTTGGACATCGCGGCCGCGCGCATCGGCGAGCTGCCGTCGTATCGCGGCATTCCGATCGACGAGCTCGTGCCGGAGATTCGACGCGACTTCGCCGTCGCCTACGCCGGACTCCGCAGTCGCAGGATGCCCGGCTCCGACGAAGACGTCGGGGCGTACGAACGCACGGGCGAGCGCCGTGCACGTCAGGGCGTGACGCTCGCCGACATGCTCCACGGTTGGAATATCGGCATGGAGGTCGCGCGCGCAGGTGCATATCGCGTGACACCGCCGAGCGACCACCGCGAAGCGCTTCTCCTCGAGGCGATCGAGATCATGACCGCGTGGAACACGCTTGGCATGAATGCGGCCGCGGCCGCCCATCGACGCGTCGAGCTCGAGCTCGCCCTGCAGGAACAGCACGACCTCGCGAACCTCGTTCGGCGCGTGCTCTACGGAACGGCCGGCCGGATGCCGCGACAAGGACATCTCGAGAGTTACGGCATCGACCCCACCGCGGAGTACTACGCCGTTCGCGCGCGGCCCGACGATCCGGTCGACCTTGCGTCGATCGAGGCCTGGCTCGGCGCGGGCGAGTCGGCGGAGCGCCGGAACGGACTCGTTGCGCTGATCGACGGTGACGTCGTTGGCTTCGTCGCGACGTTGCCGGAGGAGTGCGAGCTACCGCTTTGCGTCGGAGTCGCCGGACCTGCGACGTTGCCAAAGCTTGCGGACGCGTTCCGGCTCGCAAGCCGCGCGGTCGAGACCGCGCATGCACTTCGCCGTCGCGGGGTCGTCGACCTCTCGAAGCTCGGGCTCGCGCCCGCAGTCCTCGCCGATCACGACGTCGGAAACGGGGTCCTGGAGCGGTACGTCATTCCCGTCGAGCGACGCGGCCGCTCAGGCGCCGCGATCCTCGACACCGTCGAGCGATACCTCGCAAACGATCTCCAAGTCGATGCGACCGCCGCCGAGCTCCGCGTGCATCCGAACACCGTTCGCTATCGCGTCGGCCGGTTCGAGCGATTGACGGGCTGCTCGTTGAAGCACAACGAGTCGCTCGTCGAAGTCTGGTGGGCGTTGCGCCGGCGTGAGGTAGCGGCCGCCGCGGCGCGCTAGACGCTCGCGCGGGTCGCGCCGACAGGTGACGCGGCGGCGATCGCCTCGGCGGTGCGGTGCGCGAGCGCCATGATCGAGATCATCGGATTCGTTCCCGAGGGCGTCGGGAACGCGCTGCCGTCGCCGATCCAGACGCCAGGCACGTCGTGCAGCTCGCCGTCCGGATTCGCGACGCTCGTCTCCCGGTCGACACCCATGCGGCACGTGCCCATCTGGTGCGCCGAGAAGAGCCGGAACCCACCCGCCTCGAGCGGGATGCGCTGGAGCTTGCCGACGTAGGCGTCCAGGTCTTCGCCGCGGCGCCAGCTCGGAACGCCCGCCGCCCAGCCGACGATCTCGTCCGCGCCAGCAGCCTCGTGGCCGCGCACCATCGCTTCGAGCCCCTTGCGCGTGCTTTCGACGTCAAGCGGATCGACGAGCGCGTACTGCGGAACCGATTGGCCCGTCGCATCGATCGTCACCTGTCCGTGACCGTGGTCGCGGACGAGCACGATCCACGCGCTGCCGTGGCCGAGCCGTTCCATCGTCGCCTTGTGCTCCTCCGCGGTCGTGAACGGGATGCCGGCGCCGGCGAGGCCGGTCGTGTAGTGCACGGTCTCGAGCAGGAAGCCGTAGCCGTTGCCGTGCAGGTTCGCGTACTCGTCCACGAGCCCGGTGTGCGGAGCGCCCCACCACGCGCGCTGGTCCTCGGCGTAGAAGCCGCTGATCGCCGCAGCCGGGTGAAGCCGCAGGTACTTGCCGACTGGGGGACCGCCGATCTGCGAGCGCAGAAGAAGCGCGGGCGACTCGAGCGAGCCTGCCGCGACGACGACTTGCGGTGCACGCACGGTGAACGTCGCGCTCCTGCCGCTCGCAGGATCCGCGTAGACGGCGTTGACGCCGGCCGCGCGGCCGTTCTCGACGAGGATCGTCTGCGCGGTGGTCCGTACGTAGACGTCCGCCCCGTTCTCGACCGCGTCGCGAAGGAACGTCTTCGCCGTGCTCTGCTTCGAGCCCGACGCGTCGCCGAAGCCGATGTAGCCGGCGCTCTCCGGGTCGTACGTCGACTCGTCCGCGTTGCGCGTGATCGTCTGGAACGACCAGCCGAGCTTCTCCGCTGCTTCGCGCAGGCGCTGCGTCGGCCCGTTGAAGTCGCTGCAACGATCGTTCACGCCGAGGCGCGTCATCACTGCGTCCAGGTGGCGGTCGTACTCGGGCGTGTCGATGCCTTCGAGGCCGTACTCGGTCGCCCACTCCTCGCGCACCCAGGGCTTCGTGCGGAGCGACGTCGTCCAGTTGATCGTCGTGCCGCCGCCGAACGTCGCTCCCGCGAGCAGGCTGAAGTTGAAGTCCGCAGTCGGCTGCGGGCCGCCGCGCCAGTAGAGGTTCTGGTACGCCCAGAGCTCGAGCGGCATCAGCTCCTGCTCGGTGTACAGACCACCCGCCTCGAGGACGACGACCTTCAGCCCGCGCTCGGCGAGCGACGCAGCGATGACGCCGCCGCCCGCACCGGAGCCGACGACGACGGCGTCCGCCTCGATCGTCGCGCCGTCCTCGGGCACGAGCGGCACGATCGGCGACAACTCGCTCGGACGCCGGACCTCGATCGGGCCCGGATAGCCGAAGACCGGCCAGCTCGGATTCTGGCCCGTGCTCGGATCCGGCAGGCCGTAGTAGAGGAAGAACGTTCCCGACACGAGCGAGTTGACGCCCGCCGCGATCTCCGGGCCGAGCATCGTCGTGTTCCGGAGGATCTGCTCGCGCGACGGCTGCGACGCGTCGGGCTGCAAGCCGAGCTCGCCGAGCCCGTCGAGAAGCGCGGCGACGCCCGCCTGCTGATCCGGCGCCGATTGCGCGAGCAGCAGCTCGAGCGCCGCGTCGACGCCGAGGTCGCTTGCTTTGCGTCCCCAGAAGCCGTGCAGATCCGGGTCGCGCTCGATCGACGGGACGACGGTGTCGCAGAGCGTGCGGAGGACCGTGCGCTGCGTGTCGGAGAGAAAAGTCATGCGCGGGATCCTACGCCTCGGGACTCGCCCAACCTCGCGCGCGTTCGACGGCGCGGCGCCAGTCCGCGAGCAGCGCCATGCGCTCAGCGGCTTGCGGCGCTGGCTCGTACCGCGTTCGCTCGCCGACGAGCGCATCGAGGTCGTCTTCGCTCCACAAACCGACGCCACGACCGGCGAGATAGGCCGCGCCGAGCGCCGTCGTCTCGGCAAGCGGTGCAATCTCGACCGGCACGCCGAGGACGTCCGCCTGGAACTGCATCAGCCACGCGTTCGCGGTCGCGCCGCCGTCGACGCGCAACGCGTCGAGCGGCGCACCGACGATCGCGTTCATCGCCTCGACCGCGTCGGCGGTCTGGTAGGCGATCGACTCGAGCGTCGCTCGCGCCACGTGCGCCCGCGTCGTACCGCGCGTCAGACCGACGATCGTGCCGCGCGCGTACGGATCCCAGTGCGGCGAACCGAGCCCCGTCAGCGCGGGCACGAAGTAGACGCCGTCGTTCGTCGCGAGCGACGCGGCGAGCTTCTCCGTCTCCGCAGCGGTGGCGATGATCCCGAGGCCGTCACGAAGCCACTGGACCGCGGCACCGGTGACGAAGATGCTCGCCTCGAGCGCGTACGCGACCTCGTCACCGATCTCCCATGCGATCGTGGTCAGCAGCTCGGGCTCGGTCGTCGGCTCCGTGCTGTCGAGCAGGCGGAGCACGAAGTTGCCGGTGCCGTACGTGCACTTCGCAGTTGAGGCGTCGCGGCATCGCTGTCCATAGAGCGCAGACTGCTGGTCGCCGACGAGCGCGCACACGGGAACCTTGCCCCCGAGCTCGGCCGTCTCGCCGATCGCGCCGGCCGTCGGAACGACGCGCGGAAGCGCCTCGCCCGGGACGCCGAAGAGCGCGCACAGCTCGTCGTCCCAGTCGCGCGTCGTGATGTCGAGGAGAAGCGTGCGCGACGCGTTCGAGACGTCGGTGACGTGCTCGCAGGTGAGCTTGAACGCGAGCCAGGAGTCGATCGTCCCGACGCGTGCGTTCGAATCGAGGCCGTTCGCAAAGAGCCACTCGAGCTTCGTGGCCGAGAAGTACGGATCGAGGACGAGGCCGGTGCGCTCGCGCACACGCCCTTCGTGACCCGCCGCTCGAAGCTCGGCGCAGCGGTCGGCCGTGCGACGGTCTTGCCAGACGATCGCGCGCCCGATCGGACGCCCCTCGGCGTCCCACGCGACGACCGTCTCGCGCTGGTTCGTGATCCCGATCGCGCGGAGGTCGCGGCCGTCGACGCCGGCCGCGCGCATCGCTTGCGCTGCGGTCGAACGGACTGACTGCCAGATCTCCTCGGGGTCGTGCTCGACCCAACCGGGGCGCGGGAAATGCTGCGTGATCTCGGCATACGCGCGGCCGGCGGGTTGCGCGCGCTCGTCGAAGACGATGCAGCTCGTTCCGGTCGTTCCCTGGTCGATCGAGAGGATCACCGCGACGGATCATCGCCGTTCGCTGCGACGATGGAGGCTTGAGCGTTGCCCCCCGTGCTGATGCGCTCGACCGGCTCGCGCGCGAGACGTTCGACGTCGTCGTCGTCGGCGGCGGCGTCGTGGGCTGCGGCGCGGCCCTCGACGCGGCGTCCCGCGGGCTGAGCGTCGCGCTCGTCGAGCGCAACGAGCTCGCGTCCGGCACGTCGAGCCGGAGCTCGAAGCTCATCCACGGAGGCCTGCGGTACCTCGAGCAACTTCAGCTTCGGCTCGTACGCGAGGCTCTCAACGAGCGCGCACTGCTGTTGCAACGTCTCGCACCGGAGCTCGTGAGCCCACTGCGCTTTCTCTATCCCGTGCGCGGAGGACTCGTCGAGGAGGCATACGTTCGTGCAGGGCTCGCGCTCTACGACACGCTTTCTGCAGGCGCGCGCGCGTTGCCGCGGCATCGCCGGCTGGCTCGAGACGAGACTCTTGCCCTCGCGCCGTCGCTCGACCGTCGCGTCTCGGCCGGGCTCGCGTACTGGGACGGCACCGTCGACGATGCCGGGCTCACTGCCGCGCTCGCCCGCACCGCCGCGTCACTGGGCGCGGCGATCGCCACGCGCACGGAGGTCGTCGAGTTCGAAAACGGGGGCATACGCGTTGCCGAGCGCGACACGGGCGACGAGCTCTCGGTCTCCGCGCGCGAGATCGTTTGCGCGGCCGGCGCGTGGACGGAAGAGCTCGAGCGGCTCGCGGGCTGCGACTTGGCGATTCGCCTGACGCTGTCGAAGGGAGTCCACATCGTCGTGCCGCGCGAGCGAATCGAGTCCGAGACCGCGCTGATCGCGCGCACGTCCGACAGCGTCCTGCTCGTCATTCCGTGGCGCGAGGGCTGGCTCATCGGGACGACGGACACGCGCTGGGATGCTCCGCCGGGAGAGCCCACGGTCGACGACGTCGATGTCGACTACCTGCTCGCGCAGGCAAACCGCGTTCTGCGCGTGCGCCTGAACGAGGACGACGTGGTCGACGCGTTCGCGGGACTCCGGCCGCTCGTCGCGGACACCGTTCGGCGAACGAGTCAGATCTCACGCGAGCACGCCGTCGCGCGCCCGCGAGCGGGTGTGACGTTCGTCGCCGGCGGCAAGCTCACGACGTACCGCATCGCAGCTCGACACGCGATCGACGTCGCGACGAAAGAACTGGGCGCGCCGCCGTCGCGGACAGATCGCGTCGTGCTGAGCAGAAACGACGAAGGCAAGCGCTACTGAGAGCCAGCTTACGCCCCGCGCTCAGAGCTTGACGAGCATCTTGCCGACGTTGTCGCCGCGCAAGAGCCCGATGAACGCGTCGGGCGCGTTCTCGATTCCTTCGACGACGGTCTCGCGGTAGCGGAGCTTTCCGTCGCGGAGCGCGCCGCCGACCTCGGCGACGAAATCGGGTAGCCGGTCGAAGTGGTCGCTGATGATGAAGCCGCGGAGCGTGAGCCGGTTTCCAACGGCGAGTGCAAGGTTGCGCGGGCCGGGCGGCGGCTCGGTCGCGTTGTACATCGAGATCGCGCCGCAGAGCGCGACCCGGCCGTTCAACCGCAGCGCGCCGATCGCCGCCTCGAGATGCTCGCCGCCGACGTTGTCGAAGTACACGTCGATGCCGTCCGGCGCGGCTTCGCGGAGCGACGCGGCAACCGGTCCATCGTGGTAGTCGAAGGCGGCGTCGAAGCCGAGCTCGTCCTTGAGGAACGCGACCTTCTCCGGCGAGCCCGCGCTGCCGATCACACGATGGCCGCGGAGCTTCGCGACCTGGCCGACGACACTTCCGACCGCACCGGCCGCGCCGGAGACGAAGACGACGTCGCCGTCACGGAGGCCCGCGATGTCGAGCAAGCCAACGTAGCCCGTGAGACCGGGCATGCCGAGCACGCCGAGGTATGCGGGCGCCGGCGCCGCGTCGGTGTCGATCTTCATCGCGCCGTTACCCGGCACGATCGCGTGCTCGCGCCAGCCGAGTTGATGCGAGACCGTGTCGCCCACCGAGAAGCCCGGCGCGTTCGAGGCGACGACCTCGCCGACGGCGCCGCCGAACATGACCTTGCCGATCTCGAACGGCGCCGCGTATTGCGGTCCCTCTCGCATACGCCCGCGCATGTACGGATCCACGGACATCCACGTGTTGCGGACGAGGAGCTCGCCGTCGCCAGGCTCTGGAATCGGCACCTCCGCGACTTCGAAGTCCGAGGGTTTCGGCTCCCCGACGGGTCTCGCCGCCAGCTTCACGATGCGCGTGGTCTCGGCCATCGCCTGATCCTACGGCGCTAGTCGGGGAAGCGGTTGCAGAACCGGATCGACTCCGGGTACGGGAAGAAGTCGACGATCTCGCCCGAGGCGATGCGTTGTTGAGCCTCGCGCCAGAAATCCGGATGCAAGAGATCCTCGTGGTGGCGCACGAACGGGTCGTGCACCTTTGGATCTCCGAGCAGGAACGTCTTGAACTCCTCGGGGAAGACGTCGTGCGGTCCGACCGGGTACCACACCTCGTCCGAGAGCTCCATGCTCGGGTCGGGCGCTTGCGGGATCTCGCGGAAGACGCAGTCGGTCAAGTACTCGATCTCGTCGTAGTCGTAGAACACCACGCGTCCGTGCCGATTGACGCCGAAGTTGCGCCAGAGCATGTCGCCGGGAAAGACGTTCGCGATTGCGAGCTCACGGATCGAGTCGCCGTAGTCGCGCACGACCTGGTCCGCCTGAAGCGGCGTCGCCGTTTCGAGAAACACGTTCAACGGCGTCATGCGTCGCTCGACGTAGCAGAGGTCGATGATCAATGTGTCGCCGTCGTGCTCGATCGCCGAGGGTGCGAGCTCCTCGAGCTGCGCCAAGAGCTCCGGCGCGAAGCGATCGCGCGGCAGCGCGAGATGCTTGAACTCCATCGTGTCGGCCATGCGACCGACGCGGTCGACGTCCTTGACCATCGCGAACTTCCCCTTGACCGTCTCGCGGTCGCTGCGCTTCCCCGGTCCGAAGAAGTCACGGATGATCTTGAAGACGTACGGATATGACGGCAGCGTGAACACGTGCATCACCTGCCCCCGCGTACCGGGCGCCTCGACGAAGAGATCGCGCGAGTGATGGAGGTGATCGCGGAGGTCGCGCACGAACAGCGCCTTGCCCTGGCCACCCAGACCGAGCGCGGTGTAGAGCTCGGAGCGCGGCTTCGCGGGCAAAAGGGACTGGAGGAAGTGCACGTACGCGGACGGCACGTCCATGTCGACCATGAAGTAGGCGCGCGACAGCGTGAAGAGCAGGCTGATGCTCTCGCGGTCGAGGAGGATCCCGTCGAGCACGAGCCGGTTCTCGTCGTCGTGGAGGATCGGGACGACGAACGGCTGCACGTCGTTTCCGTTGACGATCTTGCCGATCACGTACGCGGCCTTGTTGCGGTAGAACGCCGAGCCGAGCGCCTGCACCTGCAGGTTCGGACGCGGGCGCGGCCACTCGCCGCCGAAGTGCTCGAGGATCGCGCGCAAGACGAGGTCGACGTCACGCTCGAGATCGGCGAACGGCCGCTCCCACTCGAAGTCCCGGAAGAGGTGAAGCACGACATCGCGGTAGCCGTCGGTTGCCGGGTAGTAGCTGCGATAGGTCGGCGGATCCGACTCGATGTACTCGGTGGACACCGCAGCGCGCACGAACGTGAAGTCGTTGTGCACATACGTGCGGCCGAGAACACGCGTGATCACGGAGTTGAAGAACGTCTCGGCGAGCTCGGGCCGTTTGTGGTCGACGAGCATCCCGATGTACGTGAGCTTCACGCGCTGCCACGTGGTGTCGTCGAGACTGGCGACGCCGAACTCGTGGTTCAATCGCGCGACGCATTCGTGAACGCGCTCCTTGTAGAAGCGGATTCTCCCCTTCACCGCCTCTTGCGCCTCCGGCCAGTCGGCGGCCTCGAAACGCGTCTTCGCCTGCGCGCTCGTCTCGCGGAAACGGCGGTAGTGACGGTCGAAGCCTTCGATGATCGCGGTCGCGATCTCCTCGACACGATCGAGGGTGGCGGTCTCCTCGAGCCTCATGGTCTGAGGGTAGACGACACGGATCCGCGCATCTCGAGCCCGGCGCGCTAGCTTTCAGCGCATGAGTGCGACGTCGCATGTCGCCGTCCCCGCGGACGGAACGAAAATCGTGCCGGACGAGCCGACGCCCGACAACCCGATCATCCCGTTCATCGAGGGCGACGGGATCGGCGTGGACATCACTCCGGTCATGCACGCAGTCGTCGACGCAGCAGTCGAGAAGGCGTACGACGACGCGCGAAAGATCCACTGGATGGAGGTCTACGCGGGAGAGAAGTCGACCCGCGTCTACGGCGCCGATGTGTGGCTGCCGGAAGAGACGCTCGAGTTGCTCCGCGAGTACTCCGTTTCGATCAAAGGCCCGATGACGACGCCGGTCGGTGGCGGCATCCGTTCGCTCAACGTCGCGCTGCGGCAAGACCTCGACCTCTACGTCTGCCTCCGCCCCGTGCGCTGGTTCCGCGGCGTGCCGAGTCCGGTGAAGGATCCGTCGAAGGTCGACATGGTGATCTTCCGCGAGAACACCGAGGACATCTACGCCGGCATCGAGTGGGAGTCCGAGTCCGCGGGCGCGCGCAAGCTGATCGCGTTCCTTCAGGACGAGATGAACGTCCGCAAGATCCGCTTCCCGGCGACTTCCGGCATCGGCGTGAAGCCGGTCTCTCGCGAAGGAACCGAACGGCTCGTGCGGCAGGCCATCCGTTATGCGATCCGCCATGACCGTCGCTCGGTCACGCTCGTGCACAAGGGCAACATCATGAAGTTCACCGAGGGCGCGTTTCGCGACTGGGGCTACGCGCTCGCCGCCAACGAGTTCGGGGCGGAGCCGCTCGACGGCGGACCGTGGATGACGTTCAAGAATCCACAGAGCGGCCGCGACATCGTCGTCCGCGACGCGATCGCCGACGCATTCCTCCAGCAGATCCTCCTGCGGCCGGGAGAGTACGACGTGATCGCGACGCCGAACCTGAACGGCGACTACATCTCGGACGCGCTCGCCGCGCAGGTCGGCGGCATCGGCATCGCGCCCGGCGCAAACATGTCGGACGAGGTCGCGCTCTTCGAAGCCACACACGGAACCGCGCCGCGCTACGCCGGGCAAGACAAGGTCAATCCCGGCTCACTGATCCTCTCGGCGGAGATGATGCTCCGGCACCTCGGCTGGAACGAGGCCGCCGACCTGATCGTCAACTCGCTCGAAGCAACGATCGGCGACAAGATCGTGACGTACGACTTCGCCCGCTTGATGGACGACGCCACCGAAGTCTCCTGCTCCGGCTTCGGGCAGGCGATGATCGAACGAATGGATGGCTGCGGAAGCTAGGAGCTACGCGGCTACGCGGCGCGCTCGGTGCGCGTTGACCGTGGCCGGGTCGGCCAGCTTCACGCCGTAGTCCGCGAGCAGATCCTCGAGCTCGAGCGCGAGCTTCTCGAGCCTCTTCGACGTCTGAGCGGTCCCCTCGGGATCGGCCTGGATATCCTCCGCCGCCTGGCGGATCTGCACCATCGCGGCCGCGACCTGATCGGCCGCAGAGGTCTGTTGGGCGATCGCCACGAGTGACTGCTCGAGCATGTCCTTCGTCGACTCCATCAGCTCGACGACCTCGCGCGCCTGTCTCGTTCCCTGCTGCGTCGCCATGATCGTCGCGTTCGTCTCTTCGCGGATCGCGACGACCAGCTCGCGAATCGACTCGGTCGAGCGCAGCGACCGCTCGGCAAGTTTGCGGATCTCGGCCGCGACGACGGCGAAGCCCTTGCCGGCTTCGCCCGCGCGCGCAGCCTCGATCGCCGCGTTCAGCGCGAGCAAGTTCGTCTGCTCGGCGATCTCCTCGATCAGGCCGAGAATCTCGTCGATGCGCTCGGAGCGCTGCCCGAGCGAGAGCGTGCGCTCGGCGACTGCTTCGACGGATGCGTGCATCGCGTGCATCGTCCCGGTCGTGTCTTCGCCGGCAGCCCCGACGGTGCGTGCGTTGTCCGTGAGCGAGCGGGCTGTCGCAGCGAGCTCCTCGACCGTCGCCGTCGTCTGGCTGACAGCAGCAGTCTGATCGGCGAGCGCGCTGCCGATCGCGCGGAAGCCGCGCAGCTGCGTGTCGACGAGCGCCGTCAATCGGGTCGTTGCCGTCGAGAGCAGTCCGAGCAACCGCGCGTAGAGCTTCGCGGCGTAGAGCGCGACCGTCGTGAGCGTGAGGAAGCACACGACGACCGCGACGACCGCGATCCCGAGCTCGAGCCGCACCGTGGGCTCGACGACGAACATCCAGGACGACAGCAGGACGCTGCTGAGGAGGCAGAGGTTGAGCCCGCCCGTGATCACGCGGATCTTCTTCTTCGAGCTCCAGCGGTCGCGCTTGTTCATGTCGCGTACCTCTCGACGAGCGGTCGTTGCGGGCGCGACGACTCGGCGCGCGTCGCCAACCCAAGGCGCATCAGCTCCGCTTCCATCTGCTTGGCGATCTCCGAGAGCTCGTCTGTCGCTTGGATCGTGTGCGACGGGTCCGTCTCGACGAGCTCGGCAGCCGCGCGAATCTGCGCCATCGCTCCTGCAAGCTGTTGCGCGGCGGCTTTCTGCTGCTCCGTCGCGAGCACTGCGTCGCCCACCATTGCCGCAGTCGACGCCATCAGCTCCGCGACGTCGCGCGCTTCGTGCGCGCCGTGCTGCGTCGCCTCGATCGTCGCGTCGACCTCACCTTGGACGTCGGCGACGATCTCGCGAATCGACGCCGTCGACTCGACGGAACGCTCAGCAAGCTTGCGGACCTCCGCGGCGACGACGCCGAAGCCCTTCCCGGTCTCGCCCGCGCGCGCGGCCTCGATTGCCGCGTTCAGCGCGAGCAAATTCGTTTGCTCCGCGATCTCGTTCATGAGCGCGAGGATCTCGCCGATTCGCCGCGACTGGTTGCCGAGAGCCTGCGTCCGCTCGACGATCGCCTCGACAGCGTCCTGCATCCCGCGCATCGTCTCGCCCGTGCTGTCCGCCGCGGCGCCGACGGCGCGCGCGTTGTCGGCAATCGCGCCCGCGGCAGACGCGAGCTGCTCGACCGTGGCCGTCGTCTCGGCGACAGCGGTCGACTGCTCACGCGCCGACTCGAGCGCTCGGCCGTGGCCGAGCCGCTGCTTCTGGACGCTGGCGGCGAAATCGTCCGCGCTATGCGAAAGACGCCGGAGGAGCCGCGTGAACCGGACGAGCAGGTAGCTCGAGGCGGCGACCGCTCCAACCGTCGCAAGAAGGTCGAAGCCGACGACCGCGAAGAGCACGACGCGATGGGCACCTGAGGCCTGCGTGGCTGCGCGGACGGTCAGAACGAGCGCGGTCAGAAGCGTGCCGACGAGAAGAACGGCGAGTACGCCGATTCTCCTGGCCGGAATGCTGCGGAGCTCCGCTGGGAGCCGCATTCAGCGAGGTCTCTGCCGCACGAACACCACCGCTCGCTATCGGCATTCCGGCGTCCGAGCTTGACGGGTCTACGGGCAGAAAACGAGGCCGGCGCGGGCGGTCGAAGCCGCCGGCGCCGGCCGCAGAAGGGCCTCTATTGAGGCTGCGGAACGATGCGGATGTACGGCTTCGGCGACTCCCAGTCGCCGAAGATCTCCTTGGCCTCGTCGTTCGAGACGGAGCCCGCGATGATCACGTTCTCGCCCTGCTTCCAGTTCACCGGCGTCGCGACGCGGTGCTTCGCAGTCAGCTGCAGCGAGTCGATCACCCGCAGCACCTCGTCGAAGTTGCGGCCGGTCGTCATCGGGTAGACGAGGATCAGCTTGATCTTCTTGTCCGGGCCGACGACGAAGACGTTGCGGACGGTCTGATTGTCCGCAGCGGTGCGCTCGGCCGGATCGCCGGAGGTCTCGGCGGAGAGCATCCCGTAGGACTTCGCGATGCTGAAGTCCGAGTCCGCGACAATCGGGTAGTTGGGCGCGGTGCCCTGGGTCTCCTCGATGTCCTTCGCCCACCGCTCGTGGTCGCTCGCCGTGTCGACCGAGAGGCCGATGATCTTGACGTTTCGCTTCTCGAACTCCGGCTTGATCTTCGCCATGTACCCGAGCTCGGTCGTGCAGACGGGCGTGAAGTCCTTCGGGTGCGAGAACAAGACGGCCCACGAGTCACCGACCCATTCGTGGAAATGGATCTTGCCCTCGGTCGTCTCCGCCTCGAAGTCCGGCGCCGTGTCCCCAATCTGGAGTAATGCCATTGCTCTCTTGTCCTCCTGTCGCTACCGATCGGAAGCTATCGAAAATATAGCTATTGGCGATCCGCAGACAAAACGTGACGAGACAATCACCCCGTGACCGAAGGCGTCGCCCTCCTTCTCGTCGGTTCGATCCTCGCGGGCGCAGTCGTAGTCGCGCTCGTCGCGAATCGGACCGGGCTTCCGGTCCTCGTCGCCTTCCTCGCGCTCGGGATGCTGCTCGGCTCCGACGGACCCGGCGGAATCGACTTCGACGACGCAGAGCTCGCGCGGCACGTCGGCATCGTCGGCCTCGGGCTGATCCTCTACGAGGGCGGACTCCAGACGTCGTGGCGGCGGTTACGGGAGGTTGCGGTTCCTGCCTTGCAACTGAGTACGCTCGGCGTGATCGTCAGCGCGCTTCTCACCGGCGTCGCCGCGCAAGCGCTGTTCGATCTTTCGTGGCTCGAGGCGATCTTGCTCGGCGCGGTCGTGTCCTCGACCGACGCGGCCGCGGTCTTCTCCACCCTCCGCTTCACGCAGATCCGGAGGAGGCTCGCGCGAACGCTCGAGGCGGAGTCCGGCGGAAACGATCCGATGGCGATCGCGCTCACCGTCGGTCTGATCGCGTGGATCGAACATCCCGAGACCTCGGGATTCGCCGATCTCGCGACGCTCGTGATCCGACAGCTCGGGCTGGGGCTCGTGGTCGGCGTCGCTCTCGGCGTCGCCGCCTCCTGGATCTTCGCTCGTATCCCGCGGACGATCGGCGCGTTCGTTCCCGTCGCGTCGATCGCAGCCGCGGCACTCGCGTTCGGAGCGGCGGACGTGATCGGCGGCAGCGGCTTTCTCGCCGTCTACCTCGTCGGCCTCGCCGTGGGTAGCACCCCGTCGCGCTATCGCCGTCAGCTCGTCGCGTTTCACGAGGGAATCGCGTTCGTCGCGCAGGTGACGTTGTTCGTCGTGCTCGGCCTGCTCGTCTTCCCGCACGACCTCCGCGACGTCGCGCTCTCGGGACTTGCTCTCGCGACCCTGTTGATCCTCGTGGCCCGGCCCGCTGCCGTTTGGTCGTCGACGCTCTTCAGCGGCTTCGCGCAACGCGAGCGGTTGCTGCTCGGCTGGGCAGGCCTACGCGGAGCCGCCCCGATCGTCGTCGCGACGTTCGTCCTTTCCTCCGAGGTTCCGCACAAGGAGACGATCTTCAACGCGGTGTTCTTCGTCGTGGTTGTCTCCTCGATCGTGCAAGGAACGACGCTCGAGCGCGTCGCCGCGCGCCTCGGCCTCGTCTACCCCTCGCCGCCGGTCGCAGACGCGCCGCTCGAGCTCGGCCCGTCGAGCGAGCTCGACCTCGTGGAGTTTCCCGTCGCCGCCGACCACGCGGTCAACGGCTCTGCTGTCCGGGAGCTAGGGCTGCCGCGAAACGCGCTGATCGCCGTCATCCACCGCGACGGCGACGCCATTCCCCCGCGCGGAAGCACCACCGTTCGGCAAGGCGACCGTCTCTTCATCCTCGTGCCGCATAAGCATCGCGCTGACATCGAAGACGTCTTCAGCAGGTGGCGACGTCGCGTCTGAGTCAGCCCGGACGAACGACTGCTCGAACCAGCACCCGTCGTGGCTCTCCTGTGCGATCCAACCGCGCTTCCGAACCTTCGCGACCAGACCTTCGAATGCAGCCCGCGCCTGAGGCGTTTCGTCAGGCGTGCCGTTTCCGGACGATTTGAACGACCGCGATTCAGCAACGAGCTCGTCAACGCCGCCGCGGCGCACGGACGCATAGAACTGCCACTTCAGATAGCCGCGCCAGGCTCGGATCGTGCAGAGCTCCGGCTCGTCCACCTCGGCGACGACGGGCGCCTCGGGCGGGAGCGACTCGGCTAGCGGCGGCTCGACTGGGAGCGGCGGTGCCACGGGGACGGCTCGAGCGGCCGGCGGCAGAGGAGGAGCCGCGAGTGCGGCCTCGATCGAGTCGCGCCGGCGGACAGCGACGACCGCAAGTCCGAGGAGCGTGAGCGCGAGCAAACCGAACGGAGCGAGCACAAACCACGGAAGCCCGTTCCCGCTCGACGTCGCCGCCGGAGTCGGCGTCGGGACCAGGACAAGCTTTCGCTTCGCTGCCGCCTGCGCAGCTTTCAGCCGCGCCGCCTTCAGCCGCGCTGCTTTGAGACGCGCTGCTTTGAGACGGGCTGCTTTGAGAGCGGCCGCTCGCCGCTGCGCCCGGGCCGCAGCCTTCCGCGCGTTCGCAGCATTCGCCGCGTTCACCGCCCCGGCTCCGCTTCGTGTCGGCGTTGCCGGCGGAACCGCTGTCGGTGTGGAGAGCCTCGTAGTAGGCGCCGACGAAGGCGTGGAAACCGACGGCGTCGTGGGCTTCGGCGCAGGAGCCGGCTTCGAGGTCGACTTCGTCCGCGACCGCACCGGCCCCGGATCCGGAGCCACGGCCGCGGGCGTCGGGTCCGGTGCGGGCGTCGTTGGCGCCGGCGGCGGCGCCGTGGCCGCGGGCGTCGTGACCGG
>JBKPRX010000050.1:0-21517 GCA_046734795.1 Actinomycetota bacterium
AAGCCGCTCTCGAGGCGTTCGACGTGCGCGGCGACGTGCTCGAGCTCGCCGCCGGAACCGGCCTCTGGACGCAACGGCTCGCAGCGACGGCTTCGAGGCTCGTCGCCGTCGACGCAAGTCCGGAGGTCGTCGAGATCAACCGCCAGCGCGTGGGCCGCGACGACGTCGAGTACGTCATCGCCGATGTCTTTGCGTGGAAGCCGCCGCGCGAGTTCGACGTTTGCTTCTTCGGCTTCTGGCTCTCGCACGTTCCGGATGCACTGTTCGAGTCGTTCTGGTCAACGGTCGCGACGGCGCTTCGGCCCGACGGTCGTGTCTTCCTCGTCGACAGCGGAGCGGGCCACACGCCGTCGACCAAGCTGCGAAGCGAAGGCGAGGAAGAGGTGCGGAACCTTGCCGACGGCCGCGAGTTCCGGCTGATCAAGATCCGCCGCACGCCTGACGAGCTCCGCACACGCCTCGAGCCGCTCGGCTGGAGCTGCAAGTTTCGCACGACCGCGAACGACCATTTCGTCTACGGAACCGCGTCGCGGTGAAGTCCGGTTTCGTCGCAGTCGCGGGCCGCCCGAACGTGGGCAAGTCGACGATCACGAACGCGATCTGCGGCGGCAAGGTCGCGATCGTGTCCGACAAGCCGCAGACGACGCGCCATCGCATCTTCGGAATCGCAAACGGAATGGACGACGCGGGCGCCGTCTACCAGCTCGTGCTCGTCGACCTGCCCGGCTTCCAGCGACCGCTCGACGCGCTCACCGAGCGCATGCAGCGGACCGTCGACACGTCGTTCGAGGGCGTCGAAGGCGTGCTGTTCGTCCTCTCGGCACGCGAGCGCATCGGCGCAGGCGACCGCTTCATCGCTTCGCGCGTGTTCGCGCTCGGCGTGCCGGTCGTGATCGCGCTCAACAAGGTCGACCGCCTGAAGCCCGGCCACATCGCCTCGCAGATGGCGGCGGCCTCGAACCTCGGCGACTTCCACGCGCTTCATCCGGTCAGCGGCAAGACCGGCGACGGCATCCCGGAGCTGAAGCGCGAGCTCGTCGACTTGCTCGTGGAAGGTCCCGCGTTTTTCCCGGAGGGCGAGCGCACGAACTTGCCGCTCGAGCTGCAGCTCGCCGAGTTGATTCGCGAGAAGGCACTTCAGCTCACGCGCGAGGAGGTCCCGCACGCGATCTCCGTCGAGATCGACGAGCTCGAGGCCAAGGTCGTCCGCGCGAACATCCTCGTCGAGACCGATTCGCAGAAGCAGATCGTCGTCGGCAAGGGCGGCTCGATCGTGAAGGAGATCGGCGTTCGCGCGCGGCCGGAGATCGAGGCGCTCCTCGGGCGCAGCGTCTTCCTCGAGCTGCAGGTCAAGGTGCGCCCCGCGTGGCGCCGCAACGACACGATCCTGGAACGGCTCGGCATCTAGTGGCGCGTCAGCGCCGTTTCGCGCTTGCGCTGACGATCGCAGGCATCGGTCTCGTCGCACTCAACCTTCGCGCGGGAATCACGAGCGTCGGTCCGGAGCTCGAGGACATCCGCGACGCGCTTTCGCTCTCCGGCACCGAGGCGGCCGTGCTGACGACGCTGCCGGTGCTCTGCTTCGGAGCCGTCGGGCCCGCAGGTCCGCTGCTCGCGCGTCGCATCGGGATCGAGTGGAGCCTCGGTGTCGCGGTCGCAGGCGTGACGCTCGGACTCGCGGTCCGCGTCCTCGACGGCGCACCCACGCTCTATCTCGGCACGGTGATCGCCGGCAGCGCGATCGCGATCGCGAATGTTCTCTTGCCGGCTCTCGTCAAGCGCGACTTTCCGGAGCAGCCCGGCCTCGCGACCGGCCTCTACTTCACGGCCCTCGGCGCGTCGGCCGCGATCGCCGCGGGACTCACGGTGCCGTTCGAGGACGCAACCGGGCGCGGCTGGCGTGGCGGCCTCGGAATCTGGGCCGTGCTCGCCGCGGTCGGCGTCGTCGCGTGGCTTCCTCAGCTTCGCGGCCACACGCCGCCGGACGAGCCGCCGGAGCGGGGCGCGGTCGCGGCCCTCATGCGCGACCCGCGCGCGTGGCAGGTCACGCTCTTCATGGGACTCCAGTCGCTCTGCTTCTACTCCACCGTCTCGTGGATCGCGACGCTCTACCGCGACCACGGCTGGACGAAGGGCCATGCGGGTCTGCTGCTTGCGTTCGTCACGAGCATCGGCATCCCGGCCGGGCTCATCGCCCCGACGCTTGCGGCGCGGAAGCCCGATCAGCGCGCGTGGTGCATCGGCACGACGGCGCTGATCGCCGTCGGCTTCGCGGGCGTCGCATTCGCGCCGCTCGCAGCACCATGGGTCTGGGCGACGCTCCTTGGGATCGGTCTGAACATGGTCTTCCCGATCGTGCTGACGCTCTTCGTCCTGCGTTCGCGCACGACCGCGGACGCGGCGCGCCTGTCGGCGATGGCGCAGTCGATCGGCTACGGCCTCGCCGCGCTCGGGCCGCTCCTCGTCGGCGCGCTCCACGATCTCACCGGCTCGTGGACCGCGTCGTTCGCGTTCCTCTTTGGGATCGCGCTGCTCCAGATCGGCGCGGGCTACGGGGCCGGTCGCAGCGGTTACGTGCGTGGCGCGTAATAGCGCGCGAGCCAGCGCGACAGGCCGTCGAGGCCCGGAAACAGGACTCGCTCGGTGACGTTCGCCTGGTCGAGCTTGTCGCGGACCTCCCACTTGAGCTCGGCAGGGATGACGAAGCGCCGCGCGAGCTCCGGATGCTTCGCGAGGCACTCGTCGAGACTCACGGTCACGTTCGACACGAGCGAGAAGAGCGCGTACTGGTTGACGATCCGCGCATCGAACGACGGCGGCTCGACGAAGAGGACGAACGCGTCCTCGACGATGCGTTCCAGATCCGCCGATGTCGGAGCCGCCTCCGACAGGAGCTCCGTCGTGAAGACGTTCGCAGCGTCTTGCTCGAGCGGCTGCCGCAGCTTCGGCGGTAGCAGCTCGTGGGCTCGCACGTAGTCGATGGCCCACACGACGCCGTCGCGATCGAATCCCTGCGGGCTACGTGTGGCGAAATGGAGCGCGACGTACGGGGAGTACGTCCAGTCGAGCAACCGCGTCGGCAGGCCGTGATGCTGGCCGAGCGCCAGCCAGTCCCAGAACGTGTCGTGCGGAACGGCATCGGCGGCGGCGTACTTGCGGAAGCTCCGCATCAGCGGCCCTTCGAGCTCGCGCGCATCGCCGCCGAGCCGTGCGAGGCTCGTGCGCAAATCCTCCGTTGCGTCGGGCCGGCCGCGAAAGGCGAAGTCCGACCGGTGCAACCC
Source organism: Actinomycetota bacterium (assembly GCA_046734795.1). Classification (GTDB taxonomy): domain Bacteria; phylum Actinomycetota; class Thermoleophilia; order Gaiellales; family Gaiellaceae; genus JBKPRX01. Next base: position 3,282 of record JBKPRX010000050.1, read on the forward strand.
GAGGCGCTCGTTCCAGGCGTCGGCGAAGAGGAGCTCGTGCAGCTCGAGCCAGCTGGACACTCGGTGCTCGGTGATGGTCACGCGCGCGCGATCACGTTCATGTCTTGGCGGGGGTTGCCGAGTGCTCCCTCCGGATCGAGTTCCAGAAACGTGAGGCTCGGCGGCAACAGCCCCGCGAGCGCGCCGCGCGGGTGGTACGCCGCGCAGAGGTTCGTGCCGGTCTCGCGCTCCCAGCGGACGATGACCTCGCCGTTTGCGTACGCACTGCCCTCGCGCTCGTCCAGTCGGTCCGCATACGCATCGCCGTGCGTCGTCAGGATCAGCAAGCCGTTTGGCCGGAGCACGCGCGCGAGCTCGGCGAGCCACGCGCGTTGCAGCTCAACCGTGAGGTGCGTGAAGACCGAGAGGCCGTAGACGAGGTCGAACGACGCGTCGGCGAACGCGAGCGGCGGCTCGAGCGTGTTCCTCTCGAAGCGCGCGAACGCGAGGTTCTCGCGACACCACGCGATCGCGTCTTCGTTCGTGTCGCTGCCGTGCACGCCGTCGCGGCCGCCGAAGCGGCGCGTAACGCGTCCGCAGCCGCAGCCGAAGTCGAGGAGCGTCTCGACGTCGTCGAGCGTTCGGCCCTGCCGTTCGAGCGCGGCGCGGATGCTCTCCTCGGCGAGCCGGCCGCCTTCGAGGAACCACGCGAGGTCGGCCGTGCCGGCGACGCGAACCCGAAGTGCAGCGGGCGGCACCGGCAAGCCGTCGTCCGCGGCCGCTTCAGCGCCGGGTCGGAGCGACTGCATTCGCTCGTAGATCGCGAACGCGAACCCGAGCAAATGCAGGCGCTCGAGGAGCCGGAGAACAGCGCGCTTCACGCTGCAGACGCTAACCCCACTAGATTTCCCCGTGCATGGGGCAGCGGCGCTTCAGCCAGGCGATCTCCGAAGGGGACGGTATCTCCGTGATCGCCGCCGTCGACGACCCGGATGCCGCACGCGCGGCGGAGGAGCAGCGCGCGGAGGCGCTGGTCGTCTCGACCGATCCGCACGTCATGCGAGAGACGACCTCACTCCCGATCCTGTGGCGGGCCGAGGTCGCGCTCGAGCGCGCCGCGGAGGTCGCAGACGCCTACCTGCTCGACTTCGTGAGGCTCGACCACGAAGACCTCGAGACCTTGCACCGGCGCGCGCTCGACCTTGGGCTCGACTGCGTGATCGTCGTCGGCGACGAGGAAGAGCTCGAACGCTCGCTCGACCTCGTCGATCCGGAGATCTTCCTCCTCTCGCCGCGTGACGCCGAGGATCACCGGCAGGCGGTTGACCACGTGCTCGAGCTCCTGCCCGCGGTGCCGGCCGGAAAGCTTGCGATCGCCGACCTCCCGGCCACGACGCCGGAGGAGATTCCGGAGCTCGAGCGGGCCGGCGTCGACGCCGTGATCGTCCGCGCACGCGACATCGCCGCGCTCGCCGGCGGGCCGCCGCCGCGGGTCTGAGTGTGGGCTGGCTCTTCAATCCCCAGGATGCGGCGAAGCATCCGCGGGTGACCGTGCCAGGCTTGCGATCCTGCTCGGCGGGCTCGCGCTCGCGACGATCCTCGGCTACCTAACGGGATCCCTCGCCGCGTTCGTCCTGATCTTCGCGGCCTGCCTTGCGGTCTCGATGGGTTGGGGTCGCTTGATGCGGCGTTAGCCTCGTCGTAACGTCGCCCTTGCAAACTGGCGGTACCCTGGGCGCGTGAAGGCGTTCCTGGTGGTGGTTGCTGCGGCCGCTTTGGTCGTCGTTTCGAGCGGCTCGGCCGCTCCGGCCCGCGCAGGCGCGGCGAGCGCGAAGACCTGCCCTGCCGCGTGGCGTGCGGGGTGGCAGAAGCTCGCAAACCAGGTCGGCGCGCCCGTCTACTGCCCCTCGTGGATGCCGAACCCGCTCGACGGCAACATCGCCGGTTCTTGGAAGAACGGCTACACGGTCAAGCGCGACGGCACCTACTTCGTCAGCTTCCTCTCGCACGACCTCGGGGACATCCACGTGAACTTCCGCGGATATCCCGGCCGGACGACGGTCCCGAAGTGCACGACGGTCGACACGCAGGGCGGCAAGACGATTCGCGGCACGACGCCCTGCTTCGCGGACCCATCCGGCACGTTCTCGGTGAACGGGATCAAGGCGACGCTCTACACGGTGAACCAGGACGCGGACCAGTGGCATCTGCTGTATGCGTGGCGCCACAACGGTTCGCTCTACACCGTCAGCCAGCACCAGATCAAGCCGTTGACGTACGCGCGCGTGATCCAGAACCTGCACCGGCTTCTCGGTGGGCTTGTGCTCGTTCGGCCGCACGGCGGCTGAGATGCCAATCGACCGGCGGCGATTCCTCGGCGTGGCCGCGGCGGGCGCACTCGGCGCGGCGGGCATCTACGAGCTCGTCGACCAGCTGAGCTCGACACCGGCCCGGCCACACGCCGCTGCGCAGCGGCTTCGCGAGCAGCACCTCCTGCAGGGGATCGACGTCATCCGGCACGACGGCGTCGAGGTGCTCGTGCCGCCGCTTCATCACGCGATCGTCACGGCGAAGGTGCGCGCGACCGACCTGCGCGCGGCGAAGCGAGAGCTCGAGGACGCCCTCGCCGACCTCGAGGGGCGCTACGAGCCGACGCCTTCCGGTCTCGGCGTGACGCTCGCGTGGGGGCTGCCGTATTTCCGGAACCATGTTGCGAGCGCCGCCGAGCGCCATTTGCCGTTCGACCGGCGCGCGCAGAAGGCCGCGCTCCTCGACGCGCGCCGCTTCCCGAGCGATCCCGACGAGACGATCCTCGAGGACAACGACGTCGCCGTTCTCCTTCGCAGCGACGAGCTCGACCACATCCGCGACGCCGAGCGGACGCTGTTCGACGACCTCGACGTCTTCGAGCGCACGAGCGTGCGCCGCGGCTTCGTCGGCGGCGGCTTCGACGGCGGAGTCGGTCTACCGAAGCGCATCGCAACCGCGGCCGGAATCTCGGGCGCAGACCTGATTCCCGACGGGGCCGAGCTCTTCCTCGGCTTCACCTCGACGCAGAAGGCGAACCTCGGCCCGGGCCGCATCGCGAATCACGAGACGCTGGGATTCGTCGACGTCCGCAACGGCTACTTCCGCGGCGGCACGCACATGCACCTCTCGCACATCGAGGAAGACCTCGAGAAGTGGTACTTGAACTTCGACTTCCAAGAGCGCGTCGACACGGTCTTCAAGCCGAACATGCGCGTGCGCTACGGCAGGCAGACGGTCCCGCAGGGTCCGCGCGAGGTCGCGACGAAGGAAGAGGTCGCACGCGAGTACGAGAACGAGCGTCGCTTCGGTCACAGCGCGTCGATTCAGCTCACCTCGCGCCTAGGCCAGGACTTTGTCGCTGAAGACGGCACGCAGTACGAGAAGGGGACGGCGATCCCGCAGCGAGCCGACTTCAACACGATCGACAACCCGTTCGCGTGGACCGCGACGCCCGCGCGCGACAAGTTCTCGACGGAACCGGTGGCCGGTGTGCACTTCGTCGTCTTCAACCCGTCGAGCGACGACTTCCACCGGAACCGGCTCGCCATGGACGGACAGCTGCCGGACGGCACGAAGCTGCCGCTCGCACCGGGCGCGCGCGGCCAGGGCATCAACTCGGTGCTGACGACGACGCATCGGCAGAACTTCCTCGTGCCGCCGAGGCCGCACCGCGCCTTTCCGCTCGCCGAGCTTCGGTGACCGCCGGCGGCTCGTCGCTGCCGGAGGTGCAGCGCCTGCTCGCGGTTCTCGCCGCCGGGCGGCGAGTCCTCGAGCTCGGCACCGCGTTCGGTGAGGGCGCGGCCGCGCTGGCGGCCACCGCAGAGTCCGTGCTCACGATCGAGAGCGACGCCGACCGCGCGGAGCAGGCGCGCGCCCGGCTGGATGGGCTCGCGAACGTCGAGCTCCTCGTCGGCGACTGGCGCGAGCTCGTCCGTGGTCGCGGCCCGTTCGGGCTCGTCTTCTACGACGCGGGCCCGCCGTATGATCTCGACGAGGTCCTCGCGCTGCTCGCGCCTGGCGGCGTTGTCGTCAAGGACGACCTCACACCCGGCCGATCGGTCGACGGCGACCCCGCGCGGGAGTTCTTGCTTCGCGACCCACGCGTGATCGCCGTCGAGGTCACCGTGTCGCCGGAGATGGCAGTGGTCGTCGCCGCCAGCCACTAGCGGCTGGGCCGGCTTCCGTCGCCCTCAGCCGAAAAAGGCCTTCGCCACGTCGTACCACTCGGGCGGCACGGTCTTGAGCTCCGCCGTCGCTTCGTCGAGTGACACGTCGACGACGTCGTCGCCACGGAGCGCGGCCATCTGACCGAAGCGACGATCGTGGACGAGGTCGGCCGCCTTGAGGCCGTACCGCGTCGCGAGCACGCGATCCCGCGACGTGGGCGTACCACCGCGCTGGACGTGCCCGAGCACCGTCACGCGCGTCTCGTAACCGGTGCGCTCCTCGATCTCGCGGCCGAGCGCGTCGCCGACGCCGCCGAGGACGACGTGCCCGAACTGGTCGGTTGCGCGCGCCTCGCCCGCGACGAGCCGCCGCTCGCCGCTCTCGTACGTGAGCTCGTAGCCTTCGCTGACGACGACGATCGAGAAGTCTTTGCCGCTTGCATGCCGTTGCTGCAGCACACGACATGTCTCCTCGACGCTGATCGGCTGCTCGGGGATGAGGATCGCGTCCGCGCCGCCGGCGATCCCCGAATGCACCGCGATCCACCCGGCATGGCGTCCCATCACCTCGACGACCATCACGCGGTTATGCGATTCCGCCGTCGTGTGCAACCGGTCGATCGCTTCCGTCGCGATCGTCACCGCGGTGTCGAAACCGAACGTGTAATCCGTGCCGGACAGATCGTTGTCGATCGTCTTCGGCACGCCGACGACAGGCGCTTCGTGCTCGCGAAACAGGCGTGCCGCGACGCCAAGCGTGTCCTCGCCGCCGATCGCGACGAGCGCGTCGAGCGCCCCGTTCGAGAACCGTTCGAGCACTCGCTCGACGGCGCCCTCGAGCTTGTATGGGTTCGTGCGCGTCGTGCCGATGATCGTGCCGCCGCGCGGGAGAATCCCCGAGATCTCGCGCGGCCCGAGCGGCTCGAACTCCGCTTCGACCATTCCGCGCCAGCCTTCTCGAACGCCGACGACCTCGTGTCCACGGGCGAGCGAGCGCCGCGTCACCGCGCGGATCACCGCATTCAGGCCGGGACAGTCGCCGCCGCCTGTGAGGATGCCGACGCGCACTGCCGCGAGTCTTAGCAGTTGCCTTAGCCGCATGCGATTGTGTGCTCATGCGCGCCTGCGTTGCGTCGATCGTTGTGCTGGCGGCCGCCGTCGCATGCAACGCTGCACTCGCGGACCTCGGCTCCGGTCCGCCGCCTGCCTACCTCCAGACCTCGACAGCAAAGGTGCGCCTCGCGCAATCGAGCTACTGCTGGGGCGAGAAAGGCGGAGGGCTCTGCCCGCACTATGCGCCACCGAGTTGCGTCGGCTTCGCGCCGGCGCCGCACGTCAAAGTGCAAAGAGGAGAGCGTGTGCGCCTGCTGCTCGGATTCAAGCCGACGACCCTCACGATCCAGCTGCCGGTTCCGCTCGGCCCGACGGTGAAGCTACCGCCGCGCCGAACGTCCTCGTTTCGAATCACGCGCACCGGCGTCCTGCTCGTCTCGGGCGCGGACGCCCGCGGAGACACGAGCTACGCCGCTTGCATCGTGCTCCGGTAGGACCGAGATGCCGAAGGTGGGAATCGAACCCACACTCCCCGAAGGGAACCGGATTTTGAGTCCGGCGCGTCTGCCAGTTCCGCCACTTCGGCTTCGAAAACAGTGTAGGCGCCGGCCCGCGGCGCCCACGAGGTCGCGTGAGCGCTAACAAACGCAGGCTGTTGCAAGTCGCATATGCAGAAGTTCATACTCCGGCAGCTGGGTTCTGACGGAGGGTTCCGACGAGGAGGGATGGAGTGAAGAAACGCATCGTGCTCGGAGCGGTTGTCGTTGCGGTCGCGTCGCTCGCAGTCGTCGCGACGGCGGTCGGCAGCTCGAGCAAGCGCAGCGGAGCGCAGGCTCTGCCTGCGTCGTCCTGCGGCAAGCTCCAGTACAAAGGGAGCGGATCGCCGAAGTTCATCATCGCGTCCGACCTGCCTTTGCAGGGCGCAAACCGGGCGCTCACGACGGAGATGAACCGCGCCATCGCGTTCATCATCGGCCAGCAGCATTGGAAGGCCGGCAAGTACACGATCGGCTTCCAGGCCTGTGACGACTCGACGGCCCAGCAGGGCAGCTGGGACTCGGCGAAGTGCACTGCGAACGCGAACTCGTACGCCCGCACGTCGCAGGTGATCGGCGTGATCGGGACGTTCAACTCGGGATGCGCAAAGCTCGAGATCCCGATCGCGAACCGCGCTTCTGGTGGCGCGCTCGCATACGTCAGCCCGTCGAACACGTATCCGGGTCTCACGGTTGGCGGTCCTGGCACGGCGCCTGGTGAGCCGAACGTCTACTACCCGACGCGGCATCGGAACTACGCGCGCGTCGTGTGGTCGGACAAGTTCCAGGGCGCTGCTGACGCACAGTTCGCCAAGACCGTGATGAAGCTGAAGAGCGTCTATGTCCTCACGGACAAGGAGACGTACGGCCAGGGCATCGCGACGCTGTTCCAGCGCGCCGCGAAGAAGCTCGGGATCGACGTAAAGGGCTTCCAGGGTTGGGACTCGAGCGCAACGAGCTACGAGTCGATCGCAACCGCCATCAAGTCGTCGGGGGCGCAGGGCGTTTTCCTCGGCGGCATCATCTGCAACAACGGCGGCAAGCTGATCAAGGACATTCGCGCCGTCCTCGGTGCGAACTTCCCGATCCTGATGCCGGACGGCTTCACCCCGTTCTCGGCGACCGGCGACACGTCCGGTAGCACGTCGAACGGCGCGTACATCAGCTATCCGGGTATCCCGGTGAACGCGCTGAAGGGCGCCGGCAAGGCGTTCGTGAACGGCTTCAAGAAGGTGAACGGCGGGAAGGTGCCGGACCCGTACACCGCGTACGCGGCTCAGGCAGCACAGGTCATGCTCACCGCGATCACGAGGTCGAGCGGCTCGCGCGCATCAGTGTCGAGCGGTCTCTTCGGCCTCAAGGTCACGAACGGCATCCTGGGCAACTTCTCGATCGATCGGAACGGCGATACGACGCTTGGCACCGTCACGTTCGGCCGCATGGACGGCAAGGACGCGAAGTTCGTCAAGCTGATCACGCCGCCGTTGAAGCTCGTCAACGGATAACGGTGTAGACGGACCGAAACGACAAGGGGGAGACATGTTCTCCCCCTTGTCGTATCCTCCACCGGCCGATGTCGACGACTGCACACGTCGAAGAGGCGCCAAAGCTGCGGCCGCGTCTGCAACCCGCAACGGTTGCGGGCATCTTCTTCGGCGCCCTATTCCTGATCTGGGTGATCGTCAACGGCGTCAAGGAGCCTGACGACCTCTACCAGAACTTCCTGATCGGCCTGACAAACGGAGCGGTCTACGGACTGATCGCGATCGGCTATTCGCTCGTCTACGGAATCCTCGAGCTGATCAACTTCGCGCACGGCGACATCTTCATGCTCGGCGGGATGATGACCGCGACGATGATCGGCGTCCTCGGGGTGACGGGTGCCGACTCGTGGTATGTGCTCTGGCCGAGCGTTCTTCTCTTGCTCTTGATTGCGATGGCGTTCTGCGGCGGGTTAAACGTGTTCACCGAGTTCGTCGCGTACCGACGTTTACGTCATGCGCCGCGGCTCGCGCCGCTCATCACCGCGATCGGGATGTCTTTCATCTACCAGAACATCGGTCTCCTCTGGAAGGGCGCTCGTCCGGTCTCCGTCGAGAGCGTGCTTCCGACCGCCAAAGTGTTCACGCTCGGCGGTGTCGCGTACACCTGGAACAAGCTGATCGTCCTGATCGTCGTCGTGCCGGTGCTCGTGCTGCTCGTGTGGCTCGTCCAAAGCACTCGGCAGGGCAAGGCGATGCGCGCGGTTGCGCAGGATCGCGAGGCGGCGGCGATCATGGGCATCGACGTCGACAGGACGATCTCGTTCACGTTCGCCGTCGCCGGCACGCTCGCGGGCGCCGCCGGTGTCATCTACGCGCTCTACTTCACGAACGTGACGTTTCTCACCGGCTTTCGCGTCGGCCTGATCGCCTTCACGGCGGCCGTGATCGGTGGGATCGGGAATCTGCCGGGCGCGGTGCTCGGGGGGCTCCTGATCGGGATGCTCGGGGCGTTCTCGGACGGCCTTCCGTGGCACGCGCCGGGCGCGAGCTACACCGAGGCCGTCATCTTCGCCGTCCTCATCCTCATCCTCGTGTTCCGCCCCGAAGGCATCCTCGGGGAGCGAACACCGGAAGGGGCCTGACGTGGCCTCGCGCGCCGCGTGGCGTGAGCGTTGGCGTGGACTGAACGACTGGCAGCGGCGCGCGCTGAAAGCAGCGCTCGTCTTCCTGCTCGGCATCCTGATCCTCGGCCCGATCTACGGCTTCACGGGCTCGGCGTTTCTCGTCTTCCTCGTCGTGATCGTGCTCTACGTGCCGCCGTGGGACCGGGTGCGTTTCGGGCGGTTCCTCTTACCGGCGAGCGTGCTCTTGCTCTGCGTGCTCTACCCGTACTACGTCGACAAGCTGCCGAAGCTTCCGGTCTTCGGCTCGTTCCCGAGCGTGGACACGGCGTTCGTGATGGCGATCTACGTGATGATGGCGCTTGGTCTCAACATCGTCGTCGGCTACGCGGGATTGCTGGACCTCGGCTACGTCGCGTTCTACGCGCTCGGCGCCTACAGCGCCGCGTGGCTTGCGTCACCGCACGGCGACCGCTGGGGCGCGAACTTCACCTTCGGCGGCACCGGCGTTCCGCTCGGCGTCGGAGGAATCCACATCTCGATCTGGATCGTCTTGCTCGCGGCCGCGATGGTGGCCGCCTTCGCCGGCGTCGTGATCGGCCTGCCGACGCTGCGACTTCGCGGCGACTATCTCGCGATTGTGACGCTCGGCTTCGGCGAGATCGTGTTCGTGCTCGGCAAGAACGGCGACTGCTTCTTCAAGGGGATCGTGGGTCACTGCGTCAACGTCACGAACGGATCACAAGGAATCAATCCGATCGACCCACCGGGCTTCGGCACCTGGCTGCACGAGCACATCCACATCGGCAACTGGCACCCGTTGCCGGTCGACTACCTCTCGTCGCCGGACTCGTCGCGCGTCTACTTCTGGACCGGCCTCGTCCTCGTGCTGTTCGTCGTCTACTGCTCGCTGCGACTGCGCGACTCGAAGCTCGGACGCGCATGGATCGCCATCCGCGAGGACGAGACCGCCGCGGCCGCGATGGGCGTGCCGCTGATGCGGACGAAGACCTGGGCGTACGCGATCGGCGCGTTCTTCGGCGGCATCGCCGGCGCGTACCTGAAGAGCCAGCAGGGCGGCGCGTTCTACCAGGACTTCCTGTTCAACTTCTCGATCTTCGTGCTCTGCATGGTCATCCTCGGCGGGATGGGCTCGATCTGGGGCGTGATCCTCGGCGGCGCGTTCCTCGCCTACCTGAACATCGAAGGCATCGGGAACATCGGCGGCTGGATCAACGACACGTTCGGGACGAACAGCGACCTGACCAAGTACTCGTCCGGCATCTACGGCGTGATCCTCGTCCTGATGATGCTGTTCCGGCCCGCGGGCTTGATCCCGAGCGCACGCGCGAAAGCGGAGTTCGAGGAGGGCGTCCGCGACGAACCGCTGTACGACGCCGTCACCGAGGGCGTATGAGCGAGCCGCTGAAGAACGAGCCGGTCGTCGTCACCGAGCAGCTGCGAAAGGAGTTCGGTGGGCTCGTCGCGGTCAACGACATCGACTTCGACATTCCGCGCGGCTCGATCGTCGGTCTCATCGGCCCGAACGGCGCCGGTAAGACGACGTTCTTCAACATGATCACCGGCGTCTACACGCCGACTTCGGGGCGTCTGCTCCTGAACGGCGAGGACGTGACGGGCAAGCCGCCGCATGCGATCACCGAACGCGGCATCGGCCGGACGTTCCAGAACATCAGGCTGTTCCGCGAGATGACCGCGCTCGAGAACGTGCTCGTCGGCATGCACTCACGCTTGCGCGGTGGAATTCTCCGGAGCGTGTTCCGAACGCCTGGGCTCCGGCGTGAGGAGCGCGACGCGCGCGAGCGTGCGGAAGAGCTCTTGGCGCTCTGCCGTCTCCGCGGCCGCTCCAACCGGTACGCGAATGCACTCTCGTACGGCGACCAGCGGCGCCTCGAGGTCGCCCGTGCGCTCGCGACGGAGCCGCAGCTCCTTCTACTGGACGAGCCGACCGCCGGCATGAATCCGAACGAGACCGCGGAGTTCACCGCGTTTGTCGCGCAGCTGAGAGAAGAACGCGGCGTGACCGTGCTCTTGATCGAGCACGACATGAAGGTCGTGATGGGCGTCTCGGACCGCGTGACGGTACTCGAGTACGGCGAGAAGATCGCCGAGGGTCTGCCGCGCGAGGTGCAGGAGAATCCGCGTGTGATCGAGGCATATCTCGGGTCGGCGGCGGTCGGATGAGCGCCGCTGCGGCAGTCGGCGCGGGCGGCGACGGCGCGATCCTCCGCGTGGAGAACGTTCGGAGCTTCTACGGCACGATCGAGGCGCTGAAAGGCATCTCGCTCGAGGTGCGCGACCGCGAGATCGTCACGTTGCTCGGCGCGAACGGAGCCGGCAAGTCGACGACGCTTCGCTCCATCAACGGCCTTGTCAGACCGCGTCACGGCCGGATCGTCTTCCGGGGGGAAGAGATCACGAACGTGCGACCGCACGACATCGTCAAGCGGGGCATCGCGCAGTCGCCCGAAGGACGGCGTCTGTTCCCACGCATGACCGTCGAGGAGAACCTCGAGATGGGCGCGTTCCAGCGAACCGACAGGCGCGAGATCGTCGAGGACATGGATCGCGTCTTCGAGCTTTTCCCGCGACTCGCCGAGCGACGCAACCAGAAGGCCGGGACGATGTCGGGCGGCGAGCAGCAGATGTGCGCGATGGGTCGCGCGCTGATGGCCCGCCCGAAGCTCCTGATGCTGGACGAGCCCTCGATGGGTCTCGCACCGATCTTCGTCGAGAAGATCTTCGAGATCGTGAAGGAGATCAACGACCAGGGCACGCCGATCCTCCTCGTGGAACAGAACGCGCTGATGGCGCTCGACGTCGCTCACCGCGGCTACGTCCTCGAGACGGGCCAGATCGCGCTCGCCGACGACGCCGACAAGCTGCGCGAGAACGAGCAAGTCCGGAAGGCGTATCTCGGCGAGAGCTAGCCGACGCGCGGCGCCGTGATGCGGACGCGCCGGCCGAGTTGCGAGTACCGGTATGTGTAGACGATCACGGTTCCGGCGAGCGCGCTCGAGTTTCGGAGCCGCACCTCGCGGAGCCGACCGCGGTTGTCGACGACGAAGTCGGCTCGGCCGCCGTTCGGGCCGAGCGCCGGTGCCGCAGCAGCCGCCGCCGCCGGATGGACGAGCGCGCGGTACGTTCGGCGGACGGCAGTCGAGCCGGCCGCGGCCCACGGAAGGACGGCGAACTGTCCCGCCGGGCTCCCGTCGTGGACGCTTGCCTGGCGGTGCCAGGATCCCGCGCGGTTGAGCTGTCCCACGCCGCCGCCGAGCGTTCGCGAATAACGCTTGCCGCCGACGACGATCGACTCCGCGTGCTCGCCGAGTCCGGTCCCGGCGATCGTGTGCATCCGCCGGCGTGCGAAGTCCACGAACGACACTGCGTTCGACGTGAACGAGAGCGGCGCTTGCCGCTGCGGAACGAATCGCAGTGAGTACAGACCTCGCGCCGAGCCGCTCGCGACAGCTTGCGGGCCGCAGTCGCGAGGTCGACCGGAGGCGACGGGCAGTCCATCGTCACAGGCTTGGTCGTCTCGCTCGAGGACCCGCAGGCGCTGGCGACGAGGACGAGTGCCGCAATGAGAAGGCGCGACGCATGCGGAGAGACATCTCGCCGCCGCAGCTCTTCACGAGGTGACGCGTAGCGGCGAGTACGGCGGCGACAGCAGGAAGCCGATCGTCGCGTTCTCGCCTGCGCGGCCTCTTGCCATCTCGATCGCCGCACCGATCCCGTGCGCGGGAACGAAGCCAAGCTGCCGCGCCGCGCTTGCGTCGCGACAGCCACCGACGACAACCGCGCCGACACGGTCGAGCGTGTGGCGGCACGCATCCCAGTCGCGGTACGGCAAGAGCGGATGGCACGTCCGTCCGCGCCGGTACTCCTCGGTCGCGCGCGCGTCCGTCGCAAGCTCGCGCTCCGCAGCGGCGAGCGTGTCCGGATCGGGTCCGCTCCGCAACGAATGGAAGAACGAGCGGTACGGGTCTTGCGCCGGCTTTGCGAAGTGACGCGTGAACCGGTTCAGCATCACGATCGTCCCGCCCTCTGCGACCGGAAAGCCGTCGCGCCACAGTCGCAGTGCGTGGCCGAGTGCGAGGTACGCGACGAGGAGCGGGTTCGGCCGCTCGCGCGGAAGGTACGGCGTCGCGCGCGGGACCCCGAGCACAAGCGCATCGAGCGGCCGCTCGAGCTCCGCGAGCCGGAGCTCGACGGCATGCAGCAGCGCTTCTGCGTGCGCGACCGACGGCGGACCCGCGAAAGCGGCTGCGACCGTCAGCTCGATCGGCAGCGAGCGGATGAGCGCCGCGCGGAGCGTGGCGGGCAGGATCGAAAAGATCGGGCGAAGCGGCGAGCGCGCGATCCGCTCGAGCGCATCGGCTTCGTAGGGGTAGCCCCGTGCGGCACCTCCGACCTCCGGATTGTTCAACACGAGCGAGGCTCCGATCAGCGGCACGCGCTGCGCGAGCGCGCGCTCGACCGCGAGCGCGAAGCGCCAACCTTCCGAACCCCCCGTCTCGAGCAGCGACTCGGCGTCCGCTCGCCGCAGCGCGGCGCTCCCGGCGGCTCCAAGCAGTGCAGCCGGCCCGCCGTGGACGACCGACTCCGCCGCTGTGACGACGACGACGAGCTCGGTCTCGACGAGCGCGCGGTTGACGCGCAGCTCCACGCCGTTGTGCGTCGCGATGTGAAGGAGCTCGGGATCCTCTGCGTCGTGCACGATCACGTGTCCGTGGAATCGCCGCGCCTGCTCGGGCGTGACGAGCCCCGCGAGCTCGCGCTGCGTCGTTCGGCGCGCGAGCCCGGAGGCCACGAGGATCGTCTGGTAGCCCGTCGCGATTCCGAGGCGATCGAGCTCGTCTACGACGGCGCCGACCGCGAGCTGTCTGGGATCGGCTGGCGTGCCGGGGATCGGAAGCGCCGGCGGCTCCACGACGATCGTTGCCCGGCTGCGCCGGCCGGCGAGAGCCTCGAGCGGCTCGCCCTCGAGCGGGAAGCGAAGCGCGTCGCGCACGGCCGCACCGACGTCGTCGATCGCACCTTCGGGCGCGCGCGGCGCGAGCACGACGGCGTTGTCGTCGGCGTTCGCGATCACGAGCCGAGAGCCGGCGAGAAGCGGAATTCTCGGCACGTGCGCTAGTCAACCAGCCGCGTCAGCGCGGTGTCGCGGCTCGGCAGGTGCGGGACATACACTCGAAACGATGTCGCCGAAGACGCTCACCGGAGTCGAGCTCGACCTCGACGACGCGCCCGCGCGCGAAGCCGAGCTCTTCCTCGTGGACGGAAACAACCTCGCATACCGCGCGTTCTTCGCGCTGCCGGAAGAGCTCGCGACGACCGAGGGCTTCCCGACGAACGCCCTCCTCGGCTTCACGAACATGCTGTTCAAGCTGCTCGCCGACTATCGGCCGCGCGGCGTCGCGGTTGCATGGGACACCCGGCCGGTGCACCGTCACGCCGTGGCCGAGGCGGCCGAGGTCGTCTACAAGGAGGGCCGGCGGCCGATGCCGGATCTGCTTGGCGAGCAGTTCCCGCACTTCCGCCCGATCGTCGAGGCGTTCGGCTACCGCAATCTCGAGTTCGAAGGCTGGGAAGCGGACGACGTGATCGCGACGCTCGCGACGCGCGCCGACGACGCGGGTGTGAAGACATGCGTCGTCTCGACGGATCGCGACGCGTTCCAGCTGGTCTCGGAGAACATCTGCCTGATGATGACGCCGCGGGGCGTGTCGGACGTGCACGTGTACACGCCCGACCGCGTCGAGGCACGCTACGGGATTCGCCCGGATCAGATTCCGGACTTCATCGGCCTCAAAGGTGACACGTCCGACAACATTCCCGGCATCCCGGGGATCGGCGACAAGACCGCCGGGCAGCTGATCGCGCAGTACGGATCGCTCGAAGCGGTGGTCGAGCATGCGGACGAGCTCTCGCCCGCGCGTCGGAAGAACGTGACGGAGTTCGCGGACCAGGCACGCAGCGCGAAAGAGCTCGCGACGATGCGCCGCGATCTCGACGTCGAGTGTGATCCGGCCGAGCTCGTACTCGCGCCACCCGACCGCTCGCAGCTGCGCGAGATCTTCCGTCGCTTCGAGTTCCGCAACCTGCTCAACCGCATCGACGAGCTCGACGCTGCGGTGCCTGCGGCTGCCGCGCCGCGCGTCGAAGGCACTGCCGTCTCCTGGCGCGAAGGCGAGGCGTTCGCGGAGCTTCCTTCCGGGCCGGTCGGCTTCGCTGCGATCGCCGACCGCGCCGCGTTCGCGTCCGACGAGGGCGTCGTCGTCGTTCCACGGCCCGAGCGCGTCGAAGGCGATCTCGTCGTCCACGACGCGAAGTCGCTCGGCGTCGAGGCGCTCGAGGACACGATGATCGCGGCGTACCTGATCGATCCGGGGCGAGCGGACTACGCGCTCGACGATCTCGCCGCCGAGTACGGGATCGAGGCAATACCCGAGCCGGCGACCGACGAGGAGACGACGGCGCTCGTGAGAGCGGCGGAGACGCCTCGCAGGCTTGCGCCCCTCCTGCTCGACCGCGTGCGCGAGCGCGGCGCCGAACACCTCTACCGCGAAGTCGAGCTGCCTTTGACCGCGGTGCTCGCGACGATGGAGCGGACGGGCGTGAAGATCGACGCCTATCGCATGGGCGAGATCACGGCGCGCCTGGCCGATCGCGTCGAGGAGCTCGAAGCGCGCGCGTACGAGCTCGCCGGCGAAGAGTTCATGATCGGCTCGACGCAGCAGCTTGCGCGAATCCTCTTCGAGAAGCTCGAGCTCACACCGGGTCGGAAAGGCAAGACGGGCTACTCGACCGACACACGCGTACTGCGAACGATCCGCGACGAGCACGAGATCGTGGCGGTGATTGAGGAGTGGCGCGAGTACTCGAAGCTCCTCAACACGTACCTCGGGCCGCTGCCGGCGCTCATCGACGACGAAGGTCGCCTGCATACGCACTTCAACCAGGCCGTCGCCGCGACGGGCCGCCTGTCCACGTCCGATCCGAATCTCCAGGCGATTCCGATTCGCACGGAGCTCGGTCGTGAGATCCGCTCCGCGTTCGTCGCCGAAAACGGCTCGAGGTTACTGTCGGCCGACTACTCGCAGATCGAGTTGCGCATCCTCGCGCACGTCTCCGGCGAGCCGAAGCTGCGCGAAGCGTTCGCGCGCGGCGAGGACATCCATCGCGCAACGGCTGCCGAAGTCCTCGGGAAGGATCCCGCGAAGCTGACGACCGGCGAGCGGTCGATCGCGAAGATGATCAACTTCGGGATCGTCTACGGCATCTCGGCGTTCGGACTCTCGGAGAACCTCGAGATCCCGCGCGAGCAAGCGCAGGAGTACATCGACGCGTACCTGGCGCGCTTCCCGCACGTGCAGGACTTCATCGAGCGGACGAAAGAGCAGGCGACGCGAGACGGCTACGTCACGAGCCTGATGGGACGCAGACGCCCGGTTCCGGAGCTCCGCGCGTCGAATCGGCAGACGCGGGGGTTCGGTGAGCGCGTCGCCGTCAACTTCGTCATGCAGGGCTCGAACGCAGACATCATCAAGGTCGCGATGGTTCGCATCCATCGCCGCCTGCGTGAGGAAGGTCGTGGCGCGCGGCTCGTCCTGCAGGTCCACGACGAGCTCATGCTCGAGGTGCCGGAGACCGAGACGAGCGCGGTCAAGGAGCTCGTTCGGCAGGAGATGTGCGGCGCATATCCTCTCGACCCGCCGCTCGCCGTCGACATCGGCGTCGGCGACGACTGGAGCGAAGCGAAGAACTGAGCTCGATTGTCGCGGTCGGAGCCGGTCGAGCAGCCGATCGCGTGCGGCCCCTAACCTGCGCGTCGTTTTGGCGTCGAATCCCTTTACCTGCCGCGAATCCGGCGGGGCTGCAGAAAACGTACCCGGCTATACTGACCCGCTTCTGATGGCGAATGAGACGATTGACGACCCCCGCCTCGAGCCCGGCGTTTGGACGACCGGGCCTGACGGCGAGCTGATTCCCGACTACGAGTCGACCTTTCCGACGATCAACGAGGGCGAGGTCGTGCACGGGACCGTCGTCCGGGTCGACAAGGACGAGGTGCTCGTCGACATCGGCTACAAGTCGGAGGGCGTCATCCCGGTCGCCGAGCTCTCGATCCGGCGCTCGGTCAACCCGGCCGACGAGGTGTCGGTCGGTGACGAGATCGACGCGCTCGTCCTGACGAAGGAAGACGCCGACGGGCGGCTCATCCTCTCGAAGAAGCGCGCGCGCTTCGAGCTCGCCTGGAAGAAGATCGAAGAGGCCTACGAGCGGAACGATCCTGTCGAGGGCAAGGTGATCGAGGTCGTCAAGGGCGGTCTGATCCTCGACCTCGGCGTCCGCGGGTTCCTGCCCGCGTCGCTCGTCGACATCCGCCGCGTTCAAGATCTCGACGAGTTTCTCGGCAAGGAGCTGCGCTGCAAGGTCATCGAGCTCAACCGGTCGCGCAACAACGTCGTGCTCTCGCGGCGCGCCGTGCTCGAGGACGAGCGCAAGGAGATGCGGCAGGCGATACTCGACCGGCTCAGCCCCGGCAACGTTGTCAAGGGCACGATTTCGAACATCGTCGACTTCGGCGCGTTCGTCGACCTCGACGGCATGGACGGCCTGATCCACATCTCGGAGCTTTCGTGGTCGCACGTGAACCATCCGTCCGAGGTGCTCGAGATCGGCCAGGAGGTCGAGGTCAAGGTCCTCGACATCGATCGCGACCGCCAGCGCATCTCGCTCGGCTTGAAGCAGACGCAGAGCGACCCGTGGCAGCAGGTGCTCGAGAGCTACCAGGAAGGCGACGTCGTCGAAGGTCGCGTGACGAAGGTCGTCACGTTCGGCGCGTTCGTCGAGATCCTTCCGGGCGTCGAGGGGCTCGTGCACATCTCGGAGCTCGCGCAGCATCACGTCGAGAATCCGCGCGAGGTCGTCTCGCAGGGGGATCCCGTCAACGTGCTCATCCTCGAAGTCGACGCAGAGCGGCGCCGGCTGTCGCTCTCGCTGAAGCGCGTCGAGGACGGAATGGAAGTTCAGCCGCGCGCCGACGGGGCCGAGTCGGTTCACACGGCTCCGAATCTCGATCTCTCGTCGGAGGTCTTCACCGACGAGCCGGCGAGCGCCTCCACGGACGACGAGGAGCCGGCAGCTGCCTCCTCCGACGAAGCGGCCGAGGCCGGCGCCGATGACGACGCAGGGCCGGAACAGCCGACGGCGTCAACGGACGAGCCCGCCGAGGGAGACCCTGGCGCGGTCGACGAGTCACTCACCGAGTCGCAGTAGCGCAGCGCGGCGGCCGGTCGCGGTCGCAATCACCGGCGGCATCGGCGCAGGAAAGAGCGAAGCGTTGGCTGCTTTCGCGCGGCACGGCGCTGCCGTCATCTCGAGCGACGCGATCGTCCATCGGCTATACGAGGAGAACGACGAGGTCCGCGCGGCCGTTCGCGACCGCTGGGGCGACGGCGTGCTCGATGCGCATGGACGTGTCGACCGCCCAGCGGTCGGACGCCGGGTTTTCGGCGACCCCGCGGAGTTGAAGTGGCTCGAGGCACTGCTCCATCCGCTGGTGAAGAGCGAGTCCGACCGCTGGCTCGACGAGCAGCTCGCGCTGCCCGAGCCGCCGGCGATCGTCGTGAGCGAGATTCCGCTCTTGTACGAGACCGCCGGCGAGAAGCGCTTCGACAAGGTCGTCGTGATCACCGCGCCCGCCGAGGTGCGCGAGGCGCGGCGCGGACCGACGGCCGACCGTGAGGCGAATCTCATGCCGGAGGAGTCGAAGATCGCCGCGGCCGACTACGTCTTCGAGAACGCAGGCTCGCTCGAGGAGCTCGACCGGTTCGTCGC
>JBKPRX010000051.1:0-15780 GCA_046734795.1 Actinomycetota bacterium
CGCTGGATCGTGCAGTCGCGCTCGCCGAGATGCACGACGTTGCCGTGCGCATCCGCGAGCACCTGCACTTCGACGTGACGCGGATCGACGAGGAAGCGTTCCGCGTACACCGTCGGATCGCCGAAGTACGCCTCGCCCTGACGCCGCGCCGCGTCGAACGCGCGAGCAGCGCCGTCCGCCGATTCGACGACTTCCATCCCCTTGCCCCCGCCACCGGCCGCCGCCTTGACGAGCAAAGGCCAGCCGATCTCTTCGCCGAGTGCGACGAGCTCTTCCGAAGATGTCACCGGATCGGTCGTCCCCGGAATGATCGGAACGCCCGCCGCGTGCATCGTCTGACGCGCACGCGTCTTCGAGCCCATCAGCTCGATCGCATCCGGCGGCGGCCCGATCCACACGAGACCGGCGGCCTCGACCGCGCGCGCGAACTCGGCGTTCTCCGCGAGGAAGCCGTAACCGGGATGGATCGCCTGCGCGCCGCCGCGCTCGGCGGCTTCGAGCAGGCGGTCGACGCGCAGGTAGCTGTCGGACGCGGGTGGCGGGCCGATCAGGAACGCATCGTCTGCGTACGCGACGTGAAGCGCGTTGCGGTCGGACTCGGAGTAGACAGCAACGCAGCCGATGCCGAGCTCTCGCAGAGTCCGGAAGATGCGGACGGCGATCTCGCCGCGGTTGGCCACGAGTACCCGGTCGAACATTCGCCGCGTATTCTCCCTACTCGATGAGTCTCGCCGACCAGCTGACCGTCGCGCGAGCCCTGGCAGTCCCAGTCGTCATCGTTCTCTTCGCCTGGGATTTCGACGGCCACAACTACTGGGCAACCGGCGTCTTCATCGTCGCGATGACGACTGACTGGCTGGACGGCCGCATCGCGAGGCGCCACGGCAGAACCTCCGCGCTCGGCTCGCTCCTCGATCCGATCGCCGACAAGATCCTCGTCCTGGCCGCGCTCGTGATGCTCGTCGAGAGCGGCGTCGCGCCGGCGTGGATGGTCGCGGCGATCGTCGTGCGCGAGCTGCTCGTCTCCGGATTGCGCCAAGCCGCGATCGAGCGCGGCGTCGTGCTGCAAGCGCGCGACCTCGGCAAGCTGAAGACGTGGGCCCAGGCCGTCGCTGCCGCGCTCGCCGGCTTCGCGGCTGCGGGCGCGTGGTCGGATCGCGTCGCTTGGTGGGCGCTCCTCGTCGCGGTCGTGCTGACGTGGGTGTCGGGACTCGACTACGCGCGCAGCGCGCCGAGTCTCTTCAGAGCGCGCGCCGTCGCCTGAGCTCCGCTAGACCGAGGCGGCGCCGTTCGTGGAGCACCAATCGTTGAAGCGTGCCCACGCCCGCAGATATTCACGGAGGCGGTAGAAGCCCTCCTCGACCTCGGCCCGAACCGCCCAATGGCAGTGGCCGCAATAGCCGAGCTCGTCGACGGCCGGGCTCTCGCCGCAGCGGATGCAGTCGTCCATGTGTGGATAACGCCGTGGGGCACGCGCCGGTTACTCCTCTTCCCCGCTCTCTCCGTCGTCGATCGGTGGCTCGGTGTCCCCCGCGGACTTGCGGAGCGCAGCGAGGATCGCCTCGCGCTCGGCGTCCGACGGCTCCGGCGTGATCTCGAGCTCCACGACCTTCACGGTAAAGCCTTAGGGGGCGCCGGACGATAGTGACCCAGATGGGTCGCCGCCTTGCCGTCCTCGCGCTGCTTTGCGCCGCAGTGCCAACCGTCGCCTCGGCTGCCTCGCCGCGGTCGTGGGCCGCGCCGCAGATCAAGGTCGTCGTCTCGCACGGGCTGATGGGAGCGTCGACGCCGGAGGACTTCCGGCCGGACGATCCGTTGACGCGTGCCGGGCTCGAGGACCTCGCGACCGGACTCCAGGCCGCGATCGCAAAGCCGGTCGCGCCCGCAGGGTCCACGACGGCGACGAGCACGATCCCGACGAGCACCACGACGGCAACGAGCACGACCACGACGACCGCTCCAGTCACGCCGGCCGGAAACGCGACCGTCGCGCAGCTCGACGCACGCCTCGTCAAGATCGTCGGCGGGTCGAGCGCGGCTGCGACGTTCGCTCGCAACGCGCGCTCTGCCGGACTTGCGGTTCCGTCTCGGTTCGGCAACGAAGTGGCTGCGCGTCTTCTCGGCCTGCGCATGAACCACCCTGCGCGCGACGACGCGCTCGAGCTCCTACCGAACGACCCTGCAACACGCGCGGAGGCCGCGTACTCGGCCGCGCAGATCCTCGCGCTGCGGACCTGGGAACCGCAGGCGCTCGACACCTACGCCTCGTCGTTTCAGCTGCCGCAGCTGACGGATTGGCAGAAGCGCATCCTCGACACCGCCGTTCGCTTCATCGGCTACCCCTACGTCTGGGGCGGCACGAGCGAGCGAAAGGAGACGCTCTTCGGCGTCACGTCGCGCGGCGGCTTCGACTGCTCGGGATTCGTCTGGCGCGTCTACAAGCTTCAGGACTACGGCGACGGCGGCGCGCTTGCCGCGACGCTTCGCGGCCGGACGACGTACGAGATGAGCGGTGAGGTGCCGCGCACGCAGCGGATTCCGTTCGCGCAGCTCCAGCCCGCGGACGTCGTCTTTTGGGGGTCAGCCGGCTCGAAGTCGAAGCCCGCGCAGGTCGACCACATGGGCATCTATCTCGGCGGCGGCTGGTTCATCCACTCGTCGTCGCACGGCGTCGCCGTCGACCAGCTCTCCGGTTGGTACCGCGACCGCTTCGCATGGGCTCGTAGGCCGCTTGCGGAAGCCGCGCTCGCGACCGCGCCGACGTCTTAGAGCGGAATGTTCCCGTGTTTCCGCGGCGGGCGCGGCTCGCGCTTCGTCAGCGACGCCTCGAGCGCCTCGATCAGCATCGGGCGCGTGCGCCGGGGCTCGATCACGTCGTCGACGTAGCCGCGCTCGGCGGCCGTGTACGGGTTCGCGAAGCGCTCCTTGTAGTCGGCGATCAGCTCTGCGCGGCGCGCTTCCGCGTCGTCCGCTTCCTCGAGCTCCTTGCGGAAGACGATGTTCACTGCGCCTTCCGGCCCCATTACGGCGACCTCTGCCGTCGGCCACGCGAAGTTGAAGTCCGCACGGATGTGCTTCGAGCTCATCACGTCGTACGCGCCGCCGTACGCCTTACGAGTGATCACCGTCAGCTTGGGCACAGTCGCCTCGGCGAACGCGTACAAGAGCTTGGCGCCGTGCCGGATGATCCCGCCCCACTCCTGAGCGGTTCCGGGCAAGAACCCTGGCACGTCGACAAACGTGACGAGCGGGATGTTGAACGCGTCGCACGTTCGCACGAAGCGCGCCGCCTTGGTCGACGCGTCGATGTCGAGGACACCCGCGAGCGTGCGCGGCTGATTGCCGACGACGCCGACCGCGTGGCCGCCGAGTCGTGCGAATCCGCAGACGATGTTCTCGGCCCATCGTTCGCTCACCTCGAGGAACTCGCCGTCGTCGACGACGCGGCGGATGACGTCGTGCATGTCGTACGGCTTGTTCGGATGATCCGGGATCAGTGTGTCGAGCTCCGGATCCTCGCGGTCAATCGGATCCGTCGGCACCGTGTAGGGCGGGCGCTCGCGCTGGTTCTGCGGTAGGAACGACAGGAGGTAGCGCGCATCTTCGAGACACGATTCCTCGTCGGGGCTGACGAAGTGCGCGACGCCTGACTTCGAAGCGTGCGTCGCCGCGCCGCCGAGCTCTTCGAAGGTCACCTCTTCGCCCGTCACCGTCTTCACCACGTCGGGCCCGGTGATGAACATGTACGACGAGCCTTCGACCATGAACACGAAGTCCGTGATCGCAGGTGAGTACACCGCCCCACCCGCGCACGGCCCCATCACGAGGCTGAGCTGCGGGATCACGCCCGAGGTCTGCACGTTCCGCCAGAAGATCTCCGCGTAACCGGCGAGGGACACGACGCCTTCCTGGATGCGCGCGCCACCCGAGTCGTTGATCCCGATCACGGGACAGCCGTACTTGACGGCGAGATCCATAACCTTGCAGATCTTTTCTGCGAACACCTCGCTGAGGCTGCCGCCGAAGACGGTGAAGTCCTGCGAGAAGACGAAGACGCGCCGGCCGAAGATCGTCCCGTGACCCGTGACGACCGCATCGCCCCACGGCCTTCGCTCGCGCATGCCGAACTCGACCTCGCGGTGACGAACGAACCGGTCGAGCTCGACGAACGAGCCCGGGTCGCACAAGCGCTCTGCGCGCTCGCGCGCGAGCAGGCGGCCTTCGTCGCGCCGGCGCTGCACCGCGTTCTCGCTGCCGGCGTGGAGCGACTCCGCCCGTAGCTCCTCGAGCCGCTGGAGCTTCGCCTCGGTCGACTCGGCTTCCGTGGGCCGATCGTCGGTTGTCGCCATCGTCAGGAGCCTAACGAGCGCGGCAAACGCCGATGCAACTGGGGCTTTAGGACCGAGGCGCTCGAACCGATAGGACCAATCTGTAGACACTCTGGGCCGTTCGGCCTACACTTCGCACCTGCATTCCGGCTTGACACGGACGCTTATAGAGCTTTCGACCAGGAATTACGGGTCGTAATCGAGGACAGGCGCTGCGGCCCGCGTCACGCGGCAGCGAGGGCACGAAGACAACGGAAAGGGGTACACCTGTGGCGGCCGGACACGAGGTCGAGGACACGACGAAGAAGACGAAGGCTTCGACCAAACGTCGGCAGCGCCCGACCCGACGGCCCGCCACGAACGGAAAGCAAGATCCTTCGCTCCAGAACGGGCAGGTCGATTCCGCCGATCTGATCCCGCTTCTCACCGCGTTGCAGGCGACCGAGCGCGGCGACTTCACGGCACGACTGCCGGCGCGCGGCAGCGGGATCGTCGCCGAGCTTCACGCTTCGTACAACGCGCTCGCGAGCCAGCGTGCACAGCTCGCGCGCGAGGTCTCGCGCGTGAGCCGCGTCGTCGGCCGCGAGGGCCGCATGACGGAGCGCGCAGTCCTGCCCGGCGCAGCCGGAAGCTGGGCCGCGATGGTCGAGGACGTCAACTCGCTGATCGACGACCTGATCCGCCCGACGAACGAAGTCGCGCGCGTGATCGACGCCGTTGCACGCGGCGACCTCTCGCAGAAGATGCAGTTGCAGATCGAAGGGCGTCAGGTCCGCGGCGAGTTCGCCCGCATCGGCGCAACCGTCAACGCGATGGTCGATCGCCTCTCGTCGTTCGCCGACGAGGTCACACGCGTCGCGCGCGAGGTCGGCACCGAAGGAAAGCTCGGCGGGCAGGCCCGCGTCAAAGGCGTCTCCGGTGTCTGGAAGGATCTCACCGACAACGTCAATACGCTCGCCGGCAACCTCACGAGCCAGGTACGCAACATCGCCGAGGTCACGACGGCCGTCGCGAAGGGCGATCTGTCGAAGAAGATCACCGTCGACGTTCGCGGCGAGATCGCGGAGCTGAAGGACACGATCAACACGATGGTCGACCAGCTCTCCGCCTTCGCGGACGAGGTAACGCGCGTCGCGCGCGAGGTCGGCGAGGAAGGACGTCTCGGCGGCCAGGCGCAGGTCAAGGGCGTCTCGGGCGTTTGGAAGGACCTCACGGACTCGGTGAACGGCTTGTCGTCGTCGCTGACGACGCAGGTGCGAAACATCGCGGCGGTGACGACTGCCGTCGCAAACGGCGACCTCTCGCGCAAGATCACCGTCGACGTCAAGGGCGAGGTGCTCGAGCTCAAGGAGACCATCAACACGATGGTCGACCAGCTCCGCTCGTTCTCTGCCGAGGTATCGCGTGTCGCAAAGGAGGTCGGCACCGAAGGCAAGCTCGGCGGCCAGGCCAACGTCGAAGGCGTCAGCGGAGTCTGGCGCGAGCTGACCGAGAACGTGAACGGCATGGCCGCGAACCTGACGGATCAGGTCCGGAACATCGCGGCGGTGACGACGGCCGTCGCAAACGGCGACCTCTCGCAGAAGATCACCGTCGACGTTCGCGGCGAGGTCCTGCAGCTCAAGGACACGATCAACACGATGGTCGATCAGCTGCGCTCGTTTGCGTCCGAGGTGACGCGTGTCGCGCGCGAGGTCGGCACCGAAGGCCGTCTCGGCGGCCAGGCTTACGTCGAGGGCGTGAGCGGTGTCTGGAAGGACCTGACGGAGAACGTCAACACGCTTGCCGGCAATCTGACCGACCAGGTGCGAAATGTCGCACAGGTGACGACCGCCGTCGCGAAAGGCGACCTCACGCAGAAGATCACCGTCGACGCGCGCGGCGAGGTGCTCCAGCTCAAGAACACGATCAACACGATGGTCGACCAGCTGTCGAGCTTCGCCGCCGAGGTCACCCGCGTCGCCCGCGAAGTCGGCTCCGAAGGACGGCTCGGCGGACAGGCCCAGGTCCAGGGCGTCAGTGGAACGTGGCGCGACCTCACCGAGAGCGTGAACTTCATGGCCTCGTCGCTCACGGAGCAGGTGCGCAACATCGCCGAGGTCACGACCGCGGTGGCAAACGGCGACCTCTCGAAGAAGGTGACCGTCGATGTTCGCGGCGAGGTGCTTCGCCTGAAGGACACGATCAACACGATGGTCGACCAGCTCTCGTCCTTCGCCGACGAGGTCACGCGTGTCGCGCGCGAAGTCGGCACCGAAGGAAAGCTCGGCGGCCAGGCACAGGTGAAGGGGGTCTCCGGGGTCTGGAAAGACCTCACGGAGAACGTCAACACGCTCGCCGGGAACCTCACCGACCAGGTGCGGAACATCGCCCAGGTCACGACCGCCGTCGCGACCGGCGACCTCTCGAAGAAGATCACCGTCGACGCGCGCGGCGAGGTGCTCCAGCTCAAGGACACGATCAACACGATGGTCGACCAGCTGTCGAGCTTCGCCGCCGAGGTCACCCGCGTCGCCCGCGAAGTCGGCACCGAAGGCCGGCTCGGCGGCCAGGCCGAGGTCGAGGATGTCAGCGGCACCTGGCGCGACCTCACCGAGTCCGTGAACCAGATGGCGTCGAACCTGACGGGCCAGGTGCGGAACATCGCCGACGTGACGACCGCCGTCGCAAACGGTGACCTCTCGCGGAAGATCACCGTCGACGCGCGCGGCGAGGTGCTCCAGCTGAAGGAGACCGTGAACACGATGGTCGACCAGCTGCGCGCGTTCGCGGCCGAGGTCACGCGCGTCGCGCGCGAGGTCGGAACCGAAGGCCGGCTCGGCGGCCAGGCATCCGTCGAGGGCGTCTCCGGCGTGTGGAAGGACCTCACCGACAACGTCAACAACATGGCGTCGTCGTTGACGGAGCAGGTGCGGAACATCGCGACGGTCACGACCGCGGTTGCGACCGGCGATCTCTCGAAGAAGGTGACGGTCGACGTCAAGGGCGAGATCCTCGAGCTCAAGGACACGATCAACACGATGGTCGACCAGCTCTCGTCCTTTGCCGACGAAGTCACGCGTGTCGCGCGCGAGGTCGGGACGGAAGGAAAGCTCGGCGGCCAGGCACAGGTGAAGGGCGTCAGCGGCACCTGGAAGGACCTCACCGACTCGGTCAACGGCCTCGCCGGCAACCTCACCGACCAGGTGCGGAACATCGCGGCCGTCACGACCGCAGTTGCGCGCGGCGACCTGTCCCAGAAGATCACCGTCGACGCGCGCGGCGAGGTGCTCCAGCTCAAGGGCACGATCAACACGATGGTCGACCAGCTCTCGTCGTTCGCGGACGAAGTCACGCGTGTCGCGCGCGAAGTGGGGACCGAAGGAAAGCTCGGCGGCCAGGCGCGCGTCGAAGGCGTGTCAGGCGTTTGGAAGGACCTCACCGATTCCGTGAACACCCTCGCCGCGACGCTGACGACGCAGCTTCGCGCGATCGCAGATGTCTCGACCGCGGTCACACAGGGCGACCTCACGCGGTCGATTACCGTCGATGCTCAGGGCGAGATCGACGCGCTCAAGGACAACATCAACCAGATGATCACGAACCTCCGCGCGACGACCGCACGGAACGCTGAGCAAGACTGGTTGAACTCGAACCTCGCGCGCTTCGGCGGGATGATGCAGGGCCAGCGCGAGCTGCAAACCGTCTCGCGCTTGATCATGTCGGAGCTGACGCCGCTCCTCGGCGCCGGCTACGGGGCGTTCTTCCTGATGGAGCATCCGAAGGACAAGGAGTCCGAGGCGCACCTGCTCGCCACGTACGGCTACAAGCGGCGCAAGAGCCTCGCCAACCGCTGGCCGGTCGGCGAAGGACTCGTCGGCCAGGCGGCGCTCGAGAAGCAGTCGATCGTCGTCACGGAGCCGCCGGAGGACTACGTGCGCATCGCGTCCGGGCTAGGGGAAGCCGCGCCGCGACAGATCATCGTCCTGCCGGTGCTCTTCGAGGACCAGGTGATGGCGGTGATCGAGCTCGCATCGTTCGACGACTTCACCGAGGTGCAACGCACATTCCTCGAGCAACTTGCAGAGACGATCGGAATCGTCATCAACACGATCCAGGCGACGATGCGCACCGAGGAGCTGCTCGAGCAGTCACAGGCGCTCACTCAAGAGCTGCAGGCGCAGTCTGAAGAGCTGCAGTCGCAGCAGGAAGAACTACGGCGCTCGAACGTGGAGCTCGAGCAGCAGGCGCAAACCCTCAAGGCGAGTGAGGAGCTGCTCCAGACACAGCAGGAAGAGCTTCAGCAGACGAACGAGGAGCTCGAGGAGAAAGCGCAGCTCCTCGAAGAGCAGAACAGCCGGATCGAGATCAAGAACCGCGAGATCGAGCTGGCACGCGGCGCGCTGGAAGAGAAGGCCGAGCAGCTCGCACTCTCCTCCAAGTACAAGAGCGAGTTCCTCGCGAATATGTCGCACGAGCTGCGCACGCCGCTGAACTCGTTGCTGATCCTCGCGAAGCTGCTGTCCGAGAACACGGACGACAACCTGACCGACAAGCAGATCGAGTTCGCGAGGACGATCTACCAGTCCGGCGCCGACCTCCTCGAGCTGATCAACGACATCCTCGATCTCTCCAAGGTCGAGGCCGGAAAGATGGACGTCGACATCGACGACGTTCCGCTCGCCGACGTTCGCGACTACGTCGAGCGCACGTTCAAGCCGATGGCCGAGCAGAAGGGTCTGGCGCTCGACGTCGACGTGCACGGGCCGAACGTGCCGCCGACGATCGCTACCGACCAGCAGCGGCTGCAGCAGATCCTGAAGAACCTTCTCTCGAACGCGATCAAGTTCACCGCCGAGGGATCCGTGACGTTGCGCATCGAGCTCGCGCCGGACGACGTGCGACTCTTCGACAATCCGTCGGGAGAAGGCGCGCCGATCATCGGCTTCTCGGTGATCGACACCGGGATCGGAATCGCGCACGACAAGCTGAGGCTGATCTTTGAGGCGTTCCAGCAGGCCGACGGAACGACGAGCCGGCGCTACGGCGGCACGGGTCTCGGGCTCTCGATCAGCCGCGAGATCGCGCGTCTCCTCGGGGGCGAGATCCGCGTCAGCTCCACGCCTGGCGAGGGCAGCACGTTCACGCTCTACGTGCCGGCCGTGTACCGGCCCCGTCGCGCAGTCGCTGCGGAGCTCGCCGAGCTCGAGACGAGCCTCGGCTCGCTGATGCGCGAGGGCGAAGACCTGCTCGAGCACGGTCGCACGATGCTCGATCCGCCCGAGCTCGAGTCGGCCCTTCTCCTTCCGCACGAGATCGACGACGACCGCAGCTCGATCCAAGACGGTGACCGCACGGTGCTGATCGTGGAGGACGACGTCCAGTTCGCGAAGACGGTGCTCGGCGTCGCCAGAGACCGCGGGTTCAAGGCGATCGTCGCGGTTCGCGGCGACGCGGCGCTCGCGCTTGCACACGAATACAAGCCGGACGCGATCGTCCTCGACATGCAGCTTCCCGGGATGGACGGCTGGACCGTGCTCGACAACCTCAAGCATCACCCGGACACGCGCCACATCCCGGTGCACATCGTCACGGCAGGTGACGGCAAGACGAACGCGCTCCGCGCCGGCGCCGTTTCGTTCCTCGAGAAGCCCGCGTCGAAGGAGGCGCTCGAGTCGGCGCTCAACGATCTCGCGCAGTTCGTCGACCGCGGCGTCAGGCATCTCCTCGTCGTCGAGGACGACGACGATCAGCGAGAGGCGATCGTCGAGCTCGTCAAGGGCGAAGACGTCGAGGTCACCGCGATCGGCTCTGCAGAGGATGCTCTCGCAGCACTCGACCAGAACCGCTTCGACTGCATGGTCCTCGATCTAAAGCTCCCAGACACGAGCGGGTTCGGGCTCCTGGAGCAGCTCAAGCGCGACGAACGGAACGCCATGTTGCCGGTGATCGTGTACACGGGCGCCGACCTGACACGACGCGAGGAGACGCGCCTCAAGAAATACGCAGAGACGATCATCGTCAAGGACGCGCGGTCGCCCGAACGCCTGCTCGACGAGACCTCGCTCTTCCTCCATCGAGTGCAGGCGCGGCTACCGCAAGCGAAGCGCCGCATGCTCGAGCAGCTGCACAGCTCGGACGAGGTCTTCGCGGGCAAGAAGATCCTCATCGTCGACGACGACATCAGGAACGTGTTCGCGCTCACATCGGCACTCGAGGCAAACGGGATGGAGGTCGTCTTCGCCGAGAACGGCCGCGAAGGAGTCGAGCTCCTGCAACAGCAGCCGGACGTCGACCTCGTCCTGATGGACATCATGATGCCCGAGATGGACGGCTACGCAGCCATCAAGGCGATTCGCGACCTACCGCGGTTCAAGCAACTGCCGATCATCTCGCTGACAGCGAAGGCCATGAAGGGCGATCGCGAGCGCTCCGTTGCATCGGGTGCGTCCGACTACATCACGAAGCCCGTCAACACCGATCAGCTCCTGTCGCTGATGAGGGTCTGGCTGTACCACTAGGTTGATGTCGAGTCCGGTTCGAGCCGACCCGCCGGCGCTGACGAGTCGCATCGACGACCTCGAGGAACTCGAGATCCGCTTGCTCCTCGAGGCGGTCTACCGAAGGTACGGGTTCGACTTTCGCGAGTACGCGCCGGGATCCCTGAAGCGGCGCCTCTGGCGCCGCGTGCACGGCGAGCACTTGACGACGATCTCGCAGCTGACTGATCGTCTGCTCCACGACGCGACCGCAATGGAGCGATTGCTCCTCGACTTGTCGATCAACGTGACCGCGATGTTCCGCGACCCGTCGTTCTACGCCGCGCTACGCGAGAAGGTCGTGCCGCAACTGCGCACGTACCCGTTCACCCGAATCTGGGTGGCGGGCTGCTCGACGGGAGAGGAGGTCTACTCGCTCGCGATCTTGCTCAACGAGGAAGGCCTCTACGACCGAACGCGAATCTACGCGACCGACATCAACCAGAGCGTCCTCGATCGCGCGCGCGAAGGCGTGTTTCCGCTCGACAAGATGCAGCAGTACACGCAGAACTACATCAAGGCAGGCGGCAACCGCGCCTTCTCCGAGTACTACGTCGCCGCGTACGGAGGCGCACAGTTCGCACGGTCACTCGTCGACAACGTCGTCTTCGCGCAACACAACCTCGCGATGGATCAGTCGTTTCAGACGTTCAACGGGATCTTCTGCCGCAACGTGATGATCTATTTCGACAAGACGCTGCAAGACCGCGTGCACCACCTCTTCTACGAGAGCCTCGACACGTTCGGGATCCTCGCGCTCGGGCACAAAGAGTCGATCGCTTTCACGCCGTTGGTCGATCGATACGAGGCCATCGACGACGCCGAGCGCATCTATCGGAAGGTCGAGTAGGTCGGGAATGACGTACGAGGTCATCGCCGTGGGAACGTCGTGGGGCGGGTTGAACGCTGTGTCGCGGCTGCTGGACGAACTGCCCGACGAGGTCGCGCAGCCG
This sequence comes from Actinomycetota bacterium, assembly GCA_046734795.1. Lineage (GTDB taxonomy): Bacteria > Actinomycetota > Thermoleophilia > Gaiellales > Gaiellaceae > JBKPRX01. The sequence continues at coordinate 11,800 of JBKPRX010000051.1, forward strand.
ATCGTCGTTGCGCAGCACCGCGCGTCCGACGTGACCGAGGGAGGGCTCGCGCGTCTCCTGCAACACCACACCTTGCGGCATGTCGTCGACGCGGAGGACAAGGAGCCGCTGCGCGATCGCCACGTCTACCTCGCGCCTGCCGACTATCACTTGCTCGTGGAGCGGGGTTCGTTGGCGCTCTCGACCGACGAGCTGATCCGGCATGCGCGTCCGTCGATCGACGTGCTCTTCGAGTCGGTCGCCGACTCGTACGGACAGCGGGCGATCGGAATCGTCTTGACGGGCGCAAGCGACGACGGTGCCGAGGGACTACGCAGGATCAAGGAACGCGGCGGCGTCGCGATCGTGCAAGACCCGGCGACTTCGGAGCGCGGGCTGATGCCGGCTGCCGCAGCCGCTGCGACGACAGCGGACGCCGTCCTGCCACTCGAAGAGATCGGCGCCTACGTCGCGAGCCTCTGCTCGGGAGTCACCGCGTGACGGCAGCGCGCGCGACCATCCTCGTCGTCGACGACCAGCCGCAGAACCTCGTGACACTGGAAGCGATCCTCGCGCCGCTCGGCCACCAGCTCGTCTGCGTCGAGTCGGGCGAAGCCGCGCTGCGCGAGCTGCTCCATCACGATTTCGCCTGCATCCTCCTCGACGTTCAGATGCCGAAGCTCGATGGCTTCGAGACTGCGCATCTGATCAAGGAGCGCGAACGGACGAAGCACGTGCCGATCGTGTTCCTGACAGCGCTCTCCACGGACGAGCAGCACGTCTTCCGCGGCTATTCCGCCGGCGCCGTGGATTATCTCTTCAAGCCGTTCGATCCGGACATGCTCCGCTCGAAAGTCTCCGTGTTCGTCGAGTTGTGGGAGAAGACAGCAGAGCTCCGCCGGCAGGCCGAGCGACTCCGTGAGCAAGAGCTGAGAGAGCTGCGGCTCGAGAGCGAAGAACGCTACCGGCAGCTCGCCGACGCGATGCCGCAGATCGTGTGGACGTCCGACGCCGAGGGCGGCGCGACGTACTTCAACCAGCGCTGGTTCGACTACACGGGCATCCGGCGTGAAGATGCGGGACCGCAGTCGTGGCAGGCGATCGTCCATGAGGACGATCTGCAACAGGCGCTGCAACGGCGGATGCAAACGCTCGTCACGGGCGATGTGTTCGAGGTCGAGTATCGGCTTCGGTCGGTCGACGGCGACTATCGCTGGCACCTCGGTCGCGCAGTTCCGATCCGCGACGACGCCGGACGCATCGCCTTCTGGGTCGGCACCGCGACCGACATCCACGACCGCAAGCGCGATGCGGACGAGCGCAGGTTCATCGCCGAGGCCGCGGAGATCCTCGGCAGCTCGCTCGACTACGAGACGACGCTCGCGCGAGTCGCGGAGGCGGCCGTGCCCGCGATCGCCGATTGGTGCGCTGTCGACATCTTGGACGGCGACGGCTCGCTCCGTCGTGTCGCGCTCGCGCACGAGGATCCGCAGAAGATCGTGTTCGCACGCGAGCTGCAGGAGCGCTACCCGCCCGAGGGCGACGCCTCGCAAGGCCCCGCGGCTGTGATTCGGACCGGTGAGCCCGAGCTCGTACCGGAGATTCCGCCTGAGCAGATCGCTGCGGCCGCGCGAGACGAGATGCATGCGGAGCTGATCGCGGAGCTCGGCCTCCGTTCGTACATCTGCGTCCCGCTCGTCGCACGCGACCGCGTCGTCGGCGCGATGACGTTCGTCGCCGCCGAATCGGGACGAAGCTTTGAGGCGACTGACCTCGCCGTCGCCAAGGAAGTCGCGCGGCGCGCCGCCACCGCGATCGACAACGCGCGCCTGTACCGCGCGGCCGAGCAACGTGGGCAGGCCGCTCGCGTCCTCGCGACGATCGGCGACGGCGTCATGCTCGTCGACCAGGAGCAGCGCATCCGCCTTTGGAACAACGCCGCGCAGGCAATCACCGGCCTCGACGAGGCCGACGTGCTCGGAAAGCCCGCCGAGGCGGCAATCTCGAGCTGGCGAGAGATCGTGGCGCGCGTTCCGATCGCGAGCGCCGGCGAGCTGCCGTCGCCGATCAGCCTTCCGCTCGAGGTCGGGAAGCGCGAGCTGTGGCTCTCGATGTCCGCCGTGGGGTTCGAGGACGGAACCGTCTACGCGTTCCGCGACCTGACGGCCGACCGGGCGCTCGAAGAACTCCGACAGGACCTCGTCGCCACCGTGTCGCACGAGCTGCGAACGCCGCTTGCAGCAATCTACGGCGCCGCGTTGACGCTTCGCCGCAGCGACGTCGAGTTGCAAGGCGAGCTGCGGCTGAAGCTCCTCGAGGTGATCGCGGAGGAATCCGAGCAGCTCTCATCGATCGTCGACGACCTTCTCCTCGCAAGCCAGCTCGACTCGGGGAAGCTCCAGGTCAACATCGAGCGTTGCGACCCCCGCTCGCTCGCCGCATCAGTCGTCGATGCCGCACGCGCACGCCTTCCGGAGGCGATCGAGCTCGTGCTCGACGCCAGCGACTCGCTGCCGCACGTCCAAGCGGACCCTGAGCAGCTGCGCCAGGTGCTGACGAACATCGTCGACAACGCGATCAAGTACTCGCCGGAAGGCGGTCGCATCGCACTGAGGCTCGACGAACGTGAGGCGTATCTCCGGTTCGCCGTCTCCGACAGCGGCCTCGGAATTCCTCAGAGCGCTCAACGTCAGATCTTCGAGAAGTTCTTCCGCGTCGACCCACAGATGACTGGGGGCATCGGCGGCAGCGGACTCGGGTTGTACATCTCGCGCGAGCTCGTGCACCGCGTGAACGGACGCATCTGGGTCGAGTCGCGAATCGGCGAGGGATCGACCTTCTACGTCGAGATCCCACTGGCGCACGGCCGAACCGCAGCGCCGACTGCGTCCGCGACGGCCTAGGGCTCTACCAGCCGGGGAGCCAGCTCAAGAGCTTGCTCATGTGGACACCGTCGAGCAGCGCGCCGATGAACACGGCCGCGAGGACGGCGACAGTCAGCCCGGCGAGCGCGAGCAGCGCGATCGTCACGAACTTTCTCGCCTTCGAGGGCGGGGGCTTCTTCGGAGCGAGCTGCATCGTCCGCCCGCCGACGAAGATCGCAACGCCGAGCGCGACGATCACGACCCAGACGCCTGCGAGCACCCAGCTCAGGCGGCCGAGCCAATGGATCGTCTCGGCCTCCGCGACCGCAATGGCTGCGGCGATCGCGATCGCGGCGAGCACGAGTCCGAGGACGAGCCAGCGCGTCGGCCGCAGCGCCGAGCCGAGCAGCACGAGCGTCCCGCGCAGAAAGCCGAGGACGAGCTTGACCGCGAGCGCGCTTTGCACGGTTCCGAGGACCGCTGCGCTCACGTGGGCCGAGCGGCCGAGCAAGCCCGCGACTTCAGGGCCGCGCAGCGTGCGATCGATCGCACCGGCCCGGAGCTTGTCGAGCTCCGCGTCCAGCTTGGCGGAATCTTTCGGGTCGATTTCCTTCTCCTCCGCGACGATGGCGCGCTGGGCATCGCGCACGAGCCCGGCGATCAGCTCCGGATCGAACTCGTCTGTGGGCAGGAGCGTCGTGATCACGCGGTCGGCGGCGTCGAGCCGGCCCCAGAGCATGTCGTTCTGCCGCCAGTCGAGCCGGAAGAAGCCGCCAAAGTGGTTGACCTCGATCCCGCCGAGCTTGCGTGTCTTCTCGCCGATCTCGTCGACGATGCTCGTCGCGTCCTCCGGGCTGACCCGAATCACCTCGACGCGGTCGGACTCGCCGACGGAGCCGTACGTGAGCGGCAGCAGCACCGAGTCGTAGAGCACGAAACGGTCGTAGTAGTCACCGAGCTTCGTGACGAGGTTCGACGGGACACCGTGCTTCGCCGCCTCCAGGATCTTCTTACGACCACCCGCGTCGTCGGGACCGATCACCGGTGCGAGCGCTCCCCGTACCGCCTCGGCAAAGGTCGTCAACGCTGTCGCCAAAGCAGGCTGATTCTCGAGATACCTCGACGCGTTGAGAATGGC
>JBKPRX010000052.1:0-22511 GCA_046734795.1 Actinomycetota bacterium
ACGACTTCCGCTTCGTGCTCGGTCTGCACGAAGGCGCGGTTGTCGGGATGGCGAGCGGGTACGCGCTCGCGCGGCGCCGACCGTCGTTCGTGTTGCTCCACACGACGGCCGGTCTCGGCAACGCCGTCAACGCGCTTGCGACCGCGCGCGTCAACCGGACGCCGCTCGTCGTCGTCGTCGGCCAGCAGGACCGGCGGCATCTCGCGTTCGAGCCTTTCCTCGCCGGCCGGCTCGAGGGTCTTGCGGGCACGTACCCGGTGTGGTTCCACCAGCCGCCGCGCGCGGCTGACGTCGTCGGGGCGATCGCGCGTGCGTGTCACGAGGCCGAGACGAAGCGCGGGCCCGCGATCGTCGTCGTACCGATGGACGACTGGCTCGCCGAAGCCGGTGAGCCGCACGAGGCCGCGGCGGCCGCGCGTGTGCTGCGTCCGCTTGCCGTTGACCAAGAATCGGTCGATGCGCTGGCGGATCTGCTCGGCGGCTCGCGCGCGCCGGCGTTCGTCGCGGGTGCGGGCAACGACACTGTCGACGGGTGGGCAGCGCTTGTTGCTCTCGCGGAGCGACTCGACGCGCCGGTGTGGCAAGAGGCGTTCTCGGGCCAGGCGGGCTTTCCGCAGGATCACGAGCTCTTTGCGGGCACGGTGCCGACGGGTCGCGCGGCGCTGCGCGAGACGCTGGCGGAGCACGACGTCGTCGTCGCCGTCGGCGCGCCCGTTTTCCGCCAGTACGGGTACGAACCCGGACCGCTCGTGGGAGAGGGCACGCGCGTAGCGGTCGTGACCGACGATCCGGACGAGGCACACCGGAGCCTCGTCGAGGTTGCGGTGCTCGCTTCGCCGGGCGCTGTGTGTTCTGCACTCGCACAGCGCGTTCAGGCTCGCGAACGCACCGGCGGTGCGCGTCTCCGCAGGCCGGACGCGCCCGCGGCGCCGGCCACCGGCGAGGCGCTGCGTGGGGCACACGTGCTCGCCGCGCTTGCGGAACGCCTTCCTGCAGACGCGGTGCTCGTCGAGGAATCTCCGTCGAACCGCCCCGAGCTCGAGTTGCGCGTGCCAGCTCGGCAACCGCTCGGCTTCGTCAGCGCTGCCATGGGCGGGCTCGGCTGGGGTTTGTCCGCAGCCGTCGGACTGCGCCTCGGGCTGCGCGAGCGACCCGTCGTCGCCGTGCTCGGCGACGGCTCGACGCTCTTCGGCGTCCACGGGCTTTGGGGCGCGGCGCACTACGACGTCGGCGTTCTCTTCGTCGTGCTGAAGAACGGCGGCTACAGAGTCATGGATCGGCTTGCCGAAGACGCAGGCGGTTCGTCGTCGTGGCCGTCGTTCGAGAACGTCGATCTCGTTGCGATCGCGGAGGGGCTTGGATGTCCCGCCCGTCGCGTTACGACGCACGACGAGCTCGTCGATGCGCTCGACGGCGTGATGCCGAGCCTCCGCGAGCGAGCCGAGCCACTGCTCCTCGAGATCGAGATCGCAGCCGACTAGCGATCGCAGAGCAGTGGGGCCGACTTTCCGCCAGCCCCACTGTCTGCGCCGGCTTCCTACTACTTCTTCTTCTTTTTCTTCTTGACGACTGGCTTACCGGTCTTGACCGTGCCCGGCACGAGCTGCGTGAAGTTCGGGAGCGTCGGGATGACGCCGAACTCCTTTGCGTAGCGCGCCAGCGTCAGGAGCTGCTTGCGATCGATGAGCGGGCTCCACACCGGCAGCCGGATGTTTTGCGTTGCGGCCGGCAGGAACGCGCGGATTTCCTGCGGATGGTTCTGCGCGTAGAGGAGCGACTGGTTCATCGCCGTCCGGAAGCGCTTGACGATTCCGGGGTTCTTGACGAAGTAGTCGTGCAGCGCGCCGTAGCACCCGTTCGGGAAGTACTTGCCGACTGCCGGGCCCGGAGCGAGCACGACGCGTCCGCCGTCTGCGAGCACCTGCGTGACGAACGGCTCCGGCGCCCACATCGCGTCGATTTGGCCGCCGTTCAGCGCCGCTCGCATCGCCGGGAACGGAATCGCGACGAGCTTGACCGAATCGGGGTTGACGCCCTTCTTCTTCAGCGCCGCCTTGATGATGACTTCACCCACGCCCTTGAGCGCGTTGACGGCGATCGTCTTGCCGGCGAGATCCGCGGGCGTCCGGATCGAGCTGCCCGAGCGAACCATGATGTTCTGCCAGTTGTCCGCCTCGCTCGCGCCTTCGTCGTCGCTCGCCGCGATCACGGTGAAAGGAATGCCCTGCGTGCGTCCGATCATCGCCGGCACGTAGCCGATGTAGCCGATGTCTCCGGTGTGGTTGGCGAGCGCAACGACGATGTCGTTTCCGCTCTGGAACACCTGCTTCTTGATGTCGATGCCTTGCTTGTCGAAGAAGCCCTTCTGGATGCCGAGATCGAGAGCGAACCCGTTCGCGATCGGCAGCGTGTCCAGCGTGATCGTCACATTCGCCTTGCGCGCACCGGAAGCCGTGCCGCCGAGCACCGCAAGCGTGACGAGCATCCCGATGACTAACGCGACCACGAGCAACCTCGCGCGCCTGTGGCGTCTACGAGTTCCCATCCATGCCCTCCCTGGTTGTCTCTAGCGCCCCGTGCGGGCGAGCCTCGGCGCCGATTATCGCCCGGCCGTTCGCCGATTGCTAGACGCCTGTCTCACTCAGCGGAACGGTCTGTCGCAATCGCCGCCGGCTCCGCGATCGTCTCCGGAAGCTGCTCGCGCCGGATCAGTCGGTAGACGTGCGCCCGGAGCTTGGCGAACTCCGCCAGCTCCTTCGTTGCGATCTGGTCGCGCGGCTGCGGCAGCTCGACCGGGATCACTTCCTTCACCTCGGTGGGCGAGTGCGTGAGAACGACGATCCGGTCGGAGAGGTAGACGGACTCGTCGATGTCGTGCGTGACGAAGACGATCGTGACCCCGAACTGGTCGCGCACTTGCAAGACGAGATCCTCGAGGTCGCTGCGCGTTTGCGCGTCGACAGAAGCGAACGGCTCGTCCATCAAGAGGATCGACGGTTGGTAGGCGAGCGCGCGGGCGATCGCGACGCGCTGCTGCATTCCGCCCGAGAGCTGCCACGGGTAGTGATCCATGAAGCGCACGAGGCCGACTGCGTCGAGTGCTTCCTCGACGAGGCGGCTCCGCTCCTGTCGGCCGAGCGACTTGTGCCGTAGCGGCAGGAGCACGTTGTTCCGCACCGAGGTCCACGGCATCAGGGAGCGGCTGTACTCCTGGAAGACGATCGCCATCTCCTCGGGCGGGCGCGTCACGCGCCGCCCGCGAACGGCGATTTCGCCGCGGGTGGGGTGCAACAGGCCACCGACCGTCTTCAGGAGCGTCGTCTTGCCGCAGCCGGACGGGCCGACAACGCAGACGAACTCGCCGTCCTCCACCGAGAACGAGACGCTGCCGACCGCGTGCACGGCCTTCTCTCCTGTGCCGTACGTCTTGCCGACGGCATGCAGCTCGAGGATCGCCATTTACGACTCCCCTCTCATAGCGGCGTCGCCGAGCGCCAGCCGCGGTGCCACACGAGCAGGCGCTTCTCGAGCATCAGGAAGAGGACGTTGAGCACGTAACCGAGCAATCCGATCATCAGGATCGACGACCACATCTCGTCGTACTGAAGCGTGTTCTTCGAGTTCAACAAGACGTAGCCGATGCCGCTCGTGCTCGAGAAGTACTCGCTCAGGACCATCAGGATCACGGCGAGCGCGAGCGCGTTTCGCATCCCGGCCACGATCTGCGGCACGGCGGCGGGCAGCACGACGCGCAGCACCCGCTCGTACCAGGGCACGTTGAACGAGCGTGCGGTGTCGATCATCGTCGGCTCCATGCCGCGCACCGCATCGATCGTGTTCAGCAGGACCGGGAAGAGGCAGAAGAACGCGATGAACGAGACCTTCTGCACGTCGCCGATCGAGTGCGTGAGGATGATGAAGATCGGCAGAACCGCCGTCGGCGGAATGTTGCGCCAGAACTCGACGTGCGGGGTCGCAGCGAGCCGTGCGGGCCGCCACAGACCGAGCGGGATGCCGATCACGATTCCGGCGAAGACCGCGATGCCGAACCCGAGAGCGATTCGCTGCAGGCTCGGCTGGAGCTGGCCGACGATGTCGGGGAAGAGGCTGATCGCGTGGGTCGGCGTCGTGAAGCGCTTCGAGTCGGCGTGCATCGTCAGCGCTTGCCAGGCCGCGAGGATCGCGATCGGCACCGCAATCTCGAGGCCGACCTTGACGGCGTTCGACGTCCGAGGACTCATGCCGTCTCTCTCTGCGACGGGTGCCACCGGAGGACGCGCTTCTCGGCTGCGCTCGTGAGCAGGTGGATCGCGACGCCGAGGATCCCTGTCGCGAGCGCGATCGCATATACCTGCGACTCGAGGCTGTAGCTCTGCGCGAACGTCTCCTTCGTCCCGAGGCCTTTCGTCCCGACGCCGAAGAGCTCGGCCGTGAAGGCGAGGATGAGCGAGACCTGCGACGCGATCCGGAAACCGATCGCGACGTACGGCAGCGTGCTCGGAAGCGTGATGCGGTAGAGACGCTCGCGCTTGCCGATTCCGAACGAGCGTGCCGTATCGGTCGTGACGGGGTCGACGTCCTTGACGCCGTACATCGTCTGGATCAGGAGCGGCCAGAACGCGCCGTAAGCGGCGAGGAAGACCTCGCTCCGCAGGCTGACGCCGAACGCCGGAGTTGCGATCAGGAGCACCGGGATCAGCACGGCAGACGGGATCGGCCGCAGGAACTCGACCGGCACGCGAAACGCCCGCTCGGCGTAGTCGAACGTGCCGAGAAGAACGCCGAGCGGCACCGCCAGGACCGTCGCGATCAGAAGGCCGAGGCCCCAGCCACGCACGGTCCGGGCGAACGCGCCCCAGAAGCTCGTCGTGTCACCGGCGAAGAACGTCGCCTTCGTCGAGTTCGTGGTCACCATCGACCAGAGCTCGCTGACCGTCGTCGTCATCGGCGGCAGGAAGCTCTCGTCGATCGTGCCGGTTCGCGAGATCAGCTCCCAGAAAGCGAGGAAGACGGCGACCGAGAGGATCGGAATCGCGATTGTGGAGGCGCGCCGGGCAAAAGCTCGCGCGCGCTCCCGTCGCGCCGATGCGTCGACCGACCCTGCCCTCGCCGCAAGCTGCCCGGACACCGGCACGCGCCGATATATATCGCACACCTTCCCGCCCAGGTAGACAGCGTTCCACGCAGCGGAACGCGCGGCGAAGCGCGGCGGCGGTTTAGGCTCCGCTTGTGTCGGCGGCGAGCGCTGGAGCTGCGGGAAGCTGGGAGCTGCCGCAGGAGCTGCAGCTCCTCCGCGAGACCGTTCGGACCTTCATGCGGGAGGACGTGCGGCCGGAGGAGGCGAAGCTCGACCACGATGCAAACGCGTTTCCGTCCGAAGTGCGCGAGCGGCTCCAGGCGAAGGCGCGGTCGCTCGGGCTCTGGTGCATCTCCGTTCCGCGTGAATACGGCGGCGCGGGCCTGAGCCTGCTCGCCCAGGCGGTCGTGACGGAAGAGGCCGCACAGTGCCGGATGGGTCTCTATCACCCGGCCGGAAACTCGTTCGGGCACGGGCCGCCGAACGTCGTCTTCAAAGGAACGGAGGAGCAGCTCGAGCGCTGGGCGTTGCCGGCGGTGGAGTCGGGCTCCGGTCACTTCGTCGCGATCACCGAGCCGAGCGGCGGGTCTGATCCGGGTCGCGCGATTCAGACGCGTGCCGAGCGACGCGGCGACGTTTACGTCTTGAACGGGACGAAGACGTTCATCTCCGGCGTCGGCGGCTCGAAATGGGGGATCGTCTACGCGCGCACGGGCGGCGCCGGACGACGCGGAATCTCGTGCTTCATCGTCCCGACCGACGCGCCCGGGTTCTCGGCGCAGCCGGTGCGGGTCATCCGCTCGTACTACCCGTACGAGATCTCGCTCCAGGACTGCGAGGTGCCGGTCGAGAACCGGATCGGCGAAGAAGGTGAAGGGTTCGCGCTCGCAGAGACGTGGCTCGTGCACGGACGCGTGCCGTACTCGGCGGCGAACATCGGCGTCGCGCAGGCGTCCGTCGATCTGGCGGTCGCTTGGGCGAAGGAGCGCGAGACGTTCGGCTCGCGGCTCGCAGACAAGCAGGCGATCCAGTGGATGCTCGCCGACAGCGAGATCGACTTGCGCGCTGCGCGGTTGCTCACCTACCAAGCGGCTTGGAACGCCGACCTCGGCAAGCCGATGCGCACCGAGGCGTCGATCGCGAAGGTCTTCGCAAGCGAAGCCGCGAGCCGCGTCGTCGATCGCTGCATCCAGATCCTCGGCGGCATGGGCGTTGCGCAGGAACTACCGCTCGAGCGCTGGTACCGCGAGCTGCGCATCCGGCGGATCGGCGAAGGACCGTCGGAAGTGCATCGCCTCGTCGTGGCGCGCGAGCTGCTCGGCGGAAAGGACGGCGCACGTGGCAATTGACGTCGACGTCGCCGCCGGCATCGCGACGATCACGATCAACCGGCCCGAGCGGCTGAACGCGCTCGACGCAGAGCACTACGGCTTGCTCTCCACGGCGTGGCTGCGCGTGCGCGACGATCCGGAGATTCGCGTCGCGATTGTGACAGGCGCGGGCGAGCGGTCATTCTCGACCGGCGCCGACATCAAGGACTTCCTGACGCGTCCGGCGTCGCTCACGCAGATGTGGCAGACGCAGCGCGACCAGCTCCTGAACCGCGGGCTCGAGGTGTGGAAGCCCGTGATCGCAGCGGTGAACGGCTACTGCCTGGGCGGCGGGCTGACGTTGCTGCTCGCCACGGACATCCGCGTCGCGGCCGAGCACGCGACGTTCGGGCTCTCGGAGGTGAAGCGCGGGATCGTCGCGGGCAACGGCGGCACGCAGCGGATCCTCGAGCAGCTTCCGTACCCGATCGCGATGGAGCTTCTCCTCACCGGCGACGCGATCGACGCGCGCGCCGCTGAACGTTTCGGCCTCGTCAACCGGGTCGTGCCCGCGGGCGAGCTGCTCGAGGTCGCGCATGACTACGCCCAGCGCATTGCAGCGAACGCGCCGCTCGCGGTGCAGGCGGCGAAGGAGCTCGCCGTCCGCTCGCGTGACGTCGACCGCGCGACGGGTCTGCGGCTCGAAGCGCTCGCAAATCGTCTGCTCGCCTTCACTGACGACGCGAAAGAGGGTCCCGCTGCGTTCGCCGAGAAGCGAGCACCGGAGTTCAAGGGCGAATGACGCTGCCGCTCGACGGCGTCGCCGTCCTCGACCTGAGCCAGATCTACAACGGTCCGTATGCGACGTTCCTCCTCGCGCAAGCGGGTGCGGACGTGATCAAGGTCGAGCCTCGCGGCGGCGAGCATCTGCGGCGTCGAGACCGCAGCCAGGGCGACGCGCTTCCGTACGCGATGCTGAACGGCGGCAAGCGCGCGATCACGCTCGACCTGAAGACTGCTCGCGGGAAGGAGCTCCTGCGCGAGCTCGCGCGACGCGCCGATGTGCTCGTCGAGAACTTCGCGCCGGGCGTGATGGATCGTCTCGGTGTGGGATGGGACGTACTTCGCGAGGACAATCCGCGCTTGATCTACGCAGCGAGCTCCGGCTTCGGCCGCAGCGGCCCGCATCGCGACTACCCCGCGATGGATCTCACGGTGCAGGCCTTCGCGGGGATCATGAGCGTCACGGGCTTTCCCGACGGGCCACCGCTCAAGGCCGGCCCGGCGATGTGCGACTTCGGGGCGGGCACGCATCTCTACGGCGCGATCGTCACTGCGTTGTACGAGCGGGAGCGGACTGGGCACGGCAGACTCGTAGAGGTCGCGATGCAAGAGGCCGTGTACGCGTCGCTCGCGTCGAACCTCGGCTTCTACCAGGACAGCGGGGGCGACACGCCACTCCGCACCGGCAACCGCCACGGCGGTCTGTCCGTCGCCCCGTACAACGTGTACGAGGCGAGCGACGGGTACGTCGCGATCATCACCGTCGGCGAAGAGCAGTGGCGGCGGCTTGCGGAGGCGATGGGCCGTGCCGAGCTCGTGGAGGACGCTCGCTTCGCCGACTCGGCTTCGCGTCTTGCGAATCTCGACGAGCTCGACGAGACGATCTCCGAGTTCACGCGGACGCGGCCGAAGCAGGAGCTCTTCGAGCTTCTGACGGCGCATCGCGTTCCGGCGGCGCCTGTGCGAGACCTCGGCGAGGTGGTCGCCGATGAGCACTTGCACGCTCGCGGGTTTCTCCGGCAGCTCGACCATCCGCAGCTCGGCGAGATCGTGGTGCAGCAGAGCCCGCTTCGGTTCGAAGGTCTTGCGACGCGTGAGCTCACTCCGAGCGTCGAGATCGGCGCGGACAACGACGACGTCTACGGCAACGTGCTCGGCCTCTCGCCGGAGGAGATCGCGTCGCTCCGTAAGGAGGGCGTGATCTGAAGCGCGGCGACTACGTCATCGCGGGCGTCGGTCACACCGCGTACGGGAAGCTGCCGGGGCGCAGCATCGCGTCGCTGAACGTCGAGGCAATCCGCAACGCGCTCGCCGACGCGCGGATCGACAAGAACGCGGTCGACGCACTGCTCGTGAAGAGCCCGACGTCGCATTACGTCCCGCTCATCGGTCAGCGCATCGCCGAGGCGTGCGGACTCCAACCGAAGCTCGGCGGTGCGTGGGAAGCGGGCGGCGCAAGCGGCATCACGATGATCATGTTCGCGGCGCTTGCGATCGAAGCGGGACAATGCGAGGTCGCGGTCGTGACGATGGCCGACAACCCGCGCACCGGCACGCGCCAGGCATACGAGCGGCCGTGGGGCGACGATGCCGCCTACGGGCTCTTCGGCATCGCGTCGCAGTACGGCCTCGTCATGCGCCGCCACATGGAGGAGTTCGGGACGACGGCCGAGCAGTTCGGCGAGATCGCGGTCGCGGTGCGCGCGAACGGCGCGCGGAACCCGAACGCGCAGCTCCAGCTGCCGCTGACGCTCGAGGGGTACATGGAGTCGCCTTCGATCATCGAGCCGCTGCGCCGCGACGACATCTGCCTCGTGTCCGACGGTGCGGCCGCCGTCGTCGTGACGAGTGCAAGGCGTGCGCGCGAACTCGGGGTGGCCGCGCCGGTTCCGATCCTCGGCTTCGGTCACGGGCAAACGTCGTGGGAGGTGGCGCAGCGGCCGCACCTGACCTCGACGCTCGCGACGGAGTCGGGGCGTGCGGCGTTCGCGATGGCAGGGATGTCGCCGAGCGACGTCGACGTGGCTCAGATCTACGACTGCTACACGATCGCGGTCCTGATGACGCTCGAGGACTACGGCTTCTGCAAGAAGGGCGAAGGCGGGCGGTTCGTCGAAGGGGGTCGCGTTGCGAGCGACGGCGAGCTGCCGATCAACACGTCGGGCGGACTGCTGTCGGAGACAGGATTGCCGGGGATGCAGCACGTGGTCGAAGGCGTGCGTCAGCTGCGCGGCACCGCGAACGTGCAGGTACGAAACGCGCAGACGTGCGTCGTCTCGAATCAAGGCGGCTCGATGCACACGCACTCGACGCTGGTGCTCGGCCGATGAGCGCGAGCGAGTTTCCGCTGCCGGAGCGGACGCCGGTGAGCGAGCCGTATTGGGACGCACTCGCGCGCGGCGAGCTTCGGTTCCAGCGGTGCACGTCGTGCGGGAACGCGTGGTTGCCTCCGCGTGAGGAGTGTCCGCGCTGTCTCGCGGCGACCTGGGAGTGGGAGCGCGCGAGCGGTCGCGGCAAGGTTGTGACGTGGGTCGTGTACCGCCGCGCGTACCACCCAGCGTTCGAATCGCGACTGCCCTACAACGTCGCCGTCGTCGAGCTCGAGGAAGGCCCGCGGCTCGTCTCCAACATCGTCGAGCCGGTTGCGGGCCTAGCCGCCGACGCGCCGGTCGAGCTCGCGATCGAAGACGAGCACGGGGTCGCCCTCGCGCGCTTCAGGCTCAGCTGAAGCGGAGCGGCAGCGTCGCCGGCCCGTAGAGCGGCCACGGCACGTAGTCGATCTCGCCAGCGAGCTCGAAGCTCGTCGTGCGCGCGAGCAGCTCCTCGAGAGCGATGCGCAGTTCGGCGCGCGCCGTTGCTGCGCCGGGACACTTGTGGGGACCGTGGCCGAAGGCGATGTGCGGGTTCGGGTCGCGGTCGAGTCGGAATGCGTGCGGGTCCGCGAAAACTTCTTCGTCGCGGTTTGCGGACGTGAGCACGAGCGCGACCTTCTCGCCCGCCTCGATCCGGCGGCCGCGGATCTCCGCATCCTCGGTGGCGGTACGCGCGAAACCCTGGTTCGGCGTGTATAGGCGCAGAAGCTCTTCGACCGCGACCGCGGTGCGCTCCGGCTCCGAGCGAAGGCGTTCTTGCAGCTCGCGGTCGCGGGCAAGATGGTGTGCGGCGCTCGCAAGCGCAGTCTTCGGCGCGACATGCGCAGCCACGAGGAGCTGGCGCACGCTCCCGGCGACGAACTCGTCCTCGAGCGGCTTCCCATCGACACGCACGGCGAGGAGCGCACTGAGGAGGTCGCGTCGCGGGTCGAGCTGCTCTGCGCGGCGCGAGGCGACGAGCTCGCGGCAGCTCGCGTAGAGGATCTGGTTCTCGCGTTCTGCCGTCTCCGAGTCGAGCTCCGCCTGGGCGCGTTCGAAGCGGTCGCTGTGCTCGTTCCATTCGAGCGCAAGCTCGCGTGGGATCGAGACGAACTCTGCGAAGACGAGCGAGGCGAACGGCGAGCTGAACTCCGACACGAACTCTGCCGAGCCGCGCCCGACGAGCGGTTCGAGCAGCTCACGCGCAAGCTCGCGGAAGCGCGGCTCGAGCGCTTCGACGTGCGTGTCGCTCAACACGGCGTTCAACGGTCGTCGATAGCGCGGATGCTCGGGTGGATCGAAATGCAGCGGCGCACGTCGCCCCGAGACGGGATTGCTCGGCACGACGACTCCGTGCGCGCTCGTGAAGAGCTCGTACAGCGAGCTTGCGCGGCGCACGTCCTGATACTTCGTCAGCGCCCAGAAGTTCCAGCGCGCGCCGCGCGCGAGCGGGCGTTGCTCGCGCAAGCGCGTGTACGTCGGATGCGGGTCGCGGACGAAGTCGTCCGCGAGCGGGTCGAAATCAGGCTGGGGCAACGGCAACCGGGACGGACAAGGTTCCCCACTCGGGCCAGCGCGTCATCGTCGGCTCGCCAACGAGGTCGATGCGGCTCGTCCGGCCGAGGAGCTCTTCGAGCACGACGCGCAGCAGGAGAACCGCGAGTGGTGCACCGGCGCACCGATGCGGCCCGAGCCCGAACGCGAGGTGTTGCTTGATGTTCGGCCGGTTGAGGATGAACCGGTCGCCCTCGGGAAAGACCTCTTCGTCGCGGTTCGCCGACGCGTAGACGAGCGCGATCGGCTCGTCTTTCGCGATCGGGCAGCCGCGGATGACGACGTCGCGCTTCGGCGTCCGCGCGAAGCCGCGGTACGGCGTGTAGAGCCGCAGGTATTCCTCGACGGCCGCGGGAACGAGCGAAAGATCGCCGCGCAGCTCGCTCTGCACGTCCGGGTTCCGCGCGAGATGCACGGCGATGCTGCCGATGAACACGCTCGGCGCGATCATCCCGACGACGATGAACTGCCGGATCGTGCCGAGCAGCATCTCCTCGGGCAGCGGCTCGCCGTTGTGCCGGAAGGCGAGAAGACCCGACACGGGATCGTCAGCCGGATCGAGTGGCTCGGCTTTGCGCAGCTCGATGATCGTGCGCGCGAGGTCGTAGAGGAGCATGCTCGTCCGCTTCACGTCCTCGTCGCGCGCTTCCTGAACCGCGTAGTTGTACTCGCGCGTCGCCTCGCGAATCTCGAGCCCGAGCTCCGGCGTCAGGTTGAAGAACTCTGCGAACACGTAGCCGGGCAGCTGGTAGCTGAAGTCGGCGCAGATGTCGCCCGTGCCCTTCTCGACGAGCGGCGTCAGCAAGTCCGCGACGATCTGGCGAACGGCCGGCTCGAGTCGCGTCATCCGCTCCGCGGTGAAGTACGGGTTCAGCGCCTGCCGGTACGGCGTGTGCTCGGGCGGGTCGAGATGGAGCGGTGGCCGGCGTCCGGTGAACGCGAGCTTCGGCACGACGTTCTGCACTGCTGTCGAGTACGTGCTGTCGCCGAGCACCGAGACGACGTCGTCGTAGCGAAGGAGCGCCCAGAACCCGTTCCACGCAGTCGAGTGCGCGACCGGGCAGCGGCCGCGCAGCTCGGCGAACTCCGCGTGGAAGCTGTCGAAGCTCTCGGAGCGGTGTGGATCGAAGTCGGCGACCTGCGCCTCGGCTGCGAGCGTCTCGTCGATCACTCCGCAGGCCCCTCGTCGAACGGGAGAACCCGCACATCGGCCGGGTCGACGGTCACCCACACGTTCTCGCCGCTCCGATGCGCGTGCAGGTCGCCGCTCCAGACGACGACGTGGTGTTCGCCGACACGCACGACGTGCTGCACGTACGACCCGAGGAACTGCGACGCCTCGAGCACGCCCTGCCAGACGTTCTCGCCCGCGCCGGGCTCCTCGAGCAGGACGCGCCACCGCTCGGGCCGCGAGATCGCAGCGACGCGCGCGCCCTCGACGACCCGTTCCGGCGTGCGGCCTCTGATCTCGCCGAGGTCCGTCTTTGCGACGACGAGCTCGCCGGCGCTGCTGGCGATCGTGCCGACGAGCTCGTTGGACGTGCCGACGAAGTTCGCGACGTAGCGCGTGCGCGGTCCGTCGTAGATGTCGTGCGCCGCGCCGACCTGCGCCAGCTTGCCCTCGCGCATCACGGCGATCCGGTGGCCGAGCTCCATCGCCTCGACCTGGTCGTGCGTGACGTAAACCGCTGCGAAGCCGAGCTCCCGCTGCATCGACAGGAGCTCGAGGCGGAGCTTCTCGCGGACCTTCGCGTCGACGTTCGAGAGTGGCTCGTCGAAGAGCACGAGCTCGCTCCCGCCGACGAGCGCACGCGCGAGGGCGACTCGCTGTTGCTGGCCGCCGCTCATCTGGCTCGGGTATTGCCGCAGCAGCTCGGGGATCCCGACGAGCTCGAACGCGTGGACGACGCGTTCGGTGATCTCGCGCTTGCGAATGCGCTTGCCGCGGCCGTGGCGCAACGGATAGGCGACATTGTCGAACGCGGTCATGTGCGGCCAGAGCGCATACGACTGGAACACCATGCTCAGCTCGCGCCGCTCCGGCGGCACCTCGATCTTCCGCTCCGAGGAGTAGACGGTGCGACCGACGATCTCGATGGTGCCGGCATCCGGCCGCTCGAGGCCGGCGAGACAGCGGAGGAGCGTCGTCTTCCCGCAGCCGCTCGGACCGAGGAGGACGAGGAACTCGCCGCGCCCCACGTCGAGCGTCACGTCGTCGACCGCCGGCGCGATCGTTCCGTCCGCGCGACGGAACCGCTTGACGAGATTCGAGATGCGCGCCACCGGCTCGGCCGGGGGCGGCTCGCTCGTGCGCGTCGTCGGATCGCTCGCCACCTGGGTCACGGTCTACACCGTCCCCACGGGCCGCTGCGTCGCCGCCCACCGCGCGCGCCGGCGCGTGAACGCGAGCACGATCACGACGACGAGGGCCGTGATGAGCGTCAGCACCGTTGCGAGCGCGGCGACGTCGGAGTACGAGCTGTCGGAGAAGATCTGGAGGATGCGCGGCCCGACGACGATGTTGTCCGTCCCCGCGAGGATCGCCGACGCCGTCAGGTCACCGACCATCCGCACGAAGAGAAACGCCCAGCCCGCGACGAGGCCGGGCACGATCAGGGGCAAGTAGATGCGGACGAACGTGCGCAGCTCGCCCGCGCCGGAGACGTACGACGCCTCGGGAAGCTCGCGGCCGACCTGCGCCACCGCAGCGTCGGCGGCGACCGCGCCCTGCGGCATGTAGAGCGCGAGGTAAGCGAGGAGCAGAATCCCCATCGTCCCGGCGAGGTTGAACGGCGGCCCCGCGAACGTGAGCACGAACCCGACCGCGATCACGATGTGCGACAGCGTCGAGGGAAACTTGATCGTGAAATCGACCGCGCGGCCGAAACGCGGGCTGATGCGAAGCACCCAGAGCGCGACGAGCGCGGCCGCGATCATCCCGACCGTCGCACCGATGAGCCCGAGCTCCAAGCTGTGCTCGATCGAGACACGCGTCGTCGTGTCGTGCCAGATATTCGAGTACGAGTCGAAGTTCAGCTGACCCCACGGGACCTGCGGCGTCCAGTAGCCCTCGAGCGAGACGAGCACGAGCGCGAGAAACGGGATCACGGTCGTCAGTGCGAGGTAGAGCAGCACAAGCGCGCGCACAGGCCAGCGCCAGACGCCGAGCCGCACCGGTCGCGCGCCGTGGCCGCGTCCACCGACAGTTGCGTGTAAGCCCTTGCGAAGCGTGCGCGTCTGCAGAAACCACGCGAGACCCGAGAAGAGGATCACCACGAGGCTGAGGCCGACGGCGATGTCCATCCGTCCGTCGTTTGTCACCGCGCGGACGATGTCGACCGAGAGGACGTCGATACCCGCGCCCGTGCCGATGATCACCGGGATCGAGAAGAGGCCGAAGCCGCTCCAGACCATCAGCAGAATCGCGCCGGCAAGGCTCGGGCGAACGCCCGGAAGCGTCACCTTGCGCAGTGTCGGCAGTAAACCGGCGCCGCTCACGCGCGACTGCTCCTCGAGGCTCGGATCCATGTTCCGAAGGCCGGCCGACGCGAGCATGAACGCGTACGGCACTTGGTAGATCGTGTAGACGAGGATCAGCCCGTACCACGAGTAGATCGTCAGCGGGCCGTCGAGCGCATTGCTGCCGACGAGCGAGCGAAAGCCCGAGTTGACGAAACCCGCCGCCGGCGAGAGCAGCATCACCCACGCGATCGAGCCGGCGATCGGCGGCACGAGGAACGGAAGGAGCGGCATCGCCTCCGTCAGCAGCCCCATCCGCGCGTCGGTGCGTTCGTTCACCCACGCGAGCCACGCGCCGACGACGAGCGCGATCGCACCGCTCGACCCGACGACGATGATCGTGTTTCCGATCACGCGCCAGATCCCATGCTGCGAGAACGTCTCCGTGATCGGTGAGAGATCGAGCGAGCCGTCGTCCCAGAACAAGCGCACGACGACCGACGCGAGCGGATAGATCGCGATCCAGGCGAGGAACGCTGCGACGGCCGCGCTCAGAAGCTTGAGCGGCGTAAGCGACCTGCCGAGGCGTCGCAGGCTTCCGTACCGGGCGCTTGCGAGTTGAGGAGCGGCGCTACTCATTCGGGATCCACTGCTCGCGGGAGGGCGGCGACGGCGCCGCCCTCCCGCCTCTGGGGGCAGAGGCTTCCGCTCTTAGCCGAGTCCGAATGCCTTGTAGATGTCGTCGCGCTTGTTGACGGACACATTCGGATCGACCCGCGTGTACGCCT
This sequence comes from Actinomycetota bacterium, assembly GCA_046734795.1. Classification (GTDB taxonomy): domain Bacteria; phylum Actinomycetota; class Thermoleophilia; order Gaiellales; family Gaiellaceae; genus JBKPRX01. The sequence goes on from JBKPRX010000052.1 coordinate 15,323, forward strand.
TCGGCAGCACGCTCAAGTTCCACACCGACACCGAACCGGGGTCGTCGTTCAAGAGGCCTTGACCGCGCGGCGTGAGCAGGAAGTAGAGGAAGAGCCGCGCCGCCGCCTTGTTCTTCGCCTTCGACGTCAGCGCGACGACCTGCTCCGGACCCGTCGTGAGTGACGGCACGAGGAAGTCGAGCGGTGCACCACGGTCGCGTGCCTGGCTGACGATCGACGGAACGTCCGGGACCGCGATCGCGCCCTCGCCGGCGGCGAGCGCGTTTGTGATCGGCGAGGAACCTGAGTAGAGCTGCGACTTCGCCTGCGCGCGGAGGCGCGTGATGAAGTTCAGCCCGTACTTGCGCTGGATCAGCCACCAAAGATCCGTGTACGCAGGTGAGGTCCGCGGATCGACGAGCAGGATCTTGTCCTTGTACTGAGGCTTGAGGAGATCGGGCCAGTCCTTCGGCGCGTCGCCGCGCGAGAGCAGCCGCGTGTTGATTGCGAAGTTGTTCGGCTGGAGCTGGATGATCGCCGAGCCCGTTCGCGTGCGGAACTTCGCGGGGTAGCCGCGCGGCCAACCGGGGATTCCGGCCTTCGACGGCGGAACGAGCATTCCGTTCCCGACGGCGTTTTGGAACCACGTCGAGTTCGAGATGATGATCATGTCCGCGGTCGGCGCGTTTGCGTTCGTCTCCGACGTGAGTCGGGCTTGCAGGTCGCCGCTCGTGAAGCGGATCCACTTCGCGTTGACGCCGTAACGCTTCGAGAAGTCGTCGACGACACGGCGCACCGCGGGGTCGGGCGGCACCGTGTAGAAGGTCAGCGAGCCTTCCGCCTTCGCGGCCGCGATCAGCGCCTTGAGCGCGGGGCCCGGGTGGAGGATGGTCGATCGTACGACGGGCTTCGTCTTCGCGGACGAGCCCATGCCTGCGCTCGCGACAGCGGCCGCAACGACGCCGACGACGAGCACGAAGAGCCAGAATCGAACACGGGGGAAACGCATCGAGCCTCCTTGCAGGACGTCGCGCCGCAAGCGCGCGCACGAGCTTGAATTTGGAATCTATAAGTTCTCTCGCGGCGGTACTTTTGCGGGTATCGGGCCGACGGTCAAGTCCTACCGGCGGCTCGGCGCGACGTCGAGAGTCGCGAGGCCGCTCAGGATCAGGTCGTCCTGTCCCTGCGCCAGCTCGAAACGCTTCACGAGCCGCTCGAATGCGTCGGTGCCGAGCCGCGAGGCGACCGGCCACGCGAGGTGCGCGGAGAGCAGAGCGGCTGCAGCGTCCAGGGCGCGCTCGGTCGCGAGCTCGTAGAGCCGCCGGTGGTCGGCGAACGATCGGGCCATCCCGCCGGGGCGCGACGGCGACGCGAGGAGGCGAAAGCGAAGCGCTTGTGTCGCGAGCTGCGAGGTCGACCGCAGGAGCAGCTCCGAGCCGCAGCCGGCGAGGAGCGCGCGATGGAACTCCGTGTGCGCGGGCTCGAGGTCGAGCGGCGTCCGCGGCTTGCTCGAGTGCGCGCGCTTCAAGTCACCCCAGACCTCGTCGAGCTGCGCCTGCCATTCGTCGTCGCCGTTTGCGAGTGACAGTCGAAGCGCATGCGGCTCGAGGATGAGCCGCAGCTCGTAGATGTCGAACATCTCGTCCTCGGAGAGGTCGGCGACACGTGCGCCGCGCTGCGGATCGAGCACGATGAGACCCTCGCCCGCGAGCGTGCGGAGCGCTTCGCGGAGCGGCGTCGAGCTGACGTCCCACTGTTGCGCGAGCTCTTCGACCCGCACGCGTGAGCCCGGCTGCAGCTCGCCGGTGACGATGGCTTCGCGCAGGCGTTGCTCCGCCCACTGCGCGCGCGTGCGCGGCTCGGAGAAGACGTCATTTGCCCGGGTCGCCATCGTCTGTCGATTATCTCGCACGGCTCAGATCACGCCTCGTTCGGTGAGCTGGGCGATGCGCTCGAGGCTGTAGCCGGCGAGCTCCGCGTAGACGCTTTCGTTGTGCTGGCCGAGGATCGGCGGCTCGCCGAACGTGCGCTCGCTCGCGGAGAACACGATCGGGACGCCGGGGCCGTACGCGCCCTCGACGAGCCCGTGCTCCGGGTGCGAGAGCTGGAGCGTCTCCTCGCGCGCGACGAGCCTCGGGTCGCGCACAGCGTCTTTCGGCTCGCGCACTTCGCCGACCGCGACGTTTGCGGCCTTGAGCGTCGAGACGACTTCGGCTGCGGTTCGTTCGCACGTCCAAGCCTCGAGCTCGCGGTCGAGCTCGCGGAAGTTCGAGACGCGCGCCTGGTGGGTCGCGAACCGCTCGTCGGTCGTGAGGTGAGGCCGGCCGATCGCGGTGCAAAGGCGCTCGAACGCGTCGTCGAGCGGCGCGCAGATCGCCGCCCAGCCGTCGCTCGTGCGGAAGATCCCGAACGGCGCTAGGCGTTGGACGCTGTTGCCGGTTCGCGTGGGAATACCGGCGCTCTCGACGGCTTCCCACGCCTCTGACGCGACGAGCGAGGTCAGCACGCCGAGCATCGAGACGTCGACGAACTGCCCTTCGCCGGTCGTCTCGCGCTGCCGCAGCGCCGACAGGATCCCGATCACGCCGAAGAGCGGCGCGGTCAAGTCTGCGATCGGCATCCCGATCTTGACCGGAGGGTCTTCGGGCTCGCCCGAGACGAGCATGATCCCGCTCAGGCCCTGGATGATCGAGTCGTACGCCTTGTCCTCGCCCGGCGAACCCACTGCGCCGAAGCCGCTGATCGCGCAGTAGACGATGCGCGGGTTCGCCGCGCGCGCCGCCTCGTAGCCGACGCCGAGGCGGTCCGCAGTGCCACGGCTGAAGTTCTCGACGACGACGTCGGCATTGCGAACGAGATCCGCGAACACACGCGGCGCTTCCTCGTGCTTCAGGTCGAGCGTGACGCTCTCCTTGCCGCGCCCACGGCTGAGGAACGGGAGCGAGACGCTGTCGCCGGTGTCGCGCGCCATGCTGACGCCGTCACTGCCCACGTATGGAGCATGGAGCCGCACCGGGTCGCCGCCGCGCGGGTTCTCGACCTTGATCACGCGCGCGCCGAGGCCGGCGAGGAGAAATGTCGCGTACGGCCCAGCGAGCGCGGCGGTCAGATCGACCACGACCACGCCTTCGAGCGGCTTCGTCATCGCGCCTCGACCTTCGGGAGCACGCGCGACTCGAGCCAGGCCTCGACCTGCTGCGTCACTGCGCTTTCGTCCCAGGCACGCGCGTCGACGTTGTGCGCGTTGATCTCGCAAACGGGGACGCCGGCTTCTTCGAGCGCGCGCGTGATGAACGCGCTGCCGCGCAGCGCGTCGCCGACGAGATGCACGACTCCGTCGATGCGGTTGTGCAGCGCTTCCTTCGCGTACCACTCGGACGACCACGGCGGCATGTTGATCAGCTCGTTGAATGCAGCGAACCGTGCCGCGAGCGTTCGCAACGGGTCGCCGTGGTCGTAGCGGAGATACGCGTCGGCCGCGACGGCGAGGTACATCGACCACACGAAGACCGCGTCGTAGCGCTCCTGGAAGTGCTGGTAGAAGCCCATGTTGAACCAGAGCCCGCGGCCGACCCACATCAGCCGCACGCGCTCGCGTGGCCACGCCGCCTCGCCCTCCGCGACCTTGGCGGCGACGACGTCGTGGAAGCGCCGCGCGGACTCGACTGCGAACTCGGTGCCGCGGTGCCACTGCGGCAGCATGACCGTGGGAATGCCGTCGGCGACCGAGATCGGCGCGGGTGACGTGGTCGCGATCAAGTCGCGCGTGCGGCGATTCCATTCCGCCTGTTCGTTCGCGAGCTCCATCACGCGCGCGAACCGTTGCTCCTCGAATGTGCGGCCCGTCTTACGCTCGATCAACGCAATGAGTCCTTTGAGCTCTGCAACCATCAGGTCGAGGCGCTTCGTCCCGATGACGCTCTCCCAGTCGTCGTGGATGTGCTCGAACCAGCGCGGCTCGACGTCGTTCCCGATCGTCATCTCGAGCGGATAGAAGGTCGCGCCGTACTCGCGCGCCCAGAGCTCGAAGATCTTCCGCTGCCCGTCGCCGACGAGATGCGCGACTGCGAACTTCGGCCGCGGCAAACCGCCCCACGGCGCCTCGGCCGGATCTTTCTCCCAAGACGACGCGAGCGCGAGCGCGCTGTATTGCTCGCTGTCGTCGGGATAGCCGCGCGCGCGGAGGAGCGCGAGATACGGAGCCGACTTCTGCTTCGCCGCACAGACGGACGCCCACCACTGGTTCACGACGTAGGGGATGTCGAACGCGCGAAAGAGCTCGTGCGGACCGTCTGCGTTGATGACAGCGATCGGCTCGCCGGCGGCCGCGCGCTCGCGGACTTCGGCGAACCACGCGCGCTGGTGATCCGCCAGCTCGCGCGCCAGTTCGAGTGAACGAACGGCTCGTGCCGTCACGCGACGACCTTTCCGGCGAGGAGCGCGTCGATCCGCTCAACCGCCTCGTCGGTGAGCGCTCCGTACGGCTGGTCCTCGAGGATCAGCGTTGGGATCGAGCTCGCTTCGAACGCATCGCGCTGGTCCGGCGCATCCCACGCGGGCCCCTCGTCGCCGGCGCGGAGGTAGACGACGGCCGCGTGGGCGCGTGCAGCGGCTGCCGCGGCGGCGGCCGTGGCTGCGCGCGAGCTCGCGGAGGACTTCGCCACCGGTGTTCGCTCCGACTGGTAGTGCGCGACCAACGCCGCCAGCGGCTCCTCGCTCTCGTCGACGGGGAGGAACGCCGGCGCACCGGCGTCGTGATCCTCCGCAACCACGACGGCGCCACGGGCTTCGATCAGCTCGTACGCGGCGGGCTCCTGATGTGCGGTGCCCGTGAGGAAGAGCCGCGCCCCGTCGTGCTCGGCGAGCTCGTGCTCGTGCTGGAGCACGCGCTGCACGAGCTCGGCGTGCTCGCGCGGTGGCAAGAACCAGCCGGCCGTCGTGAGTCGGACGAGATCGGCGCCCCGCAGACGCGGCGTGTCGGCGCGGCGAAGTTCGTGCGCTTCACGCAGCAGTAGTCGCGACTCGTTGCAGAGCGCGATCGCTTCGCGGATGTCCTCCGCTTCGATCGCGCGACCGCACCACTCGCCGAGCGCCACGCGAAGGTCGTCGGCGAGCGCGAGGTTGTAATCCGTGCTCGTGGCCGTCGGCAGGTGCACGAGGTCGAAGATGCGCGGCCTCGGGCACGGCACGTCGTGCCCGAGCCGAACGAGCTCACGGAGGTAGTAGAAGACGCGAAGCGACGCCTCGCAGTCGTTCGAGACGACGAGCGCGTCGACATACGAGTAGGTCCCCCCGAGCAGGCGTTCGAGCATCGAACGCGCGAGAGGGTCGAGATGCGGCTCGCACCAACGGTCCGCGAGCGGCGTCGGCCTGCCCGGCTCCCCGGTCACGCGCACGGCGAGCGCGCCCGCAGCGACGACGAGCTCCGTCGGCACGTCGGCGCCGATCACGCCGACGACGAAGCCGCCCTCTTCGCGCCAGCGTCTCGCGCGTGCGTGCGGCTCCTCGACGATGCGCTCGAGCTCGGCCAGAGGGGTCACGACTCGGCCGATCTTATATTTTATTTATCCCCGGATCAGCGCGACGACGCGCGCAGGTGCCGCGCTCGCCCCAACGATCCGAAGCGGGAAGCACGCGACGTCGAAGCCGGTCGTGGGGATCGCATCGAGTCCGAACAGACGCTCGATCTGGCAGTAGGGAAGGTCCGCTTGATGCGCGGCCCAGAAGATCCCGGGCTCGTCGCGCTCGCGCGCCTCTTCGGCCTGGAGGTGAAGCGGCCGGTCCCAGCCCCACGCATCGATCCCCATCACGCGCACGCCGCGGTCGAAGAGCCAGTGCGTCGACGCCGCACTCACGCCCGGCCCGCGCGCGATGTAGTCGGGCTCGCCGTAGAACGCGTCGCGACCGGTCCGCATGAGGACGATGTCGCCCGCCGCTAGCTCGTGACCGGCCCGCTCGAGTGCAGGCTCGAGCTCGTCGACGTCGACGGCGTCCCCGTCGTCCTTGGCGGTGAAGTCGAGTACGACGCCGGCTCCGTAGAACCATTCGAGCGGCAGCTCGTCGATCGTTTGCGCGCGCTCGCCGCGGATCGTCGAGTTGTAGTGCCACGGCGCGTCGACGTGTGTCGTCCCATGCGTGCTGAGGTGCGTGATCGTCTCGACGGCCCAGCCCTCGCCGTTTCGGAGCAACCGTGCCGGAACGCCGAACAAGTTCTCGATCGCGTCCGCTCCCGCGTCATGTGCCTCGTACTCGATGCCGGTGCGCAGCAGCGGCAACGCGTCGGGCTCGCTCGGGACGATCGGCGCGCTGAGATCGACGACGCGAACTGAGCTCATCGGACGCGCGCGAGCTGCCGAAGTCGACAGTTCTCTTGGTCGAGTACCTGCGGGTTGACGACGCTCTCGGGAAGCTCGCCGGTGAGAACGAGCGCGACGTTCCGCGCCGCGCGCGTCGCTACCTCGACCAGCGACGTCTCCGAGTAGAAGGCCGAGTGCGGTGTCACGATCACGTTGTCGCGCGCGAGCAGCGGCTGGTCGCGCGCCGGCGGCTCGGTCGCGAGCACGTCGAGCGCAGCGCCGGCGATCCAGCCTTCGTCGAGCGCGCGGACGAGCGCCGGCTCGTCGACGAGGGCGCCTCGCGCGGTGTTCACAAGAAACGCCGTCGTCTTCATCGCCCGAAGCTCGCGCTCGCCGATCATCCCGCGACTCTCATCCGTTGCGGGCGCGTGCAGCGAGAGGTAGTCCGCCTCCGCGAGCACGCGCTCCAGGTCGCGGGTCGTCTCGATGCCGCTCGCACTGTGTTCGTCCAGACGAGGCGTGTACGCGAGCACACGCAGGCCGAGTGCGGCTGCCTTGGAGGCGAGCGTCTGTGCAATCGAGCCGAAGCCGACGAGGCCGAGCGTCTGACCGCGCAAGCGCTGCGTGCCACGCGCGAGCGAAACGTCCCAGCTTCCGTCCCGCGTCGAGCTTGCGAGCGTGACGATCCGCCGCGCGCAGGCGAGCACGAGCGCGAGCACGTGGTCCGAGACCTCCTCGACGCAAAACCCGGGCGTGTTCGCGACGAGGATCCCGAGCTCGGTCGCGCGATCGACCGGGATGTTGTCGACGCCGATCCCGTAGCGCGAGACGACGAGGCACTGCGGTGCGGCGTCGAGCACCGACGCGGGGACGCTGATCCAGTTCGTGAGGATCGCGTCGGCGTTCGCGGCGAG